>CAZJSY010000001.1:0-169203 GCA_964548555.1 uncultured Burkholderiales bacterium
GCACGTCGATGACATCGAAGCGAAGCTCGCCGAGGTGACCGCGGCTGGTGCGACGGTCAAGGACGCGCCGAACGAAGTGGGTGGCGGCCGTGTGGTGGCGTCCGTCATCGACCCCGACGGCAACATGCTCGGACTCATTCAGGACAAGGCATAGAACGCGAGAGCGAACACGACCACCGGTCGTCAACAAGGCGGTGAGCGAATGAAGACGATGACATGTAAGCAACTGGGCGGGCCGTGTGACTATGGGTTGCAGGGAGACACCGCTGACGCGGTCATCAAGGCACAAGATCGTCATCTCAGAGAAATGGTCGCAGGCGGCGATGACACGCACGCCAGTGCACTCAAGGAGATGAAGGGAAGGTGGAAGCACCCCATCTCCGGTATGGGCTGGTATCGGGCAGCGAAGCGCAACTTCGCGGATCTGCCCGAGGAATGATGCGTTCTACGCGCCCTCAAGGGTGCGGATCAGGTACGGGGAACAGCTCGTAGGTGCCGCGGTTGGGCGTAGTTGCTCAGCACCACGCGCGCAACAGCTGCTCGGCTCCGCCGGCAATCGTTCGCACGATCTCCCCTGCGGACTCGATGGCGCGAACAAAACGCACCGACTCGCCCGCGTACATCGCCATCGCCTCCACGGCGCCGCTGCTCCCCGCCAACGGCGGCGGCACGCCAAGCCGCGGCACGGGCATCGTCGCGGGACCCATGACGAGCTCGCCCACGGTCCCGCCCTGAAACGCGCGGGCCGCTTCGAGGCTCGAGCGGAGCACGCGTGACCACGAACGAGCATCAGGCCAGCCCTCACGGAACTCGTCGGTCAGCACTGAGTCGGCCGCGGAGGCGGCGATCACCGCATCGCGGTAGACGGGATGCGTCGCCGACTCCACCGCGGCGAGGAACCGGGTTCCCATGCGAACACCGGCGGCGCCGGCAGCAAGCGCCGCGGCCATCCCCCGTGAGTCGCCGATCCCACCAGCGGCAAGGACGGGCAGGTCCACCGACTCCACAACCTCGACGAGAAGCGGCCACAGCGACTCCGTGCCATGCATGCGACCACCACCCTCGATACCGCGCACGACGACCACGTCGCATCCCGCGCGCGCTGCCGCCTCGGCGCCGTCGAGCGATCCGACCTGCCAGCCAGCGAGCGCGCCGTGCTGGTGGACGAGTTCCACGAGTTCGGCGTCCGGGTCGCCGTGATAGAAGTCAACGACGGTGGCCCCACCGGCGGCGACCTTGACGACGTCGAGATCGAGGTACGGCACCAGGATGTTGACGGCAAGCGGGCCGAGGGTGTGGGCGCGCACCACGCTCAGCGTTGCCGCAAGGGCTTCGGATGGCATCGGGCCGGCACCGAGTGCCCCCATGCCGCCCGCTTCGTTGACCGCTGCGATCAGCGCCGGGGTCGGCACACCGCCCATGGGCGCGAGCTGGATGGGCACGTCGCAGCCGACGAGCTCGGTGAACGTCGTCGTCAGGGACATCGCGAGCACCTCCTCGCCCGAACTGTCGGTCGGGACTCTCGCACATCATCAGGAGGAAGCCGTGGCCGCCTTCTTCGCCGCCAGCCAGTTCTTCAGCAGGGTGGCCCACTCTTCGGGGTTGTACATGTCTTCTTCCATGCACCACAGTGCGTCGCCTGCGTACTCGACGAGGCTCCAGTTGACCTCCGAGTAGTCGCTGCCGTCGCCGGGGTCGGACATGTGGGTGCGGGGACAGAACAGGACCCGCCCGTTCGACGGGTCGTAATACACCCAGTCGTTCGTGTATCGCTCCATCTGGTTGATCGGGTATTCCCGCATGAGCGGCACGATCCAGTTCCGCACCGCCTCTCGTCCGTGCATCGTTCCGTAGCAGTGCTCCACGTACAGGCAGTCCTGGGTGAAAAGGTCGGCGAAGGCGTTGTAGTCATCGATCGCTGCGCACTCGTTGCCGACGCGGCAGAAGGCCTCGAAGGCCTCCGTCAGCTCTTCCGATGAACAAGCCGGCATCGTCGAGTCTCCTTTGCTCGGTCCGGTACACGGAACCCGGTCGGACACCCGTGCAGGATGACACTCACAAGTGCGCCGCCCTTCGACGGTATGGACACCTGCCCGGATGTGAAGCTCAGTCCCTGGAGGGCTACCTCGATCGCCGCTGCGCACCGTACCGCTCGGGCGGGACCGTCGCGGTCGGATGTCATGGCGGAAATGGACGTTGGGCCCTTTGGTGGCAAGAGCGGCCTTGGGCACACTGGTTTCGTGACCCAACGCCAGCTCGAAGAGCTATCCGCCGCCGAGTGCTTCAAGCTTCTGAACGGGGGGCACGTCGGGCGCGTGGTTTACGTCGACGACGATGGTCCCGTCGCCGTCCCCGTGAACTATGCCCTCGCCGATCACGACGTCGTCGTGCGGGTCGAAGGCGGCGCGAAGCAGGCCGCGATGGCTCAGTCGATCGTTGCGTTCGAGGTGGATCACATCGACGAGGACGAGCGTGCCGGATGGAGTGTGCTCATCCGGGGCCACGGGCGCGAGGTGCCGATCGAAGAGGTGCCGGCGCTGCTGCGCGACATGGAGGCGGGACCGCCGCGTCCGTGGGCCATCGGCGTCCACAAGGTCTGGCTGCGAATCGTGCCCGCGCTGGTCACCGGCCGGCGCCTGGGTGCTGTGCGCGACGCCATGGGGTGAACCCGCAGCCGTCCGGCGCACGGACCCGAACACCAATGTGTGCCATTTGACTCTAACCAGCGTCGCCGTTGCGTGTTTTGGTGAAAGCAGATGCGCGGACTGCTTGTCGAGCAAGGCTAGGACGGAAGGAGATCCGATGCTTTACGTCGTCATCTTCTCGGCGTTTTTCGTCGCGCTGGCGGTCACGATCGCGGTCGCCGGCGCTCTGAGAAATGAGAGGCGGCTGCGGAACGAGGAGCGGGAGAACCGCACGCATCGGGCGACCCGGACGCCTCCCGTGCGGCGCAAGTACCTGGCCTAGGCGCTGCTCGTTGCCGGGGGCGGATCGCCGTATATCTTCGTGGGGAAGGGCCCGCGCTTGTCGCGCGCGGACCTCCGCATCGTCGGGCGAGACCGAGGCCTCGGGTCGGAGAAATCATGACGGCGAAACGTGCTCCGAGTAGCGCGGATGCTTCGAAGAACATCACGAAGAGGATCCAGGAGCTGGGGGACTGGAGGGGTGAGACACTCGCCCGGGTTCGTCAACTCATCCACGACGCGGACCCGGAGATAGAAGAGGAGTGGAAATGGGAGAAGCCCTCGTCCGGCGGAGTTCCGGTCTGGTCCCATGACGGCGGCGTCTGTACGGGGGAGTCGTACAAGCAGGTCGTGAAGCTCACGTTCTTCCGAGGCGCTTCGCTCGAAGACCCCCAGAAGCTGTTCAACTCCAGTCTCGACGGGAACACGCGACGGGCCATCGACATTCGCGAAGGCGAGAAGCTCGACGCGGCCGCGTTCAAGAAATTGATCCGTTCCGCGGTGGCCGCCAACGCCGCTGCGCGGCGTGGCAGGCCTTCGGTGCTGCGGTCGGAGTCCTGACCCGATCCGTGACGGTCGCGATCGTCGCGATGGTGGTGTGGGCGGTGCCGGTGGAGCGCACGCTCGGCAGCTCGGTGTCGGCCGCAGCCCACTGGCTCCCGGGGCTCATGCTCGAAGCCCTGGCGTTCGCCGATACCAAGACTGCAACGACCGGTCGCGTCCTCACCGTCGTGGGCGTGTACGCGGTCGCTTTCATGGCACTCGCATTTCGGGATTTCGCCCGCCGCGACATCACCGCATAGCCCGGGACCTTCGGCCCTGGTCGCCGCCTCGGCGTCGTCGGTACGGTCCAAGCATGGCATCGTTCGGGCTTGCGAAACTCAGCGCAGAGGAGTGCGAGACGCTACTCGCTCACAACTCCTTCGGCCGTGTGGCGGTATGGAGCGGTGAGCACCCCGCGGTGCTGCCCGTGTTGTACGGGATGCTCGACGGCGACGTCGTCTTCCGCACCGCACCCGGGGAGAAGCTCATCGCCGCCCTGCTCGGCCACGAGGTCGTGTTCGAGATCGACGCGGTCGAGCCGGAGCGCCACACCGGCTGGAGCGTGAACGTGGTCGGCCGAGCCGAACGGATCGTCACCCGCCCCGAGAAGCGACGAGCCGAGCAGCTCGGGCTCGAATCCTGGGCCGGCGAGTACCGCGACGAGTACGTGCGACTCCGTACCGGGCAGCTCAGCGGTCGCCGGGTTGGCGTCGACACTCGATGAGACGGCGCACGAGAAGGAGTTCCTCCAAATCGCCGGCTACGGGCCTCGCGGCGTCGGACGTGGTTCGCCCTTGATCGGTGCTTCCGAGTCGGCGAGCACGCGCTCGGCGGTCTCTCGATCGCCCTCGCGGATCATCACTCGGGCGCCATCCGTGAGTTGGAACGACGGGTAGACGCCACCGGCATCATCCGTCGAGACCCACGCCGGAATCCCTGCCGACTCGAGCAAGCTGCGGACGAGCTCCGCCTCCGTCACGGTGGGAAACGTGCGAATCGCGATTTGTCGGTCCATGCGGTCCATGAGTGGGCTCGTGTCGGTGCGGGCGTCAGCGGACGCCGGCGATGGCCTTCAGGATCACGTCGGTCACGGCCGCCGGCTGCGAGATCATGATCACGTGGGAGCCGTCGACCTCGGTGATTGCGGCGCCGGCGCGCTGCGCCATGGACCGGATGACATCGGTACCCGCGGCCTTGTCGCCGGTCGCCACGACGGCCCATGAGGGCAAGGTCTTCCACGCGGGCGGTCCGGAAGGTTCGGAGAACGCCAACTCGGCGACGGGGCGCTGCGTCGCGGCCATCACCGCGGTTCGTTCGCGGGGCAGGTCGGCGGCGAAGGCGTCACGGAACTTTGCAGCGTCGATCGCGAACTCCAGAGCTTTCTCGGTCCCGTGCCCGGTCGGATAGTGCCGCGGGATCAAGGCGGAGTTGAGGACGCTGTCCTTCGAGTCGGCTTCGGCCTCGCCCAGGCGTTCACCTTCCTCCGGCGCGAAGGCGGCGACGAAAACGAGCCCGACGACATTGCCGGCGCCGGCAGCGGCGTTCGTGATCACCGCACCGCCGTACGAGTGTCCGACCGCAAGGACCGGGCCGGAAACCTCGCCGAACACGCTCGAGATGTAGGCCGAGTCGATGGAGATGCCGCGTAACGGATTCGCGGGCGCGACGACTTGCACGTCTTCTGCCTGTAGCTGCTCGATCACGCCCGTCCAACTCGAAGCATCGGCGAACGCGCCGTGTACGAGAACAACGGTCACAGGGGCATCGGTCATCGAGTGTCCCTCCGATCTCACTCAGCGGAACCGGTCCACGTGGGCGCCACCCGACGGCCACCGCTCTTGGCGCAGACCTCGCCGTCCATTCAACGCCGATCGGCGAGAAAAGCATCACCCTGTTTGGGTACGCGGTGTGCCGTTCGGCACCCGGCCGGAGGGCCGCCACGGAGCGCGCCGCAAGAGACACGACTGTCGCGGGCGGAAACGTTCTCTACTTGTCGCAATTGCAGATGAAAGCGACGTCGCGCTACTGCGACACCGAGCCGATCACGCAGTAGTACTGCGCGGTCGCCACCGCGGGTCTCCCCAGAGCACCGATCGTGTCGGCCGGGCGAGGTGCACTTCCGTTCGGATGGAGTACCTGTAGCGCAGGAAGCCCGAGCAGCTGCCGCACTTGCGGCTCGACCTCGACGACCCAGAATCCTCCGCTCTGGCTCGCGAACCAGACTTGACCGGTGCGTTCGTCATAGTGGACGTGGCCCCAAGCCTTGTCGAGCACCCCGCTGTCGGAAGGCGTCGCGAACGATCCCGCGTTGAAATACGCCACCTCCTTCGGTTGCAGGGGTTGGCGTACGTCGAAGATCCTGAGGCCGGCGTTCCACATCGATGCCATCACGAAGGTCGTGCGTTGCGGATTGTCGACGTCGTGGTAGTGGACGCTGGCGTTCTCGCCGTCGGCAGCCTCACGCGCGCAGTTCGCAGGGTCGTTGATGGCGAGCGTGAGCTGGCTGATGTGCATCGTCGGGTGCGTCGGATCGGTGACGTCGCTGAGCCACGGTTGGGCGGCGCCGGCGAACGGGTTCGTCGACGCGGGCACGCAACCCTTCGCTGTCGGCCCGACGATGCTCTCCTCCGAATGCAGCAAATACGTTCTGCCGTTCATCGTGGCGAGGCGGACGGAGTGCCCTCGGCCTTCGCCCTGGCTCAGCACGATGGGTTTGCGCGCCGGCCAGCCGGTGATGTCGGCGATGGTGAACCAACCGAACGTGGGTGTCTGGCCGCCGAGGTAGAGGAGGTTGCCGTCGGGGCTCGTGTACACCTCGTGGGCCAGGTAGCTGGCGTTCGGTACACCCGCCTGCTGGAACACATTCGCCTGCGGTATGTCTTTTTCGAGATTGCCGAGGTACACAGGGTGCGCGGGATCCTGTACGTCGACGACCTGCAACGGCAACGTCGCGTAGACCCGGTTGCCGTCGGGCGAGAACGACAGGTTGTGGATGTTCTCCGGGAAGTTGAACGTCGTGACGAACGTCGGGTGGGCGCAGTCGGACGCGTCGTAGATGTCCATCGGCGCGGGCACGGGGACGCCGGTCGCGACCCCGTACCGTCCCGCGACGAGCACGGCGCGCGAGCCGATCTGTTTCGCCGCGATCGTCTCGATCGTGAGATCCGACCCCGGGCCGTGCAGGGTGGTCGTGACGGTCGGGTGCACGGGATCGCTGACGTCCACCACGTTGATGCCACTGCCCGACGTCGCCACGTACGCGCAGTGGCCGGCCCACGCCATGTTCGCCGACGCGCCCGGGAGCGCCACGTGCCCGACGAGCGCGAGGCCGCAGTTGTAACCCTGTGCGGCTCGACCGGAGACCTGATCGGCGAGAGGGACCTCGCCCTGCAAGCCTGTCTCCGGCCGATCGAGTCGCCCGCAGGTCGAGGTTCGAGCGCCGGATGGCCCGACCGGCACGACGAGGACGCCGAGTACGAACACCGCGATCAGCGCGACACGCGTGGTCGTCCATGTGCGCCGCGCCGCCATCGAAGAATGGTTGTACCCGGGAACAGCCGGTTCGAAGAGGGCTTCGTGACCGCAACCCGACGAGCCGCTAGGGCCCGGCGCCGGCAGCCTCTGCGTAGGCGCCGCGTATCGCCGCCGCGTCGACCCGCGTGTCCGGCTCGATCACGACCGCAGGCTCTCGTCGCCAGTCGGCGACCACCTGCTCGAACGTCCTACCCGCGAGGACGACGGCCGCCTGGAGCGCAGCGCCACGCGCGACGAGCTCCTCGTCCTCCGGGACGATCACGGTGCGCCCGGTGAGGTCCGCGACCACCTGACGGTACGCCGCGCTACGTGCTCCACCGCCGACGAGCAGGACACGGCCCGTCGACGCGCGGGGCTCCCAACGTGCGAGGGAGTCGGCGCCCGCGAGCAGGTTGCAGACGACGCCTTCGACCGCGGCCCGGGCCACCTGCGCACCCGTCACGTTCGAGCGCAAGCCCGTGAGCGAACCGGTTGCGTGTGGTCGGTTCGGCGTGCGCTCGCCGTCGAGATGGGGAACGAACACGAGCCCCTCCGCGCCCGCCGCTGCCGCGAGCGCCAAGTGGTCGAGCCCGGCCGAGTCGGTGCCGAGGAGCCGCGCGACGGCGTCGGTGACCTTCGTCCCGTTCAACGTGCAGACGAGGGGCAGGTACCGGCCGGTCGCGTCCGCGAAGCCCGCCACCGTGCCCGTCTCGTCAGTTGCCGGTCGCTCGCTCACGCAGAACGCGGTCGCGCTCGTGCCGAAGCTGAGCGCGACGTCGCCGGGCTGCATGCCGAGTCCGAGTGCGGCAGCCATGTTGTCGCCGGTACCGGGCGCGACCAACGCACCCACCGGGTTCCACTCGCCGGCGACGTCCGATGGGCCGAGGACTTCAGGGAGCAGACACTCGTGTGGCATCGCGTCGTCGACGAGTGCGAGCAGGTCCGGTCGGTACCGCTCCTCGATCGGTGACCACCAGCCCGTGCCGGACGCGTCGCCGCGGTCGGTCGTCGACCGACGCGTGAGCTCGCGCGTGAGCCAATCGTGAGGCAGGAGAACCGACGCGATTCGTTCGAAGACGTCGGGCTCCTTCCGACGCAGCCACCGCAGCTTCGTGATGGTGAAACTCGCGACCGGCACGCTTCCACACGCGGCGGCCCATGCACGGGCACCATCCGCCAACGCGGCGACGAGCATCGCCGCGTCCTCGGCGGACTCGGTGTCGTTCCACAGCTTGGCCGGACGCAACACGTTGCCGTCGTCGTCGAGCACGACGAGACCGTGCTGCTGCCCCCCGACCGCGATGGCCGAGACGTGGTGTCGGTCCGGCACACCCGCCTGTGCGCACGCGGTGTCGAACGCATTCCGCCAATCGCGCGGATCCTGCTCGCTACGCGGGGGAGTGGTCGGCGGGTGCGGCGCGCGCCCGGCCGCGACGAGCTCACCCGTATCTGCGTCGCGCACCTCCAACTTGCACGCCGACGTCGACGAGTCGACGCCCGCGACGAGCGGCATGCAGTTACCGGACGCCGAGCAGGAGCTCGGTCACGAGGTGGTCGAGTCGCTCGTGCCCGTAGCCCTGTGCGGCCAGCGCGTGCTCGTCGAGAGATGCCGACCGCACGGCGTCGAGAGGCCCCGTGGGCTCGGCCAAGCGGTCGACCTGTGCTGTTCGGAGCGCCTCCTGGATCTCCGCGTCGTCACGCATCCGCTCAGCCTTTTCCTTCAGGATCAGGTACGTCCGCATGCATCCGCGCGCGAAGTCCCACACACCCTCGGCGTCCTCCGTGCGGTAGGCGTGGGCGTCGAAATGGCGCATGCCGTCCCAGCCAGAGTCCTCGAGCAGACGGACGAGGTAGAAGGCGTCGCGGATTCCCTCGGAGCCGAACCGGAAGTCCTGGTCGTACTTCCCGATGCGCTGCGCGTTCAGGTCGATGTGGAACAACTTCCCGTGCCACAGCGTCTGCGCGACTCCGTGCGTGAAGTTCAGACCCGACATGGTCTCGTGCGCGAACTCCGGGTTGAGTCCGACCATGTCCGGCCACTCGAGCTCGCCGACGAACGCGAGGGCGTGGCCCACGGTCGGCAACAGGATGTCGCCGCGAGGCTCGTTCGGTTTGGGCTCGAGCGCGACACGCATGCCGTAGCCGCGCTCGCGAATGTGCGCACAGCACAGGTCGACCGCCTCCTTGTAGCGATCGAGCGCGGCGCGCACGTCCTTCGCGGCTTCGGCTTCGCAGCCTTCGCGTCCGCCCCACATCACGTAGACCTGCGCGCCGAGCTCCGCGCCGAGGTCGATGGCGTCGAGGGCCTTGCGCACGGCGAAGCGCCGCACGGCGGGATCGTTCGCCGTGAACGCGCCCTCCTTGAACACCGGACGGCTGAAGAGGTTGGTCGTCGCCATCGGCACATGCATACCCGTTTGATCCAACGCGGCGCGGAACCGCTTGAGGATGGCTTCGCGATCGGAGACCGACGAGCCGTACGGCACGAGGTCGTCGTCGTGGAAGTTCACGCCGTACGCACCGAGCTCGGACAAGCGGTGCACGGAGTCCACGGGGTCGAGCGGTGGACGCACCTCGTGCCCGAACGGATCACGGCCGGTGTTCCCGACGGTCCACAGACCGAACGTGAATCGGTGCTCGGGGTGCGGGGTGTACGGGTCGGTCATGGCGGTCCTCCCGCGTCAGGCCGTGCGCGTCGGAGCGCCGGCCGGCTCCACGACTACGGCGGCAGGGTCGTGTGCGTGCGCGCCGACCTCGAGGGTGACGTCGACGAGCGCGGGCACGGCGCGACGCCGCGTGCGCGTGTCCCACTCCGCGAACGCGACGAGCGACACGTCGACGAGCACTTCGGTGCTCGCTCGCGCGGGGACGTCCGCGACGGCGAATCCGGCAAGCAGCAGTTCGCCCGCGTACGACCCGGTGGATCGACGGCCGTACACCTGAACGACGTGGCGTCCGTCGCGCTCGCCGGTATTGCGAACCGCGACGCGCAACCGAATCCGCTCCGGCGTCGTCTCCACCGGCGTGGCCGACTCGATCGCGAACGTCGTGTAGGCGAGACCGAAGCCGTGCGGATACGCCGGTGCGACGGCGAGTCGGTCGAGGAGTCGCTGACCGTGGTAGCGGTCGTAGGTGATGGACACCGCGTCCCGGTCGAAGAACGGCAGGTGCTCCTCCGATGTCGGCACCGAGAACGGCAGCCGCCCCGAAGGGTTGTGCCTGCCGCTCAGCACGTCGGCCAGCGCGTGGCCGCCCTCCATCCCGGCGTACCACATGACCAGTGTGGCCGGGACCCGTTCGCGCCACGCCTCGGTGATGACCGCGCCTGCCGTGACGATCACCACGACTGTGCGGGGGTTGGCCGCGGCGACCGCGAGGATCAACTCCTCGTCGACGGGCCGCAGCCGCAGCGACAGGCGGTCGCCGCCGATTGGAACTCCTGGGCCGCCCCGCTCCTCGGCGGACCCGATGAGCGCGGTCAGGTCGAAACCATCGGGCATCGGTGGGAACAGCCCCAGCAATGCCGGGTCCGAGGTCGTCTCGCCGCCGATGAATTCGCCTTCGTCGGCCGCGGTGTACCCGGCGACCACAACGGCGACGTCGGAGCCCGCCGCCGCTCGGGCCGCGGCTGCTGGATCGTCGTCGCTGACGACCGTGACGTCGGCGTTCGGGAACGCGGCTCCGATGCCCTCGGCAGGAGTGACCCAACTCGGTGGCCGCACCGCTGACGATCCGAGGTCGCCCATGTTCGCTTCGACTGCCAGGCGCCCCAGTACGGCGATCGACGTCACGTCGTCGGCGAATGGAAGCACGGGAATGCCTTCGACGGCTTCGTTGCGCAGGAGCACCATCGCCTTGGCCGCGACCTCGCGCGCAAGCGCGCGGTGCTCGCCGGCCGCCATGACCTGCGGTCCGACTTCGTCACGCTCCCGTGTCGCGTACGAGCGCAGCTGCGCCGCCAGGATGCGCCGGCCGGACTGCTCGACCGCGCCCCACGTGGCGCGGCCATCATCGAGCGCTGCGCGCAGGCGCGTCGCGCGTTGCTGACGAAACGGCTCCTCGATGTCGAGGCCCGCTTCGACCGACGCCGCCGCGTCGCGCAGCCCCCAGATGAAGTCGCTCACCGTGACGCCATTCCAGTTCCACAGCTCGCGCAACACATGCGTGAGCAGGTACGGGTTCTGGCCGGCCCACTCGCCGTTCACCGAGTTGTAGGCGGACATGATGGCGCCGACGCCCTCGTCGACGCAGCGCTTGAAGTGCGCGAGGTAGACGTCGTGCAGCGTCGCCTCGTCGCACTGCACGTCAACCTTGAAGCGGGCGTTCTCCATGCTGTTGAGCGCGTAGTGCTTGGCGCAAGCCACCACGTACCGCTGACTGCCGCGTACCAACGCGGCGCCCATCTCGCCGAGGTGGTAGGGATCGTCGCCGTACGTCTCCTGCGCCCGTCCCCACGCCGGATGCCTCGGAAGGTTGATGCACACACCACCGAAGAAGTTGCCGCCCTGGGAACGGATCTCGCGTCCGATCACCGCACCGACGCGCTCCTCGAGCTCGATGTCCCACGTCGCGCCGCGGGCCATCGACACCGGGAACGCGGTGCCGTTTCCTGCGACACACCCGCGTGGGCCGTCGACGAAGCGCATACCCGGAATACCGAGGCGATCCACCGCACCGTGCACGATCGGGCGCACGTTGTAGCCATCGACGTTGAACCCGGTGAGTCCCGACCAGAATTCCTCGTCGCCGTCGAGGAGCCACAGCCGCTCCTCCTTGGTCAGTCGCTCGTACAGCGCGCCCGCCTCGGACTCGACGCCGGCGCCCGCGCGGACGGCAGCTACCGCGCCGTCGAATGCACCGGGGTCCCGGTCGGTCGTCACTGTTCGTATGGTCATCGAACGAATCGGGGTGCGCAACCCCGTCGTCGCGGACGGCGATGTCCGGATTCGCTCAGATTGCAGACCAGCGTTACGGCGTGCGGGCGCGTAGGCCTTGCACCATCGCGCCGTCGATCAGGATGTCGATGCCCGAGACGAACGAGGCCTGCTCCGACAACAGGTAGGCGACGAGATCCGCGACTTCGTCGGCTCGTCCGAGGCGTCCGAGCGGTGTGCTGTCGAGCATCACGTGCATGATCGGTTGTGCCGCGAACTCCTGCGCGTTCATCGGCGTGTCGATCAGACCCGGCGAGAGCGAGTTCACCCGACCACCTCGTCGACCCCACGCGACCGCGGCGCGCGCGGCGGCACGGATCACGCCACGCTTCGCCCAGCTGTACGCGATCCCACTGTCGGGGAACTGCTCGGCACAACGATCGAGGAAGCCGGCGGCGAGGGGCTCGTCGACGAGTGCGTCGAGCTTCGGATCGACGCCGTGCATCGCGACGAGATAGGCCGAGCTGGAGGCGAAGCACACAGCCGCCGATCCGGGCTCCACGAGCGGCTCGAAGGCGTCGAGGAGAAGCTGCGTGCCGACGAGGTCGACCGTGAAGACTTGGCGTGTGTCGCCCATCACCGGTGAGATACCGGCCGCATGGGCGAGTCCCCGCAACGACCCGAGCTGACGAACCTGTTCGGCAAGGCCTTCGACGGCGGTGCGGTCGGCGATGTCGCACGCGACGCCCACCGCACCCTCGAGATTCGGCGGCTCGAGATCGACCGCTACCAGTTGATCGACGGTTCCACGAAGGCGGTCGAGGCAGGCGCGTCCCATTCCTCGGGCTGCCCCCGTGACGACGGTAACGGTCGGCATGCTCGAGCTCCTAGGTGTCGCGGGGCCGGAACATCGGGCCGATATCGAGGCTCACGACATGAGCTCCGGCATGATGTCGCGAGCGAACGCCTCCACCTGTGAGGCGCCTGCCGCCGGCCAGCCGCACACGAGATAGCCGTAGCCCGCCTCCTGCCACTTCGCCGCATGCTTGCCGGCGGTCTCGAGGTCATCGAGCGACAACGACCCGGCCCGCATGATCGCCGACGGGTCCCGCCCCACTTCCGTTGCGAGCTCGTCGATGCGCGCGTTCGCGGCACGCAACGAATTCGGCGTGCCCCACGTGTGCCACACGTCGGCATACCGGGCGACGAGCGGCAGAGTGCGGCGGGGCCCGCTTCCGCCGATCCAGATGGGCGGATGCGGGCGTTGCACGGGGAGAGGTCGCATCTGCGCGTCGTGCAGCGACACCTGTCGCCCTTCGTACGACACGACGTCGCCCGTGAACAATCGCGTGACGATCTCGAGCGCATCCTGCAGCAGGTCGAAGCGCTCGCGTGTCGGGGGAAACGGGATGCCGAGCTCGTGGTGCTCCTTTTCGAACCACGCCGCGCCGAGCGACAGTTCGAGCCGGCCGTGCGACGCGTGGTCGACGGTGAGTGCCTGTGCGGCGAACACCGACGGGTGCCGGTAGGTAACCCCGGTCACGAGCAGCCCGAGCCGGATGCGCGAAGTCTGTCCCGCCAATGCGGCGAGCGTCGTCATCCCCTCGAACGTCTCGCCCGGTCCCTCGCCGTACATGGGCTCGAAGTGGTCGAAGCCCCAGGCGCCGTCGAAGCCGAGATCCTCGGCCAGCTGAACGCGACGTACGACTTCATCCCATGACATCCGTTGTTGCGCGACATCGAGTCCGAATCTCATGTGCGCAACCTAGCTGTGTTGCGAGACGAACTCAGCGGCCCGATGGTGGAACCGCCACCTGTCGCCGTCGCGATGCAGCGTGTCGCGGTACCGCCCGACGACCTGGATCGCCCAGCCGGAGTCGTGGAGCGCCAACACGAGCACGTCGCTGCTCGCGGTGGCCTCGTGCTCGTCCCAGTCCGCGACGAGCGTATTCACGACGACGTGCCGGACCGGACGCTTCGGTCGCCATCCCGCGTAGGCCGCACGGAGCGCGTCGTGGCCTTGATGCGTCCCGAGACCCGGGATGTCGCAGCCGCCGTCTTGACAAAAAGTAGCGACGACGTCGTCGGTGCGTCCGTCGTCGAGCGCCTGGGTGTACGTCGCGATGGTCGCGCCGACGCCCGCGACGACCTCGCCGTAGGTGGGTGCGCCCATCGCCGTGCTCAGAACCCGAGATCGGCGATGGGTTTGTCGAACGGGTATACGTTCACGGCGCGCAGCGCGGGAAGCAGCCGGTCGTGGGGAAGACCCGCGAGGAAGCCGTCGACGGTGCGTTCGAAGTTCGAAATGTGACCCTCGAGCCCCGCGGAGAGCCGCATGTACTCGAAGCCCTTCGCGTGCAGGCCGCGTTGCTGTCTCGGCAGGTTGGAGAAGTCCTGCGTGGGGATCGGCGGCCACCGTGGATCATCGTGGTCCCACACCTCGGGTGCGGTCGGCCGCGCGCGCTCGCTGGCCTCGGGGTACCGCGTGAGCGACCAGATCTCCATCAGCGTCTCCTCGGGCCCGAGCGGCCGGAAGCGGTACGAGCTGGCGCTGCTGTACATCGGGAGCACGAAGGAGTGCGGGAAGCACTGGAAGAACTCCAGGTTGAGCCCCCGGGCCTCCAGATCGTTGAGGTCCGGCATGTCATCGCCGCGGTTACGGTGCCAGCTCGTCACCGCGTCGTTGAGTGTGCGGTTCCACGTCGACATGGCGAGCTGTGGATCGGCCGGGAGCTCGATGTCGCGAAGGCCTTCGGCGATGCGCACATCGTTCGCGTGGACCATCCCGGCCATGCCCTCGCTCATCGTGCGCAGGTACTCGATGTCCGCGTCGACGAAGGCGCGCCCATCGAAGGAACCACGGTCGCGCATCCCGTACCTCGTGGGGATGACGAGCTGCGGGTGCGTCTGCACCACGTGGTAGCTCTCGACGAACGCCTCGATGGCGAGCTTCCAGTTCACCGGGAGGCGGCACCCGTACCACCACTCGGTGCGCAGTGACTCGACCTTCCACGCGTCGAGGATGCTCGCGGCCGGCTCGAGGCTCTGCCGTAACGGCGGAGCGTCGTCGTCGAGGTTGATCCATGCGCAGCCTCCCCACACCTCGCAGCGCACCGGTACGAGGTCGATGTCGCCCGGCCCGAGGTTGTGCTCCGCGAACGTCTTCGCGCGCGAGACGTGCGTGTTCTTGCCGTCGACCCCGTAGCACCACCCGTGGAACGGACACGTGAACCCACTGCTGGTGCACGTGCCTGCGCCTTCGGCGACCTTGACGCCACGGTGGCGGCACGCGTTCTGGAACGCCCGCACGCCCATGTCGTCGGTGCGCAACACGACGATCGACTGATCCAGGAGCTCGTACTCGACGAAGTCGCGCGCCTGCGGAATCTCCTCGAGCCGGCATGCCATCTGCCAGACCCGAGGCCACAGCAGATCGGCTTCCAACTGAAAGAAGTCCGGGTCGAAGTAGCGCTCCTTGGGGACCCGGTCGGGGACTTCCATCGCGTAGGGCACGGGGAGTGCCGACCGCTTCTGATCCACGCTCGCCACGAACCGTATACTAACCGGTCGGTACAAAGTCGCCCGCGGTGGGCGAGCCTTCTGGGATCATCGCCGGGAGACCCATGGAACCGTCCGAACCCGCATTCGGCAAGAGCCCGGGCCGGCCGGATACCGACGTCGACGTGCTGGTCGTCGGCGGGGGCATCACCGGCATCTACCAGCTCTATCGCGCCCGCGAAGCAGGCTTCTCCGTCGCGCTGCTCGAAGCGGGCGGCGGCGTGGGCGGTACCTGGTACTGGAACCGCTACCCGGGCGCGAGGTTCGACTCCGAGAGCTACACGTACGCCTACCTGTTCTCGAGAGAGCTCTTCGACGAATGGGAATGGCGGGAGCACTTCGCCGAGCAGCCGGAGATCGAGCGCTATCTCAACCATGTGGTGGACCGGTTCGACCTTCGCCGTCACATCCGCTTCCACGCGAAAGTCACCTCCGCGGTGTACGACGAGGCGCAGGCGTCGTGGATCGTCGGGCTCGACGACGGCACCCACATCCGGACGCGGTTCTTCATCGCCGCGACCGGCATCCTCTCGGTGCCGTACTTCCCCGATGTACCGGGACGCGAGGACTTTCGAGGCGAGCAGCACCACACCGGGCTGTGGCCGGAGACGGCGGTCGACTTCGCGGGGAAGCGTGTCGCCGTCATCGGTACGGGATCGAGTGGCGTGCAGCTGATCCCCGTCATCGCCAACGAGGCCGCCTCGCTCACCGTGTACCAACGCACCGCCAACTGGTGCACTCCGCTCAACAACGCACCGATCACGCCCGACGAACAGGCTCGTTTGCGTGCCGAGTTCGAGCCGATGCGCGACACGCTCAAGACGTCGCCGAGCGGGTTCCTGCATCAGCCGCACGATCGTTCGTCCTTCGACGACTCGAAGGAGGAACGGTGGGCGTTCTTCGAGAAGATGTGGAACAGCCCCGGCTTCGCGAAGCTCACGAGCAATTACACCGACTTGTTGTTCGACCCGGCCGCGAACGCGGAGTGGTGCGAGTTCATCGCCGAGAAGATTCGCAGCATCGTCGACGATCCCGAGACCGCCGAGAAGCTGATCCCGAAGGGTCATCGCTACGGCGAGCACCGGCCTCCCTTCGTCACCGGCTACTTCGAGACGTTCAACGACCCGAAAGTCTCTCTCGTCGATGTCAAAGAGACGCCGATCGTGCGGATGACCGCGACGGGCATCGAGACGACCGACGGCGTCCGGGAGTTCGACATCGTCGTATGGGCGACCGGCTTCGATTTCGGCACGGGTGCGCTCACGCGCATGGGTATCCGCGGCCGCAACGGAGTCGCGCTCGAGGACCACTGGGCCGACGGCCCTGCGACGTTCCTCGGCGTGCAGACGACGGGCTTCCCGAACTTCTTCTTCCCCGGTGGGCCGCACGCGGCAGCCGGCAACAACCCGCGCTACAACGGCGACCAGGTCGACTTCATCACCGACACGATCGTGTACGCACGCGACCACGGTTACGACGTGATCGAAGTGGAGCCGGCAGCGGAAGAGCAGTGGACCGCCATGGTGGACCGCTGGGCCGTGCGGCCGCCGTCCTTCGGCCAGAGCAGCTACTACTTCGGCGCCAACATCCCCGGAAAGCCCCGCCGTTATCTGCTCAATGCCGGCGGGCGGCCCAAGCTCCTCGCCGACATCGCGGACGTCGTCGCGAACGACTACAAGGCGTTCGGCCTGTCCCGCGTTCTCCGCTGAGTTGGGACAGTTCCCCGCGATATACGCGGGGAACTGTCCCAACTGGGTGGGGGGTGGAGGTGGGCGGGGGTCAGACGGTGGCGACGGGGGTGAGGGGCGAGCCCACCGCTCCGGGCAGACGCAGCGGGGGCGCAGTGAGCAGGAACCGGCTTCGATCGTGCTCGCGCAGCCACGACGCGAGTTCGTGCAGGTACCACATCTCTCCGAGCGGAACCCCGAGCTTGAAGAGACAGAGATGGTGGATCGGCAGGAACGAGTGGCGGCTCGGGTCGCGGTCCTTGCCGAGCAGCCCTTCGACTGCGTAGTTGTCGGCCACGAGCGCGGAGATCTGTGACTCGGCGATCCACTCGAGCAACGATTCGTCGCGAGCGTCGAGCCAGCTGCAGATCCGGAAGATCTCGACCGGATCCGGGTCGCGGCTCCACTCGAGGATACGAGTGGCGAAACCGGTGTGCAGCAGCAGCATGTCACCCGGCTCCACGGCGACGTTGTCGGCCGCCATGATCTCCTCGAGCGTTTTCCGGTCGACACCGCGCCAGTCGTGACCGAGATGGTGCGCAAGATCGACGAGTACGCCTCGCCCCTGCACCCCCTTGTATGCCATGTGTTCAAGACCGAGGTGATGCGCGAAGCAGAGGTGTCCGCCGCCGTCTCCGCGCGCGTCGGGTCGGGGTCCTACGAGGTCGACGCCCGCGCGGTAGCCGTTGTAGTAGACGGGCTCCTCGATCCCGTCGCCGTCGGCGTCGAACTCCGCGCCGACGTGGGCGAGTGAGTCCCACTGCGTCGAGTACTGCAGCGACAGCGTGACGACGTCGTCGGCCCATACGTCGACGTATTTCGCGTCGCCCCAGCTCTCCATCTCGCTCATGTGGACGTTGTAGAAGGTGCCCGCGTTGCCCTGCATGTCCTCCGTGGGGGCGAGCTTCGGCGGATACCGCCGCTGGTTCAGCGCGGTTCCGCCCGGATAGTCGAGCGGCAGGCTCAGGCAGAAGCTGATGCCGGCTTCGACCTCGCGTACGCCTTCGAGAACCTTCTCGGGCGTGAGCAGGTTGATGCGACCCAGCTCGTCGTCGTCGCCCCAGTCACCCCAGGTGGAGCCGGACGGGCGCTGCTTCCACCGCTTCGACACCATGTCCCCCCGTTTCCTGTACCGACCGGTTGGTCTACGCTTCCGAGGTAGCTTCGCGCGGGAGGATGCACGACATGACGGACAAGGACCTCGTCGTTTCCGCCGACGGGCACATCTTGGAGCCGACGGATCTGTTCATCACCCGCCTCCCGAAGCCGCTGCGGGACCGAGGCGTCTGGGAGGAAGACTTCGAGATCGAGCCGCTCGTCGAAGGTGGGGCACGGATCTTCCGGCGCTTGCACACACCGGGTTTCGAGGGCTGGACGATCTCGCGGTATCGCCAGACCGGCGGTCGGATGCCCGAAGGCGACCCGGAGTCGATCCTCGAGGACATGGAGCTCGACGGCGTCGACGTGCAGGTGATGCATCCGAATCTCTCGCTGTTCGGGCTCTACTCCGACGACCACGAGCTGTCCATGGCGCATGCGCGTGTGTACAACGACTACATCGTCGAGCGGTTCACGCCGTACTTCTCCCGACTCGTGCCCACCGCGCCCGTGCCGATCACCGACATCGGCGACGCGGTCGCGGAGATCGAGCGCGTCGCGGCCGCCGGGTTCCGTGCGATCCTCTTGCCCGCGATCCCGCCGAAGCCCTACTACTCCCGCGACTACGACGCGGTGTGGGCGGCCGCGCAGGCCAACGGTGTGCACGTCTTCATCCACACGCAGACCGGTGGCGTCAAGGTGAACGACCCGGCGTCCACGACGCTCAAGGTCGTCATGGAGTCGGCCGCACAGGTCAACGAACCGATGACCGAGAAGTCGGCCTCGAAGCGGATGATCACCCAGGCCATCTACAGCACGATCGTCCCGCAGCAGGTGATCTGCGAGCTGATCGGCGGCGGTGTTCCCGAGCGCTACCCCGGCCTCCACTTCGCGCTGATCGAGTTCAACGCCCACTGGCTGGCCTCGTTGGTGGGCAGCATGGACAAGTGCTGGGTGACCGGCATCGGACAGGACGCCGACTGGTGGCTCGGACACTGGGACGAGACCCGTCCTGCGAACGACCAACCCAACATGGCGCAGCTGTTCCGCCTGAACGAGAAGTGGCCGTACCCACTGAAGCCGAGTGAGTACGTGAAGCGTCAGTTCCACGTGTCGTTCCAAGACGATCCGGTCGCCGTCGCGTGCCGGCACATCACCGGAGTGTCGAGCATCGTATGGGGCAACGACTATCCGCACGCCGAAGGAACGTTCCGCGGCAGCCGCGAGCTGATCGAGCGGCTGTTCACCGGCGTTCCCGACGCAGAGCGGGCAGCCATGCTCGGGCGCACCCTCGGTGGGCTGCTCGGCTTCGGCGCCCCGGTGACGGCCTGAGCTCGTGCCCGGGTACGACGCCTGACCGGTGACCAACTACAACTTCGAAGGGCGCGTCGCGGTCGTGACGGGCGCGGGCCGTGGTATCGGACGCGCCTACGCAATGCTGCTCGCGAAACGGGGCGCGAGTGTCGTCGTCAACGACCTCGGCGGGTCGATGGAGGGCTCGGGCGCCGACGTCGAACCGGCGTCCGCGGTCGCGGCCGAGATCGCCCGCGCCGGCGGAGTCGCGATCGCGGACACCAGCGACGTGGCCACGGCTGCAGGCGCCCAGGCCGCCGTCGATGCCGCGGTCGAGCACTTCGGCCGCCTCGACATCTTGATCAACAACGCCGGCATCATGCGATGGGCGCGCTTCCCGGACGTCGACGGGGACAGCCTCGCCGCGCATCTTGCGGTACACGTGGTCGGCTCGTTCAACACGGCGCGTGCCGCATGGCCACACATGGTCGAACAGCGTTATGGCCGCATCGTCATGACGACGTCGACCGGGATGTTGGGATTGCCCGGCAACACCCCGTATGCCGCCGCGAAGGGCGCGGTCATCGGTCTCACGCGCACCCTCGCGACCGAAGGAAGATCCCACGGCATCAAGGTCAACCTCATTGCACCCGCCGCGACGACACGGATGGCAGGTTCGGGCTCCGGGTCGCCGGAGATGTCGCCGGACCTCGTCGCACCGATGGCCGCGTTCCTCTCACACGAGGCATGTCCTGTGAGCGGCGAGATCTACGCGGCGGGCGCCGGTCGCTTCGCGCGCATCTTCATCGCGTCCACCGAGGGTTACGTGTCGGGATCCGAGCCAACCGTGGAAGACGTCGCCGAGAATTGGGCGACGATCAACGACGAGAGCGGTTACTACGTCCCGACCGGCCTCACCGATTGGTCAGCCAGGTTCATAGCACACCTGCTCCCGAACCGTTCAGATCCGGCGACCTGACACGCAGTCGCGGCTATTCGTCGAGCAGATCCGGCTGCTGGGCGACGATCCAGTCGTAGAGCGGTTGGAACTGACGCCAACCCGAGGTGTGCCCACCGACCTGGCGTGCGGTCTTCTCGGCCTGGTCCCGAGCGATGAGCACCGGCGCGCCTGCGGCTTCGGCGAGAAGCTGGGCCTGACACGTCCGGTCCATCGTGACGAACCACCACGCGGCTTCGTCGACGGAGTGACCGACGGTGAGCAACCCGTGGTTCGCCAGGATCGCCGCCTTGTGCGAACGCAGCGCGTGAGCGATGCGCTTGCCCTCTTCGAGGTCGAGCACGACCCCCGTGTAGTCGTCGAAAACGACATGGTCGCCATAGAAGGCGCACGCATCCTGGGTGAGCGGATCGAGCGCGCGACGCAACGACGACCACGCCTTGCCGTGCACCGAGTGAGCGTGCGCGGCGGCGACGACGTCGGGGCGCGCGGCATGGATCTGCGAGTGGATCGCGAACGCCGCGGTGTTCAAGGGCCAGCTGCCTTCGACGACATCGCCCCGGTCGTTCACGAGCATGAGGTCCTTCACGCGGATCTGCTTGAAGTTCATGCCCAGCGGGTTGACCCAGAAGTGGTCGAGCAGCTCGGGGTCCCGGGCGGTGATGTGCCCGGCCGCGCCCTCGTCGAAGCCGAAGTGACCGAACAGGCGGAAGGCCGCAGCGAGGCGTTGCTTGCGGTGCCGGCGCTCCTCTTCCGCACCGGAGAACTTCGGAAGCGCGTGCGGGGCGCGGTCGGACGCCATGCCGGCGATTGTACGGCCCGTTGTACCGGTCGGTCCAATATGATCGGCCGATGGATTTCTCGCTCAGCGAATCGGAACGGGAGCTCACCGAGCTCTGCCGCGACTTCGCACAGAAGGAGATCGCGCCCCGCGCGCCGCTCGCGTGGGAGGAGGCGCGCTGTCCGACCGATCTCCTCCGTGAGATGGGCGAGCTCGGTCTGCTCGGAGTCCTGATCCCGCAGGAGTGGGGCGGCATCGGCATGTCGACGATCGGCTTCGTCGCCGCGATGGAGCAGATCGGGCTGGCCGACCAGTCCGTGGCCGCGGCATGGCAAGCCCACGTCACGATCGGGTCGTTGCCGCTGTATCTGTTCGGCACCGACGCGCAGCGTGAGCGTTGGCTGCGGCCACTCGCCGAGGGACGCGCGCTCGGTGCGTTCGGTCTCACCGAGCCGGATGCCGGTTCCGACGCGCGCGGCATCCGCACCCGAGGGGAGCGGCGTGACGGTGGTTGGCTGATCAACGGGCGCAAGACCTTCATCTCCAACGCGGGAACCGACATGTCATTCGGGGTCACGCTGCTTGCTCGCACCGACTCGGCGGGGGGCGAGGCGCCGCGGTTCGCGAGCTTCGTCGTCGAGAAGGACACCGACGGTTTCACCATGGGTCCGAAGATGCGCGGCATCGGGTGGCGGGGTCTTGACACCCGCGAGCTGTACTTCGACGACGTCTGGGTTCCCGACGAGCAACTGGTCGGCGATCCCGATCTCGGACTCAGCCAGTTCCTGCGCGCGCTGGAGGTCGGGCGCATCTCGATCGCGGCGTTGTCGCTCAGCTTGACGCAAGCGGTGCTCGACTTGGCGACCGACTACGCGCGCCAGCGTGTGCAATTCGGCCAACCGATCTCGAAATTCCAAGCCGTGCAGTTCAAACTCGCCGACATTGCCACCGAGCTCGAGGCGGCGCGCTGGCTCACGTACCGCGCCGCGTACCTGCGGGACACCGGTCAGCCGTTCCAGAAGGAAGCGGCAATGGCGAAGCTGAAGGCGAGCCGGCTCGCGACATGGGCGGCGTCGGAGGCCGTGCAGATCCACGGCGGCCTCGGCTACATGCTCGACACCCCGGTCGCTCGTTTCTATTGCGACTCGAAGGTGCTCGAGATCGGTGAAGGTACCAACGAGATCCAGCACCTGGTGATCGCGCGGGCCCTCGGCTGTTGAGTTACGAGAACTCTCGGAGGCGGCGTCGACGCGCGGGCGTGAGCTCGCCGACCTCGTAGAGACCGCGGCGCACGCGGCGCGCGTAGCCGCGGTCGTGCTCGTAACCGAGCGCGTCGGCGAGCGTCTTGACCGGTGTGCGGCCTGCGATCGCGTAGCCGCCGACATGCAGCGCGCGGTGGATCTCGGGCAGCGTGAGCGGCTTTCGAGCCCGCACGAGCGTCGCGATGGCAGCGTGGCGAAGCGCTCGACCGCGGAGTTGGAGCGCCGGTGGTGCCGGCCGTCCGACGGGCGCCGGACCGCCGATACGGGGGCGACGGAATCCTCGCCATCCGCGCCCGTTGGATGCGGGCCAGAGAGTTTCGCGGAGACGAGCCAGTTCCGAGCGGATCGTCGCCATCCGTTGTCCCATGACCTGGAAGGCGGCATCGATCTCGCGGGCTTCCTCGATGAGCGCGGCACGGATTTGTTGGAGTTGCTCACGTCGTGACGGACGCAGCCTGAACGGACGCACGAGTCCTCCCCGTGATGACGGAACCGCGTCGGTGCGCGGAATCGGCGACGGGGGAAGCGACACCGGGGCGAGCAAGGAGGCAGGCTCCGGCAGCGGTCTGAAACTACCGCCCCGCAGTGACAGTCATCTCGTACCTGTCGCGCCGAATCGATGGGCGGTTAGGCGCGACGGGTGCTAAGAGCGGGGGGGATATGGGCCGCGGGTGTTCGAGATCGGACAAGGTCGCCGCGCGACGCGCACCCCCCGCTAGACCGCCGCGAGGCGACGGATCGCGGCGGCGATGTCCTGGCGGTCGGGGAGCCACGCGTGTTCGAGCTCGGGCGCGTAGGGAGGTGGCGTCGCGGCTGCGCCGACCCGTTCGATCGGCGCGTCGAGATCCCAGAACGCCTCGCGCGCGACCGTGGCCGCGATCTCCGCGCCGATGCCGAACGGAACGACGGCCTCGTGCGCGATCAACAGCCGGCTGGTCTTCCGGACCGAGTCCAGAATTGGAGCCATGTCGAGCGGAGCGACGGTCCGCAGGTCGATCACCTCGGCCGAGATGCCGTCGCCGGCCACGCGCTCGGCCGCGGCGATTGCCTCGTGGACCATCCGCGAGACCGACACCACGGTGACGTCGGACCCGCGACGCACGACCGCGGACTCGCCGATCGGCACGACGTAGTCGGTGGGCGGCTGAGGTCCCTTCATTCCGTAGAGCAGCCGGTTCTCGACGAAGACGACGGGGTTCGGGTCGCGGATCGCCGCCCGCAGCAGGCCGTAGGTGTCAGCAGGTGTCGAGGGCATCACGACGCTCAGGCCGGGTATGTGCGCGAGCAGCACCTCGAGGCTCTGCGAGTGCTGGCTCCCCGACGAGCGGCCCCCACCGAACTGCGTTCGCACGGTCAGCGCCATCTCCGCGGCACCACCCGTCATGAACGGCAACTTCGCCGCCTGGTTGAGCAGCTGGTCGAAACAGACGCCGAGGAAGTCGAGATACATCAGCTCGACGACCGGGCGCATCCCCGCCATCGCCGCGCCGACGGCGAGACCCATGATCGCGGTCTCCGAGATCGGTGTGTCGCGGACGCGATCACCGAACAGATCCCGCAGCCCCCGCGTCAGTCCGAACACGTTTCCGCCTTCACCGACATCGATGCCCGCAACGAACACCCGCTCGTCGCCTGCCAGTTCCGCTTCGAGCGCGGTGCGGACCGCGTCCATGGTCCGGAACACCGGTGCGTCGTCACTCGGCGGCGGTTGTGTGGCGAGCGCCGGTCTCGTACGGACGACGAAGTCGGTCAACGTCGCGGCTGCCGGGGCGGGTAGCCGTCGCGCGCCCTCCACTGCGTCGTCGAGCTCGTCGGCAACGGCCGACTCGAGTGCCTTGATCTCGTCGCCGTCGACGCCGGCGTTTCGGAGTCGACGTTCGTGCACGAGGATCGGGTCGCGCGCCTCCCACTCCCGTACTTCTTCGGGTGACCGGTAACGCTGTGGATCGCCTTCGTAGTGACCGTGCCAACGGTACGTCGCGGCCTCCACGACCGCGGGCCCGCGTCCGGCGCGCACGCCGGCGACGACGTCGCCCATGGCCGCTGCCGTTGCGGCGACGTCGTTGCCGTCGACTGCGATGTAGTCGATGCCGTAGCCCGCGGCCCGCTTCGCGAGCGACGCCCCATGCTGTGCCGACGACGGGGAGAACTCCGCGTAGCCGTTGTTCTCGCAGAAGAAGATCACCGGCAGCTGCCAAACTGCGGCGAGGTTCAGCGCTTCGTGGAACGCGCCCTGCGCAGGCGCGCCGTCGCCGAAGAACGCGACCGCGACGCTGCCGTCGGCGCGCAGCTGTGCGGCCGTCGCCGCTCCCGCCGCGATGGGCAGACCAGCGGCCACGATCCCGTTCGCGCCGAAGATCCCCAGCTTCGGATCGGCGATGTGCATCGATCCGCCACGCCCGCGGTTGGTGCCCTGGTCCTTGCCCATCAGCTCGGCGAACATCCCCAGCGGGTCCAGGCCCTTCGCCAGGCAGTGGCCGTGGCCGCGGTGCGTCGAGGTGATGACGTCCGTGGGCCGAAGCGGCCAGCACGCGCCTACGGCGGCCGCCTCCTGCCCGATCGACAGGTGCACGAAGCCCGGGACCTCGCCGTCGCGGTAGGAAGCGGCCACCCGCTGCTCGAAGCCCCTGATCAGCAGCATCCTCCGCTGCATCTCCACGAGCTCCGCCTCGGAGAACGCGGGTGTCGAGGGACGGTCGCCGGTCACGGAGGATGTATTGTACTGGTCGGTACAAAGAGGGAAAGCCATGGCCGATCCGATCGAGATCCCCGAGTCGTTCCCCGTGCCCGGTGCGGTCGCGGGGAAGCGCGTGGTGATCACCGGCGCCAGCCGCGGGCTCGGAACGTTGCTCGCGCACGCGTTCTCTCACGCCGGCGCGTCCGTTGCACTCGTGGCCCGAACGGAGAAGGACCTCAAGGCGGTGGCCGAAGTGCTTCCCGGGCGTTCCCTGGTCCTCAGCGGTGACGTGACCGACGAGGACTTCAACGAGGCCGTCGCGGACGCGACGGTCACCGAATGGGGCGGTGTCGACGTGTGGATCTGCAACGCGGGGATCTCGCCGATTCTGGCGGGGCCTCGCGAGACCGGCCCGTCGGTCTGGCGGAAGGTCCTCGAGGTGAACCTCACGGGCGCGTTCCTCGGGGCCCGCGCCGCCGCGCGCGTGATGCGCGAGAGGGGACGAGTGATCTTCACCGGATCGGTCCTCGGGGAGCGGCCCCGGGAAGGTCTGAGCGCGTACAGCGCCTCGAAGGCGGGTTTGGTGGGACTGGCCAAGGGGCTCGCGTTGGATCTGGCCCCGGCCGGTATCACCGTCAACGTGGTCGCCCCGGGGTGGTTCGATTCACCGCTGGCGGACGGGTGGAAGAACACACCGGAGCTCGCGACCACGATCACGGGGCACACCGCGCAACGACGTTGGGGAGCACCGACCGACCTGGCCGGTGCGTATCAGTTCCTGGCGTCCGACGCGTCCGCGTTCATCACCGGCACCGTGCTGACCGTCGACGGCGGGTACTTACTCGTATGAGTCACGGTCGCGTGCGTGAGGGTGTCGAGGCGGGACGGGTCATCGCCATCAACGGTGCGGGGGGAAGCCTCGGTGCCGCGTTGTCGCACCAGTTCGCCGGCGAACCGGACACCGATCTCGTGTTGAGCGACGTCAGTCCGTCGTCGCTCGACGCGACCCTCGCCGGTCTGCCGGAGACGCGTGGCGCGGTCGAATCGATCCTCGCCGATGTGAGCGACTTCGCCCAGGTCGAATCGGTGATCAAGCTGGCACTCGAACGCTTCGGCCGTCTCGACGTGTTGATCAGCAATGCCGGGGTGCTCTCGCCGAACGGTCGCATCCACAATCTCGCCACCGAGGACTGGGAGCGCGCCTTTCGCGTCAACATTCTCGGCGCTGTCAACGGGATCCGCGCCGCGGTCCCCGTCATGCGGGAACAACAGTCGGGCGCGATCGTCTTGACCGCCTCGGTCGCCGGGCTGACGGCGTGGTCGCACGCCGCGCCGTATTGTGCGACCAAGGCGGCGGTGATCCAGCTCGCGAAGGTCGCAGCGGTCGAGTACGCGCGCGAGGGCATACGTGTCAACTGTGTGTGTCCCGGCACGTTCCTCTCGGCGATCCACGCGGAGCTCCCGCAGGACGCGATCGACGCGGTGGCGCGCAAGCACCCGCTCGGGCTCGGGTCCGCGGTCGACCTCGTCGGTGTCTACTCGTATCTCGCGAGTGACGCGTCGCGTTGGACGACGGGTTCGGCGATCGTCGTCGACGGCGGTTACTCGGCACCCTGAGGCCGGCGCCTCCGCTTCCTCTGCCGGTTCGGGTTCTCGATCCCTTGCATAAAGATCTCGGCGAACGGCTTCGCGACGTCGCGAGCCGACAGTCGTCCACCCGGCCTGAGCCAGAGGTACGTGTAGTTGTGCATGCCCAGCCAGGCCATGGCGGTGAGCCTCGGGTCGACGTCGCGGAACTCCGCAGAGTCGACGCCGGCCTGAAGGACCGCCTCGACCCGCCGCTCGTAGTCGCGGCGCCGGCCGCGAAATTGCTCGGCCCGTTCACCGGTGAGTGCCGGGAACTCGTGCAGGAAGACCCACACGTGATCGGGATAGCGGTGGATCACGTCGAGCAGTTCGTCACCGAGCATCGCGAGCTGCTGCGACGGCGAGCCGCCCGCCTCGGCGACACGATCGGCGCCGAGCATCACCTCGTCCATCACCCGATCGTGGATGGCGGCGAGGAGCTCCTCCTTGGAGCCGATGTAGTGGTAGAAGGCGCCCTTGCCGAGATCGTTCGCCGCGCAGAGGTCGTTGATCCCCGTGGCGTGATAGCCGCGCCGTGCGAAGACGCGCGCCGACGTGTCGATGATCGCTTGGCGACGCGCCTGCCACTTCGGGCTCCGCCGAGAATCGCCGGTGCTTTCGGTGCGCGCCATCGCGGCGACGCTAGCGGGCGCCGGCAGGCCGATGCCGGCATCTATAGGCTGACTGGTCGGTACAAGACCGACTCTGTCACGGATTCCTCGAGAGGTCGTCGTCGTGACGCACACGCAGATAACGCAGGCGGACATGAACTGGTTCGCCGTGCTCGCCCACCACGCGACCCGCACGCCCGACAAGGCGATCACGGTCTTCGAGGGCGAGGTCACGACGTACGGGGAGATGGTCACGTGCGCAGCGGCGTTGGCAGCGGGGCTGCACGAACGGGGTGTCGGCGCGGGGGATGTCGTCGCGCTGCTCTCGTACAACTGCCCCGAGTTCCTGGAGACCGTCTTCGCCGCGAACTACCTCGGCGCAATCGCGATGCCGATCAACTGGCGCCTCGCCGCGCCGGAGGTGCGGTACATCCTCGAACATTCCGAAGCACGCGCGATCGTGTGCGACGACACATTGATCGACCTCGCCGACGAAGCGACCAAGGGCATGGAAGCCACCCTGTTGCGGGCGTGCGTCACCGCGCCGGCACCGGACACGTGGACATCGCTGGCCGAGCTGCGCATCGCGTCCAACGTGCCACCGCGTGCACGCGTCGCCGGCGACGACGTTCATCGGCTGATGTACACCTCCGGCACCACCGGGCGCCCGAAGGGCGTGATGATCACCCACGCCAACTTGGCGTGGAAGAACATTGCCCACATCGTCGAGTTCGGCTTCACGAGCGCCGACCTCGGCCTTGCATGCGGGCCCCTCTATCACGTTGGTGCGCTCGACCTCACGACCACGTCGCTGATCGCCGCGGGTGCGACGACCATCATCCACCGCGTCTTCGACGCAGCTGCGGTCGTCGACGAGCTCGAGCGATCGCACGTGAGCACCGTGTGGCTGGCGCCGGCCATGGTCAACGCGATCATGGCCTTGCCCGACGTCGAGCAGCGCGACCTGTCGTCGGTGCGGTTGATCGTCAACGGCGGCGAGAAGATGCCGATCCCGCTCATCGAACGGATCCAGCGCACCTTTCCGTCCGCGTGGTTCGCCGACGCCTACGGGCTCACCGAGACGGTCTCCGGTGACACCTTTCTCGACCGCGACAGCATCGTGACGAAGCTCGGCAGCGTCGGTCGTCCGTGCCTCTACCTCGAGCTCGACATCTGGGACGACGCGGGGCGACCGCTGCCGGCCGGAGAGCGCGGCGAGATCGTCATGCGCGGCCCCAAGGTGTTCAAGGGCTACTGGCGTGATGCCGGCGCGACGGCGACCGCGTTCGCGGGCGGCTGGTTTCACACCGGGGACATCGGGGTCCGCGACGACGACGGCTATCTCTACATCGTCGACCGGCTCAAGGACATGATCGTGTCGGGCGGCGAGAACATCGCCGGCTCCGAGGTCGAACGCGTGCTGTACGAGCATCCTGCGGTGCTCGAAGCCGCGGTGATCGGGCGTCGTGACGATCGCTGGGGTGAGGTGCCCGTGGCGTTCGTCGCATTGCGGCCGAGCGTGACAGCGAACGTGGATGAGCTGATCGAGCACTGCCGTGCCCAGCTCGCGCGCTTCAAGGTCCCGAAGGACATCACGTTCGTCGACGCGCTGCCCCGGAACCCGTCCGGCAAGGTGCTCAAACGCGAGCTCCGAGACTGATCTCCTGCAGGATCTGATTCACACTGCCGCCATCAGCGCGAACGCCACTGCGGTTCGTCGTCGCCGTAGAAGGCGGGTGAACCGGGCCAGGACAACGCGCGGTCGCCGATGCGTCCCGGCGGCGCGACGACAGTGGCCGTGCCCTTCTGCCCCGAGATATCGACGATCCACGAGTGCGGTTTCACCGCGGGATCGCGCCGCCCTGACGTCGTTGTGGAACGGTTCGGCGAAGCCGCCAACCACCACGCGGTCCGGGCCAACGAGAGCTGACGCACATGGGTTCCGCCGTCGCGCATCTGCCGACGCAGTCCGTCGAGCGCCGCCGCGGCCGCCAGGTATCCGGTGCCGTGGTCGAGCAGCTGACAGGGGAGCGCGCCCGGCGTTTTCCCGTCGGTCGACTCGGCGACCGCGATGCCCGTTGCGGCTTGGACGATGCTGTCGAAGCCTCGGCGGTCGGCCCACGGCCCGGTGTGACCCCACGCATCAAGGGCGACGACCACGAGTCCGGGATGACGTTCGGCCAACGCCTCCGACGTGAGGCCGAAGTGGTGTAGCGAGCCGCGTCGGTAACCCGACACGAGTACGTCGGCGCGGTCGAGGAGATCGTGCAGGAGATCGGTATCCACGTCGTGCCCGAAGTCGAGCAGCGCGCTCCGCTTGGCGAGCAATGTGTCCGAGGGCTCGCCGATTCGTCCATCGGGCAGATGCGGCGGGTCGATTCGCAGCACGTCGGCGCCCAGCGCGCCGAGAAACCGTGTGCACACCGGCCCTGCGATAACCCTCGTGAGGTCGAGCACTCGAATGCCGCTCGCCGGGAGTTCCGCCGCCGCGCGAGCCCGCGATGCAGCGTTGCCGGCCACGTGATGTGAGACGAGCGGCTCCGCTGCGAGGGCGCGGCCTTGTGGGTGCGACTGCCATGCCTCGAGCGTGCGAACGGCGGCGGCCACTCCACCCGAGGCGACGATCTGTTCCTGGAGCTCATCTGCCGCACGTTGCGCGATTGCCGTCGCGACGGTGTCGACGTCATCGTCGATGTCCTCGTCGATGTCGAGCGTCCGCAGCAACGCCCTCCTGTGCCAGGGGTAGTTCGCGTGGGTGCGGATCCAGCCGTCAGCCGTTGTCCAGAAGCGTGACAACGGCGCGAACGACGCTCCTGCCGGATGGCCGCGCCAACGAAAGAACTGCTCGCTCCGGACCGCAGCGGCGACATGTTCCCGGTCGAGGCCCAGCGGTGAGCGTGTGCCGCCGCGCTGTTGATCGAGCGCGTCGGCGGCCGCGAGCGCCGCGCTCACGCAGGCGAGAGCGACCTCCTCAACCGGAAGCCGGGCCGGCAGCTGACCAGGCGCGCCGGTCACCTCCACCGGAGGTGGAGGGCCGTCTGCGGACACGACGGCCTTCCACGCCTGCTCGTACGACCGGGCCGCGTCCTGTATCACTGGTCCAATCGTGCACGATCGGACGCGCGCCGCGCACCGTGTGGCGGTGGCCATCCGTTCGGTACGTCCATTGCGATCAGACGGCAGTCTCCGACGCGCCGTTTACGTCTGAGTACTGGTGGATGGCACCACGCGGAAACTCGCTTGAGCCCTCGTGCCCTGATTGCCGCTCGCGATCACGTTGTAGGTGCCGATCGGGCTGCTCGGGGACGTCTGGTAGGTGCCGCCTGCCGCGCCGTCGGTTGTCGCGACGTGCGGCGGACCGGTGAACTTCGTGGTCGGTGAATCGATCTCGAACGTGATGATCTCGCCGCTCTTGGCGCCGGTCAGTCGCAGTTGGAAGCCCCGGCCGGCCGCGCCCTCCGGCGGTGTGACCACCAAAACGAGTGGCGGGGCGGGCGGGATGACGAGGAGCTGTCCTTCGGCGATGTGGTTCGGATCCGCGAGGTGGTTCGCGCTGACGATCGTGTCGATCGAGACGTGAAAACGGGCGGCGATGGTTCCCAAGGCCTCGCCTCGCTTCACCCGGTAGGTGACCGGCGGGGTCGTCGTCGTGCTTGCGGGTGCGATGGTGGTCGTCGAGGCCGGGCGCCGGGCCGTCTTGTGCGAACTCCGGTTCGGTGACGTCGAGCAACCGGCCAGCACCGTGATACCGGCCATGACAGCAGCAAGGCTGGAGAGCAGCGTCCGCGGGCGCGTCCCCGTGGACCCGTTCACTTGGCTTCGCCCGTCCCCGTTCGTGCGACTCGGCGTGACTGCCCGCATCGTACGACCGCTGCCCCGCGGGGTTATCCGGTTCGATTCTCGAGCCCGGGCCAGGCCAGATCCAAGAGGCGATCCACTCCGCCTCTGCCGGTCGCGCGGTGCCCCACGAGGAGACGGAGCCAGAGCGGACCATAGAGCAGGTCGAGCGCGTCGTCGACGTCGAGGTCGGGCCGAAGGTCGCCGTTGGCGATGCCTCGTTCGAGCGTGCCGGCTCCTCGTGCCCTGCGGTGAGCGAAGAATCTCGTCCGGAACTCCTCGGCCAGATCGGGGTCTCCCTGAGAATCGGCGACAAGCTCCCGGATGAGGTCTCCCTGTCGTGAGGCGAACATCCGCGCGACACGACGCATCTGGAGACGGAGGGCCTCTCGCGTCGACTCCGGTGCATCGGCGGGTTCGGGGTCGGTGAGCTCGATGAGCGCGTCCATGATGACGGCCGATTTGGAGGGCCACCACCGATAGATCGTCTGCTTGCCGACGCCCGCTTCGGCTGCGATGGCATCGACGGTCACCGCCCTCGGGCCGAGCTCGCAGACGAGGTCGGCGGCCGCGCTCAGTACACGACGTCGAGCGTCCTCGTCGCGCGTGCGAGCCATGACACAAATCTACCGAGCGACGGGAATACGAGACAGCTGGTCTTGGTTATGTCGCCCATCCCGAGACTCACAGTCTCGTTATGCGATGTACGACCAGCTGGGGCGAAAGGACATGACATGCGTGACCTCACAGGAAAGAGCGCTCTCGTGACCGGCGCCACGAGTGGCATCGGCAAGGCGACCGCGTTCGCATTGGCGGCAGCCGGCGCAAACGTCGTGGTCAGCGGACGCGACAAGGACAAGGGACAGAACGTGGTCGATGCCATCCGTGCGACCGGCGGCTCCGCGACCTTCATCCCCGCCGATCTCGTCGATGCAGCCGCGGCTACGGATCTCGCTGCACGGGCCACCGACGCGCTCGACGGAAGGGTCGACATCCTGATCAACAGTGCAGGCGTTTTCCCCTTCGGACCCTCACCTTCCTTCGACGAAGCAACCGTGGACGCGGTCTATGCCGTGAACGTGAAGGGGCCATGGTTCCTCGTCGCTGCGCTCGCTCCCGCGATGGCCGAGCGGGGGAGTGGCGTCATCGTGAACGTCACGACGATGGTCGCCGGTTTCGGCGTCGACGGCATGGCGTTGTACGGCTCGAGCAAGGCCGCGCTGGAGCTCCTGACGAAGTCGTGGGCAGCGGAGTTTGGCCCCCACGGTGTGCGGGTGAACGCCATCAGCCCCGGACCCACACGGACCGAGGGAACGGCAGGCATGGGCGACGCGCTGGATCGGCTGGCGTCGCTGGCTCCGGCCGGCCGTCCGGCCACGCCAGAGGAGATCGCCGCTGGCATCGTCTTCCTCGCGAGCGACGACTCGAGCTTCGTGCACGGCGCCGTGCTCGCTGCCGACGGCGGTCGCGCCGCGACCTGAAGCGGTTGCCAACGCCGACGTGCGCTCGCCGCTATCACGCGAAGCGCACTCGGTGTAGTGCGAACACTCACATGAGGTCGGAAGCGAGGCGTTCGGCTCGCGCGAGCCAGTTGGCGCGCGTGGACGCGGGCACCTCCACGGGCACCTGCGTGACGCCGAGCTCACCGAGCGCGGCGATCTCGTCCCGCAAACGACCACGGTCGGCTTCGCTGCCGAACATTGTCAGCGACATCGGTGCGAAGCAGATGTCGAACGGCTCTGTGCGCCCGAGCTCCGTCGCGTACGTACGCGCCCGTTCGAGGCGGGTGGCGAGCTCGTCGAGCGTCTCGAGCTTTGGCGTCTTGGTGGCCGCGGATGCGGCTGCGGGATTCGGAAACGGACACCAGCCCTGCGCCGACTCCACCGCGCGGCGCATCGCTCGTGTGCTGTTCCCGCCGATCCAGATCGGCGGGTGGGGTTCCTGCACGGGCCGCGGTCGCATGGTCGTGCCACGCGAGCGAAAGTGCCGGCCCGTGTAGGCGACACGATCTTCGGTGAGGGCCAGGCGAACCACCTCGAGCGCCTCGTCGAACAACTCGTTGCGCTCGTCGAAATCGACGCCGAGTGCGTTGAACTCGCTGCGCAAGTAGCCGGCGGCCACACCCAAGGTGAGCCGGCCACCCGAGAGCGCATCCAGGCTGAGCACACTCTTGGCGGTGAGGAACGGATTTCGATATGGCAGCACGAGGATGTGCGTCTGCACGCGAAGTCGAATCGTCGCGGCGGCCGCGAACGAGAGCGCGACGAACGGATCCAGCGCGTGGTGACCGCCGGTGTCGAGCCAGTGCTGGTCCCCGGCCGGGTGGTCGGTCACGTAGACCGCCTCGAATCCGACCTTCTCGGCGTGCTGTGCCATCTGGGCGATCGCCGCGCCGGTGAGGAACTCCTCCGGTGCGTCGACGTTGGTCGTCGGTAAGCCAAGAGCGAATCGCATCGGCCGGTCAGCCTAGGAGGCGCTGACCGACCGAGTGGGATGTCCATCGCGAGACGGTCCGCTTGATGGACCGCTCCGTCACGGTGCGGACGTGCGGAGAAAGATCCCGACGTAGTGCGGCAGTCGCCGGAACAACTCGTCGACCCTCGCGCCCGCAGCTTGTTTCGACAGGCTTCCGGCTTGAGCCTGCGATTGCAGGCGTGCGATCTCGGCGAGAAGCGCCCCGCGTTGACCGGGGGCGACGTTTCCGACGTGCACGATCAGCTGCATGTCGGGCTTTCGCGCCAGCTTGTCGTACGCGTCGTCGTCGGCGAACGACAGCCATGCGCGAACCGCCTCGCCGTGGTACAGCCGGTATGGCCCCACCGTCTGTCCCGCCAAGGGTGTGTCGATCAGGCGCGCGGGGATCCCGGCGTGTTCCAGATAGAGCAGCGCTCCCATGCCGTATGCCCCGCTGACGAACGTGCCGGGGTCGATGACGACGACCCCCGGCCGTGCTGGAAGCGCGCTTCTCATGGGACCGAGGAGCTTCTTGAGCGTGATCGATTCGGGTCGCTGTGGCTGCGGCTCCCTGGCTGCGCTCAACGTGTTGCTGGTGGTGAGCGCCAGGATGCCGGCCACGACCAATACGACCGGCAGTTGCACTGCCCCCCGCGACGAGGTGCGCGACAGGAACAACCACAACGCCCAGATGACGACGACGAGTGCGAGTATGCCGAGAAGCCACGTCCAACGGAGCCGGTACGCGTAGACGGGGCCGACCGTGCGAGCGACGGCCAGCACTCCCAGCAGCGCGGCGAACGAGACGATGCCCGCCAGGCCTACCGCGGGTTTCACGCCGGCTCGCCGCAACCACCACACCGCGAGCGCGAAGGGGAGGAGAAGCCATGGCACCGGGTTGTGCAAGAGGTAGTCCGGCTCTCCGGAAAAGCGACTCGATCCGTTCGGTCCCGTGATGAACTCGGGCGAGGCCGAGAACTGCTCGGCGACCGCCCGGTAGCCGTCGACGACCGTGTGCGTCTTCGCTCCTCGCTCCGGATTCACGAAGTAGCTCGCGGCCTTTCCTGCATTGCCGGGCGCGTTCCTTATGACTCCGAGCGCGGGTGGGATCCAAGCGGCGACGAGCACGACCCCGGTGACCATCGCAGCGCGCACGAGACGCTTCGAGCCGAGCGAAGCAGCCCCGTTGTCTCGGTGTCGGCGCGCTCTCACCACGAGCAGGACAGAGCCAACGAGAAGGAGTGGAAGCGCGAGAGGAAGGTATCCGACGTGGGTCTGGACGAGGAACGTGGTGACGCCGGCGGCCAGGGGGAGTGCCCACGCCGCTCCCGCCGCGAGCTCCCACACGAGAAAGAGGAGCAAACCGAACGGAAGCACGGTCACCGAGGGGTTCCACGGGTCGCGCAGGAAATCGGCGCCCAAGGCATGCATGAAGAACGCAAGGCCCAGCACGGTCGACAGGAACCCGGGAAAGCCTCCGCGTCGCCAGGCGATCAAGACGATTCCGACAAGGGCGGCCGCGTTGATCGTCAACGCGCCGACGTACATGCCGACCGAGTTGCCGCCGGTCAACCGGTAGGGCGCTGCGAGCAGGTAGTACAAGGCGGGCCCGAGGTGATTCCAGCCGTCGCGCGCGTACGGTCCGAGCAGCAGGAAATGTCGCCCGACGTCGCGCGTCCGCAGCTCGTTCTGCGCGTTGTCGCTCACCGAATAGAACCCGGCGCCCACACGGAGCAACAGGACGCCGGCCGACACTGCGAGTGGCAACAACAGCAGGGCCAGCGCGAGCCACAGCGGTCTCGAGCCGTCGGATCGCGTGGGAACCGACGCCGCCCCGTGCTCTGACGCGGGCTGGAGCTCACCCGATGCGTCCGTCCGCATACCGAGCAGACTCTCCACTGACGTCCGCCGGGATCCAGCGCCCATACAACCGGTCACGCTATACGTGGGAGCGGCGTGTATCGCGGCGTGTCAGGCCGCCCTGTCCAAACGCCTCGACACGGGTTCGTAAGCTGCCTGCGTGACGGTCACGGGTGTGGCAAATCTGGCCGTGAAGGTTGCAGACCTCGACGCGGCGGTCGACTTCTACCGGCGAGCCGGTGCCCATGTCACCGACCCCGAAGCGTGGGGCGGTGGTCACCGAGCCGACGTGCACCTCGGGCCACTGCAGATCACGCTGTTCACGAAGGCGTTGTACGAGGACGACGGCGTCGAGGTGCCCGACGAGGGATTTCTCCACATCGCGCTCTTCAGCGACAACCTCGACCGCGAGCTCGAGGGTCACGACATCGTGTGGGGTCCCGCCGTGGTGTCGGGCCCGACGTTCGGGACGCGGCGGATCGCCTTCGTCGACGCGCCCGGCCGCATGCGCCTGGAGTTCATGGAGCAGCTGGACGACCCGCACTGAGGAAGCCGACCGAGCGGCGAGCAGAGGGTCAGAGGCGACTCGTGTGGACAGACGCTGGGAGCGGCGTGCGGCCTCTGCGAAGATCGACGACGAGAGACCGACTGAGCGAGGGACGACACATCATGCGCACACGTGCCGAGGTCCAGGCCGCGGAAGAGGAGTACTTCGACCGCTACTGGTACGTGGTGAACAGGGGGTCCGGCGCGCCGGCGGAGGGAACGTCGGCACGAGAAGCCCTGCGGCGCAAGTACGGGCCGGGCATCGAGGAGCCGGTAGGAGATCCGTTTCTCGAAGGAGAGCTGCGGGGTCGACTCGCGGCGTTGCGATGGGTTCTGGGTTCCGACTGGGGCGACGAGCCGTTGACGCCGGCGTAGCTGACGCGGGTCCCGACGATGAAGGTGTACGCGGGTATGAATCCGCGCCTTCCTCTGGGTGACATCGGTCGGTATGTCCAGCGCGTGGAACGTTTGGGTTACGACGGCGTCCATGTTCCGGAGACCGTTCACGACGTGTTCTCCGCGGCCACGCTCGCGGTCGAGCACAGCCAGCGGATCATCGTGCGAACGAGCGTTGCGCTTGCGTTCGTTCGGAGCCCGACGTTGAGTGCGTACGCAGCATGGGACCTTGCACACCTCTCGCGCGGCAGGTTCCAGCTCGGCCTCGGCACGCAGATCCGGCAGAACATCGAGGGCCGCTACGGCATGTCATGGGACGAGCCCGCGGAGCGCCTCCGCGACTACGTGCACGCGCTCGACGCGCTCTTTCGCTCCTTCCGCACGGGTCGACCGCCGCATCACGACGGCCCCCATTACCGCGTCACCCGGATGCAGCCGTACTTCAACCCCGGGCCCGACGACAGCACGGAAGCCCCGCCGATCTATCTCGGCGGCGTGAACCGGCGGATGTGCGAGCTGGCAGGCGAGGTCGCGGCCGGGTTCGTGACTCATCCGACGAACTCCAGCCCCCGCTACCTCGAGACCGTTTGCCTTCCGGCGCTGCAGGCGGGCGCTCGGCGCGCCAATCGCCGGCTCGACCGCTTCGAGCTCGTCAACGGCGCACCGGTGATCACCGCGCCGACGGATCGCGAGCTCGATGCGGAACGCGAGCATCAGCGTTCGATGCTCGCGTTCCTCTACTCGACGCCCGCATATCGAAGAACGCTTGAGCTCCACGGTTGGGTCGAGCTCGGTGAACGACTGCAGGCGATGGCCCGCCAAGACCGATGGGACGCGCTCGCGCAGCTCGTGACCGACGAGGTGCTGGACACGCTCACGACCATTGCACGCTTCGACGAGCTGGCTGCCGCGTTGTCGCGTCGGTTCGGTTCGTCGGTGGACGCCGTCGTGATATCGCCACCGGCTGATGACGTGCACGACGCCGCGTTCGGGGACGTGATCGCGCAGCTCCGAGCTGCCTGACGCTGCACGGCGGCGAGATAAACGGCGGGTATGGTGCGAACGTGCCGGTCGATGCAACAGCGACGCGGGAGAGGCTGATCGACGAAGCGGCTCGCGCGTTCGCCGCGGAAGGCGTGTTCTCCGCCTCGCTGATCGACATCACGCGTAAGGCGGGGCAGCGCAATCGCGGTGCACTGCACTACCACTTCGGATCGCGGTCCGGCGTGTTGTGTGCCGTCCTCGAACGTCATGCCGAGTTCCTCGCCCGCCGGGAAGGTGAGCTGTTGCAGATCGCGCTCGGCCGTCCCGACGACGATGTGAGTTCCGTCGTGGAGGCCATCGTGCGGCCGGCAACCGAGCTCGCCGAGAGCGGATGGCGCGGCCGTTGCTTCCTGCAGATCCTGGCTGAGCTCGTCGAGGAGGATCCGGAGAGCCTCGGGCGCGAGGTGAACGCCGTGCTGACGCGCACGGGTGGGTACGCCGTCTATGCCGTGCTCGAACAGCGGATGGCCAAGGTGCGTCCCGAGGTCCGCGTGGAGCGAATTTCGCTCGCCACCGGCTTCATCCTCCGCGCCGTTGCCGATCGGGCTCGTGCATTGGGCCGCCGGAGCCGACGCGGCCGGCCGCAGCTTGACCAAGAGGCCTTCATCGACAATCTGGTCACGATGATCGCCGCCGCCATGTCGGCACCCGAGAGCGGGTAGACATAATCAGCCCTCTTTAGTACGTTCGGCGGTCGTGGGGCTGCATCCCGATGAGCTTCTTGCGAAGGCCCAGGCCACAGCGGGCCTCGACGACTTCGGCGAGCCGAGCTTCCTCGAGGGTCTCGAGGTCTACTGCGCTTCGGTCGTGGCGGAGGCGAAGCTCAACGACGTCGGAGCCGTGGCCGTCCGCGGCAACATCGTCTCCAGCCTCGTCAATCGTTTGCGGGTCGTCGACTACTCGTCGCGATACCCCGATGTTCTGGCCGAGCGTGTCGACGCCCCGCTTGTCGTGATCGGGATGTTCCGCGCCGGGACCACCTTCCTCGGCAACTTGCTGGAGAAGGACCCGAACAACCGGGCTCTCCTGCGCTGGGAGGCGGCCGACAGCGTCCCGCCGCCCGACCCGGACACCTTCCGCCATGGTCCCCGGGTCGACGCCGCACGCGAGGCGGGCGAGATGCTCGAGCAGCTGAACCCTCGCATGCGCGCGATCCATCACGAAGAGGCCGATGGTCCGACCGAGTGCATCGCGGTCATGAGCCAGGACTTCAAGAGCCTTTCGTGGGAGGCCATCTCGAACGTGCCGTCCTATGGTGAATGGTTGCTCGGTTGCGACCAGCGCTCGGCGTACGAGTACCACCATCGGGTGCTGCGCGTGTTGCAGCACGGTGGTGTGCGGGGCCGGTGGACCCTGAAGAGTCCGCACCACGCGATCGCCCTCGACGCGCTCACCGCGGTATATCCCGACGCCCGGCTCGTGCTGTTGCACCGTGATCCGGTCGAACTGTGTGCGTCCGTCTGCAGCCTGATCACGGAGTTGTCGGGTTGCTTCACCGACGTCGACCACCGCGCGTACATCTCGGACCATTGGGTGGCGATGCTCGAGGAGTCGATCCGGCGTGTGAATGCGTTCCGGGATACGCATCCCGATCATCCGATGATCGACCTCCAATACGACGCGCTGGTGCGCGAACCGCTCGAGACCGTGGCGTCGATCTACGCCGCGTTCGGTGACACGCTCGACGAACCGGTACGGAGTGCGATGAAGTCGTACGTGACCGCCCATCCCCGGGGTTCGCTCGGCGCCCACCTCTACGACCCGAGTGATTACGGGCTCGACACCGAGCAGCTCAGAGCGCGCTTTCGTGGCTATGTGGAGCGTTACGAGGTCGCGACACGCTACGGGTAGCGTAAGCATCCCTCTCTACATGGGGGAACAACGTGCAGCGAGGTGAGGTCATGCGCGCTTGGCGAGTGCACGAGTACGGCCGCCCCACCGATGTACTGCGGCTGGAGACTGTTCCGGTACCAAGGCCCGAACCAGGTGAGCTCTTGGTCGACGTGCAGGCCATTCCGTTCAATCTGAACGACCTCGAGCGCATCAACGGTGGTCCCATGATGGTGCGGCCGGAGTTTCCGTACAGCCCGGGCATGGAAGTGATGGGTGTGGTCGAGGCGTGCGGCGATGGTGTCGAGGACCGGCTCGGGCGTCGTGTCATCGCGATGACGAAGGGCGCGGTCGGGGGCTTCGCCGAATACGCGATCTGCCCGTCGGTGTCGGCCTTCGACATTCCCGAGGAGATACCGCTGCCAGAAGCCGCCGCGTTGTATTTCCCGTTCCATCTCGCGTGGCTCGGGCTCTTCGATCGCGCCGATCTCCAGGCGGGTGAAAGCGTGCTGATCCACGCAGCGGCCGGCGGGTCGGGTTCCGCCGCGGTGCAGCTGGCGGCAAACGCGGGTGCGCGGGTGTTCGCCACCGCCGGAACAGACGTGAAGGCGGCGCTGTGCCGCGAGCTCGGGGCCGACGTCGCGATCAACTACAACGACACCGACTTCTCGGAGGTCGTGCTGGCGGAGACCGACAACCAGGGCGTCGACGTCGTGTTCGACAACGTCGGCGAGGCGGTCATGGAGGCGTCGCTGAAGTGCACCAAGTACAACGGCCGCTACGTGATGATGGGCTTCGCCTCGAACAAGACCGTGGCAGACGAGCCGTACCTCGTGCCTCGGCGCCTGATGCTGTCGAACTTCAAGCTCTGCGGCGTGATGATGTCGTACGCCGCGCCGGCAGGTATCGAATTCCTCAAGACCGGGATGGGCTGGAACTTCGTCCCCGCCGCACTGGGGCAGCGCATCACGAGTGAGATCGTGGATCTCGTCCTCGCGAAGAAGGTGCGGCCGCTCGTCGGGCAGACGATCCGCTTCGAGGACATCCCGGCTGCGATCGAGGCGATGGCGAACCGGGACACCGTCGGACGGACCGTGGCACTGCTCGACGCCCGCTGAGCATGCGCCCAGGCAGGGTCAGATGCCGACATCTCGAGGAGCGTGATGGCTCACATGTCCACGGGTTCCGGCAACGCGCGTGTTCGCCCCGCCGAGCTGCGGGATGCGGACGCGATCGGGCGGTTGCTTCACGACTTCAACCGTGAATTCGACGAGCCGGCGCCGTCGCCGGAGGCATTGGCGGATCGCATGCGCGAGCTGCTGCAGGGCGGCGACACCGTCGTGCTCGTCGCAGGGGACGACCCGGTCGCGGTCGCCGTCCTGCGCTTGCGTCTCGCAGTCTGGAGCGCGGGCCTGGAGTGCCATCTCGCCGAGCTCTACGTGGTTCCACGACTTCGGGGGCGCGGAATAGGCCGGGCACTGATGGAGGTCGCTCTTCGGGACGCACGGCAGCGTGGCGCCGACACGATGGATATCGGTGTGGACGAACCGGATCACGTTGCACGCCGCCTGTACGAGAGCTTGGGCTTCACGAACCGGACCCACGGCGGCGCCCTCATGTACTTCTACGAACGCGATCTCTGAACTGCGCGGGCTCCGGCGCGATGGTCAGCGGACCGCAGGAGGAGCGCTGACGCGTTGTTCCAGTGCGATACGGGCGAGCTCGACTCGCGACGTCACGCTGAGCTTGCGGAAGATCGATCGAAGGTGTGAACCGACGGTGTGTCGCGACAGGAACAGCCGCTCGCCGGTCTCCTGGTTGGTGAGCCCTCGTGAGACGAGGTCGACGATGCTCACCTCGGTGCTCGTGAGGCTCTCCCAGCCGACCCGTGCCCGTCCGCGCCCCCCACGCTGGCCTGGTTCCTGTGCGGGCGCGGGCCGCAGTCGAAGAATTGCGCCGATGGCTGAATTGCCGTCTCGGATCGGTTCGCCCTGGACGGTCATGGTCGTTCCACACAGCAGGGCAAGGGTCGAGACGCCGGCGTCGTCACCGGTCAGCGCGCGGATCGCGTGGTCCCGGAGCGCGGGCTCGTCGGCACGCGTGATCAGGCGGTCGGCGGCGGCGTTCTTCAGCATCGTCCGCTTCGTGATGACGACGAAGGGCCCTTTCGCGCGCCGGCGCTCTTGGAGGAAGCGCTGGAGAACCAGCCGCTCCTCGATGCCGGCATCGTCGACCAGACGTTGCTCGATCTGGCGTGCGGCCCGCATGGCGAACGGCAACATCAGGCTGCCCTGGTGTCCGGCGAGGCAGATGAGCGCCAATACTCCGACGATCCGGCCCGAGGCCGGGTCGGTGATCGGTGCTGCGGCGCACGCCACACCGACCAGCGCGTCGGCGAAGTGCTCCTCCCCGTCCACCCAGACGGGTGCCCGTTCGACGAGCGAGGTGCCGATGCCGTTGGTCCCGACCACGTGCTCCGCGTAGAGGTATCCCGGCGCGATCCGAATCCGTTCGAGGCGTGCTCCGAGCAGCGTGTCCGACGTCCGGCAGTCGACGATCTGGCCCCGCTCGTCGGCCAGGAACACCGACACCCCCGTCCCGACGAGGTCGCTCGCCAGGTCGTCCAGTAGCGGGCGGGAGGTCCGCACGAGTGGCCCATGGGCGTCGGAATGCGGGCCGAACGGCGCCTCGACGAGGTCGTGTCGCAGGGAGGCGGCCGCGGACCTCCTCCACGACGCGCCGACCGCGCTCCGCACCCGTCCATCGAGGTCGTCGCCGGCGAAGAATGCCGTCAGCGTTCTCCGGCTCCCGAAGCCCGAACGTCCGCGGCCCGGGGAGCCGTGGTGCCTCGTCGCTGACTGCGTCGGACGAGCGCTCAGGGTCGCGGTCATCGAATGCCCTCCGGATATGTGTGGCCGGTCTGGGGTAAACGCTCGCGCCTGGTGTCGAATACGTCTGCGCAGCCAGCACCAGACTTCGGGGCACGCCAACGTGTGTTGTGAGATTCCTGCTGGCTGCAATGCGGTCTGGTGCTGCGAGCCGTCATGCTGGGAGGACCATGACGCTGCGTGTGCTGATCGTCGACGACAACGAGGGCTTCCTGTCGGCCGCGCGCGACCTGTTGGAGGGCGAGGGTGCAACCGTCGTGGCCACCGTCTCGTCGGGCGCGGAGGCGCTCCGTCAGACCGACGCACTGCGACCCGACGTCGTGCTCGTCGATATCGACCTCGACCACGAGAGCGGGTTCGACGTCGCGCAGCGGATCGCCGGCTTGTCCGGCACGCCGTCGCCGGTGATCCTGATCTCGGCGTACCCCGAGCAGGACTTCGTCGATCTGATCAGCGGGAGCCCTGCGCTCGGGTTCCTGTCGAAGTCGAGCCTCACGACGGCGGCGGTCACCGCGCTCCTCCGCGGTGCCGGTGCGGAGCCCAGCGGCGACTAACGCCCTTCGAGGAACGTGATCACCGCGAGCACGCGCCGGTGTCCTTCCTGGGTCTCTGCAATCTGGAGCTTCGGCAGGATGCTGTGCACGTGCTTCTCGACGGTTCCCTCGGTCACAGAGAGCCGCCGGGCGATTCCGGCATTCGACAGGCCCTCGGCCATGAGCCTGAGTACTTCGTGCTCTCGCGGCGTCAGCGCGTCGAGGGGATCCTCGCGACGGCGCGCCGCGACGAGCTCGTGGACCAGCCCCGGGTCGACGACCGACCCGCCCCTGGCAACACGGTCGACGGTTTCGACGAACTCCTCGACGTTGGTCACGCGGGTCTTCAAGAGGTAACCGATGCGCTCACCGCCGGCGAGCAGCTCGGTTGCCTCGTCCACTTCGACATGGGCCGAGAGGACCAGAATCGCGGTTTCCGGCTGCTCGGCGCGGATGGTGCGCGCGGCCTCGAGACCCTCGGTCTGGTATCCGGGCGGCATTCGGATGTCGACCACCACGAGATCCGGTCGCAGCTCTCGGACGAGCGCCAGCAGCTCGACCGGATCACCCGCCTGACCGACGACGTCGAATCCGCCTTGTTGCAGCAGGCTGGAAACCCCTTCGCGGAGCAAGACGTCGTCGTCGGCGACCACAATCCGTGCACGAGGTTCCGTCACCCCGCAATTATCGTGGTCGCGCCGTTCCCGCGGAGGTTGCAGACGTGGAGCGATGGTGGTCGGCTGAGATGCGGCGCGGCCTAGCCCGGCGATGCTCGTCGCGACGCATCGGACGTGAGACGCACGATAGGGCCGCACCGGCGTCGACGAAAATGTGCGCCCGTGTGCACGCTTCCGTCGGGAAATGCTGGGGACGCGCCGGCGAAGGTTGACGCGGCAACCGATGGCAACGCGTGGAAAATCAGCGGCAGGTGAACACGAAAAAAACATTCGTTGCGACGCATCGCGTCAGGGCGTACGATCCGCCGGGTGGTGTGGGGAGCTTGGCGGCACTGCACCATTCATCCGGTCGGGAGGGCAGGACTCGTAGCGGCGCGCTTGGGCATCGAGCGAAGGCCGGATTGGATGACGTGCTCAACCGACTCGTGCAACGCGTAATTGAGAGCGAGTTCACGCTTGTCGATGAACAGCGCAGTCCGGTGAGCAATAGTCGCTAACACAACACCACAAGTGTTCAAGTTTGGGGAGGAACGGTGGCGCAGGGCTTCCTCTACCTCTTCGCGTTCCTGATCGGTCCGGCACTCTTCGGCATCGTCGTTGCGGTCGTCGTCCGAATCATCGAACGACGGGTCTCGATGAACGACAGTCTGTGGACGTTGTCCCTCACGTACCACATCGGTCTTCCAGGCGAGGAAGAAGCGCCTCGTCCACAGTCCTTGCTCTGAGGTGACGCGGCGTCGAGCCTGAGGGCGGAGACGTAGGCTCCGCCCAATGGCAGACGTCCGCGCCTCTCTGGGCATCCCGTACGCCTCCGCAGGCCGTTTCGAGCGTCCCGTCCCGGCAGCTTGGGCTGACTTCGAGACGTGTACGGCTTTCGGCCCCGCGGCGCCACAGCGCGCCGGCATGGGTCTCGTCCCGGAATCGTCCGTCGGCCCCACCGACGAGCACGGTTGCCTCTCGCTGAACGTCTGGTCGGCCCTCGACGGCAACGCCCGGCCGGTGCTCGTGTGGTTTCACGGCGGCTCGTTCGTCACGGGTTCCTCGGCACAACGTTGCTTCGACGGCACGCGCCTGGCCGCGGAGCAGGACGTGGTGGTGGTGTCGGTCAACTACCGCCTCGGTGCGCTGGGATTTCTTGATCTTCGGTCGCTCGGTGGCGATGTCGCGAACCTGGGACTCCACGACGCGATCGTCGCCTTGCGGTGGGTGAAGGCGAACATCGACCGGTTCGGCGGCGATCCGGCACGCGTGACCGTCTTTGGGGAGTCGGCCGGTGGCGGCGTGTGTATCCACCTGCTCGCGTCGGCTGCGGCGCGCGGTCTGTTCTCGGGTGCGATCGTCCAGAGCGGGATCACCGACCACACGCTCGATGCCGGGCGTGCCTCGCTCGTAGCCCGCGCCCTGCGAGATGCCGCGGGCGTGTCCGGTCTCGATGGGTTGTGCAAGCTGCCGGTCGACGCGCTGCTCGACGCACAAGACGCGGTGGTGCCCGAGCTGCTGAGGCCGATCGGAATGATGCCGTTCCATCCGTGTGTGGATGGCGAGTTGCTGCATGCGGCTCCTGCCGCGGCACTCGCCTCAGGCGTGGGGGCGGACGTTCCCTTGCTCGCCGGCTCGACCGCGGCCGAGATGCAGCTGTTCCTCGACCGTGATGCGCCCGTGACCGAACGTGCACGGCTCGTACGTCGCGTGGAGCGTTACGTCGGCGTCGGGACCGAACGAGCGGAGGCCATCGTCGCGACGTACGAACAGGCGGCCCATGATGTCTGGCCGGCACTGCTCAGCGACATGGAAATGCAGGTACCGCTGCGCCGGGTGCTCGAGGCCCAGGCCGCGCACGCGCCGGTGTACACATATCTCTTCACATGGGAGGCGCCCGGGGTCGGAGCCGCACACGCGGTGGACATCCCGTTCACCTTCGGCAACTTCGTCGACGGGTGGGCCGAGTTCGTCGGGTGCGACGCCGATGCCGAACGGCTCTCACGAGAGATGCGCGACGCATGGGCAGCGTTTGCCGGCAGCGCCGATCCTGGATGGCCGCGCTTCCCGGCGACACGCATCTTCGGACGCGAGTCACGGGTCGACGCAACCCATCCACTCTTCGGCCGGTTGCCCGTCTGACTTCGCTTCCGCGGTTGGGACGCAAATCGCGCGTCTAGGTCCACTTTGCGTCCGCACTCACGGTGCTACAGCGGGGTGACGAACGCACGGCGGGGCGGACGGCCGAGCACGCGCTCGACGTCGGGTGACACCTGTTCGAGTGCGCCGCGTGCGATCGCCGAGAACAGGTGCGCGGTCGAGTCGAGCAGCCACGGGTCCATGTCGCTCCCGGCGACCATTGCGCGCCACTCGGCGAGTGGAGGGTCGAGCCGCGTGACGCCGAGTCGCTCGGCAACCTCGTCACCGTCGAGGGCTTCGGGTCCGGTGATCACGAGTGGTCCGTCGGTGTCGTGCACGAGCGCCTCCGCGGCGACCTCCGCGATGTCTTCGGGGTCCACCCATGCCACCTTGCCCTCACCGAAGGGCAACACCACGTGCCCGCGCGCGATGACATCGCGTTGCCGGTCGATGACCGTGGTGAAGAACGACGGTTGCACGACGGTCGACGCGACGCCGGAGCTCGCGAGTCGCCGTTCGACGGCGCGGTGGTTGCCGTGCAGCCCGTCGTCGAGCCCTGCGATCGGGATGTTCGAGATCTTCACGATGCGCTCGACCCCGGCGCGCTCGGCGGCCTCGATGGCGTTCGTCTCCAGCTGAACCTGGTCGCGCGACGGCGACGACTGGAGGAACACGGCTCGGGTGCCGGTGCATGCAGCGTCGAGTGACGCCGGGCTCCGCAGGTCGTAGCCGTCGCGGCGTGTAAACGGCCTGACCGCGGCACCGCGGTCCTCGAGGTGTCGCACGACTCGGCGGCCGAGGTCGCCGGCCGCTCCGATCACGAGCACGGTCATGGGGAGTACGTTGACACATGTGCGGCTTCCCAGACCGGGCCCGGGTATCGGCCGTGAGCTCACCGTTGCGCAACAGCTCGCGTGCGCACTTCGTATCCTCGCCCGCGAGGGGTGGAAGGAGAATCTTTCGGGCCACGTCACGTGGGCCACGCCTGACGGCGGCATGTGGGTGAACCCGTGGGGCGTGTGGTGGGACGACGTGCGTGCGTCGCAGATCATCCGCCTCGATGCCGACGGGAACGTCGTCGAGGGCGACTGGGATGTGACACCGGCGGCGTTCCTGCACACCGAGCTCCATCGAGCGCGCCCAGACGCGGCGGTCATCGTGCACAACCATCCGTACTTCGCCACCCTGCTCTCGGCGATGTGTGAATGGCCGCGAATGGTGCACCAGAACTCGTCGATCTTCGACGACGAGCTCGCGTTCGTCGACGAATACGAGAGCGTCGAGGACAGCACGGCCGGAAAATGGCTCGCTCGAGAGGTCGGTGATGCGTCAGGCATCCTGCTCGCCCATCACGGAGCGATCGTCACAGCGCCCACCGTGGAAGAGGCGTGCTACAAGGCAACGACCTTCGAACGCATGTGCCGGCTCACGTACGACGTCTTGCGCGCCGGGCGTCAACCCGTCGAGGTCCCGCCCGCGCAGCGAGCCGAGCTGAAGACGGCGCTGCGTCAGAACACGCCCCGAGCCTATTGGGAGGGCGCGGTGCGGCTGCTCTTGCGAGACGAACCCGACGTACTCGACTAGGTGGGTGAAGCCTGATGGGGATGTCGATCGACGACCTCGCGAGCATGGACGCCTTCGGGGGCGGCAAGGGGCGTCGTGACGCGATCACCTGGCTGCCGGAGCCGGACCCGCGCCCTCGTCGCTACAAGGTCTTCTCGGTCGACGACCATGTGGTCGAGCCACCCGACGCATTCTCCGGGCGCTTCCCTCGCAGGTTCGTCGACGACGAACCACGCGTCGTGCCGACCGACGACGGCGGCGAGGCATGGCTCTGGAACGGCGAACTGTTGCCGAACGTCGGTTTCAACGCCGTGGTGGGGCGTCCCTCCACGGAATACGGGTTCGAGCCCACGCGCTTCGACGAGATGCGACGAGGCGCGTGGGACGTTCATGCACGCGTGCACGACATGGACCTCGACGGTGTGTCGGCGTCGGTCTGCTTCCCCTCGTTCCTCCCCGGCTTCGTGGGTCAGCGTCTCACGCTCTGGCCGAAGGACGACGATCTCGCGCTGACCGCGATGCGTGCCTACAACGACTGGCACTTCGAAGCATGGTGCGGCGCGTATCCCGACCGCTTCGTGCCGAACCAGATCGCGTACCTGCGTGACGCACGGATCGCTGCCGAGGAGATCCGGCGCAACGCAGAGCGGGGCTTCAAGGCGGTCACGTTCTCGGAAGCACCCGACAAGCTGGGCCTCCCGACGATCCACTCCGGCTACTGGGATCCGTTGTTCGCGGCGTGTGCCGAGACCGGGACGGTCGTGTGCCTGCACGTCGGATCGTCCGGCACGTCACCGACGACATCGGCCGACGCGCCCCCCGAGATCCCGGCGGTGCTGTTCGGCGCGTACGGCATGTACTCCGCGGTCGACTGGCTGTACTCCAAGATCCCGGTGCGATTCCGTGACATCAAGATCTGTTTGTCGGAAGGTGGCATCGGGTGGGTCGCGGGCATTCTCGATCGCCTCGAACACTGCTATCGGTACCAGCTCGGCTACCTTCCGACCTGGCGCGACGTCGACGAACCGCCGAGTGAGGTCATGCGCCGGAACTTCTGGTTCTGCTCGCTCGACGACGACGCGGGGATCCTCATGCGCCACCGAATCGGCGTGGACCACATTCTCGTCGAATCCGACTATCCGCATGCCGACTCGTCATGGCCCGACACGCAGGCGATGCTCGTCCGTCAACTCGAACGTCAGGGTGTACCCGACGACGAAGCGGAGCTGATCACGTGGAAGAACGCGTCGACGTTGTTCCGGCACGGCGCGAAGAGCGCTACCTGACGGCCGGCTCCTGCGCTTCTCCGGTTGCGAATCGCAGCAACTGAGGAGCGAGCAGCGGCCACCGCTCGAACAGGTGGCCCGTGCCCTCTCTCGCAGCGTCGCCCCGCTCGTTCCACTCGTCGTCGCCCCACGGGGGCTCGACGATCCGGGCGCCGGGGATCAGCTCCGCGACGCGCTCCGATGTCGCGCGTGTGTGGTGTGGGTCCCGGACGCCGCTGCGGAACACCAGCGTCGGCACGTCCAGCTTCGCAAGCTCGTCGTCGGAGATGCCCGGAACCGTCGCGCCGTCTTCGGGGCAGTAGACCAGCATCCAACGCTCGAGCGTCGCGATGAACTGCTGCGGGTCGAGCGCAAGGAAACGCTCGCGGTTGCCAGGGTTTCGCTCCAGGACCTCGGCCCACTCCGGCAGCTCGACGACCGCCTCCATCCCGCCTCGCCACGCGACGCGGATCGACTCACCGCAGTAGTGGACGCCGAGGAGCATGAGGCCGTAGACACCTCCGGAGATCCACAACATCGCGAGCTTGGAGGCGACATCGGGATTGCGGGCCGCGGTCAGCAACGACACCCGGGCGCCACCCGATCCACCCACGATGACGGCGGGCGCCATGTCGAGGGCACGCAGCAACCCCGCGAGCTTGTCGGCCTGCATCTCCGACTCCGAGGCTCCCGTGAAGCAGATATCGGACGCGCCGGTGTTGGGTCGATCCCAGACGAGCACCCGCTGGCCGTGCGCGGCGAGCTCCTCGGCGAGCTCGCGAATCCCGGGCACGTCCTTGCTGAACCGTCCACCCGGCGTGATCACCCACGCCGGTCCCCCGTCGCCGGCGATGTCGTAGGCGATGGTGGTCCCGTCGATGTCGACCGTGGGCACGCGTGGGACTGTACGTCGAAGCTGACATGGTTGTCAGCAACGCCGCGATGGTGGAAACTCGCGCGCGACCGTGGAGCTCCGCCGGGCGCGGCCGTCCGGAGCGGAGCGGAGGGAGCCATGTGACCGCATCCGGGGGCGAGGCCCTCCCGCTCGTGACGCACTGGATCGACGGAAAGCCCGTCGAAGGGTCGTCGACGCGCCGGGGTGAGGTCTTCGACCCCGCGACGGGCCTGGTCACCAGGCAGGTCGCGTTCGCGTCGGACGACGACGTCGACGAAGCGGTCGCCGCCGCGAACACCGCGTTCGGCGCGTGGCGCTCGACCTCGCTGGCGGAGCGTACGAAGATCATGTTCCGCTTCCGTGAGTTGGTACACCAAGGAGCCGACGAGCTCGCAGAGATCATCACGGCCGAGCACGGCAAGGTGCGCAGCGACGCGGCGGGCGAGGTGGCGCGCGGTCTCGAGGTGGTCGAGTTCGCGTGCGGTATGCCGCACTTGCTCAAGGGCAGCTTCTCGGAAGGAGTGTCGTCGCGTCTCGACGTGTACTCGACCCGTCAACCGCTCGGAGTCGCCGCGATCATCAGCCCGTTCAACTTTCCCGCGATGGTGCCGTGCTGGTTCTTCCCGATCGCGGTCGCCGCGGGAAACACCGTGATCCTCAAGCCGAGCGAGAAGGATCCGTCGGCCGCCAACTGGATGGCTGAACGGTGGGCAGAGGCCGGCCTGCCGGCGGGCGTCTTCAACGTCGTGCACGGCGACAAGACGGCCGTCGACCGCTTGCTCGCACATCCGGACGTGAAGGCGGTGTCGTTCGTCGGATCCACGCCGGTCGCGCGCCACGTCTACGAGACCGGCACGCGTTTCGGGAAGAGGGTGCAGGCGCTCGGCGGGGCGAAGAACCACATGGTCGTCCTGCCCGATGCCGACGTCGAGCTCGCGGCCGACTCGGCCGTGAACGCAGGCTTCGGCTCCGCTGGCGAGCGCTGCATGGCCATCTCCGTCGTCGTGGCGGTCGAACCCGTCGCGGACGAACTCGTCGCGAGGATCGCCGAACGCATCCGCGGGCTGACAGTGGGTGACGGCCGCACCGGATGCGACATGGGTCCGCTGGTCACCGGCGCGCATCGCGACAAGGTCGCGGCGTATCTCGATGCGGGCGTGCAGGCGGGCGCGACGCTCGTGGTCGACGGCCGCGGCCATCCCGTCGCCGGAGATCCAGACGGCTTCTGGCTGGGACCCACACTGTTCGACCGCGTCACGCGGGACATGCCGATCTACTCCGACGAGATCTTCGGTCCGGTGCTGTCGGTGGTTCGCGCCGGGAGCTACGACGACGCGCTTGCGCTCGTGAACGCCAACCCGTACGGCAACGGCACCGCGATCTTCACCAACGACGGCGGCGCCGCCCGCCGGTTCCAGAACGAGGTCGAGGTCGGCATGGTGGGAATCAACGTCCCGATCCCTGTGCCGGTCGCGTACTACTCGTTCGGTGGATGGAAGTCGTCGCTCTTCGGCGATACCCACGCGCACGGCACCGACGGCGTGCACTTCTTCACCCGCACGAAGGTCGTGACGAGCCGGTGGTTGGATCCCAGCCACGGTGGCGTCGATCTCGGCTTCCCTCTGAACTCGTAGGAGGATCCATGACCACATCGTTCGATCAGGTGAAGGTGATCGACGCGGACACCCACCTCACCGAACGGCACGATCTGTGGACGAGCCGGGCCCCCGCGAAGTGGAAGGACCGCGTGCCGCACGTCGCCAAGGTCGACGGCGCCGCGACGTGGGTGGTCGACGGTGTCGTGTTGGGGCGCGCCGGTGCGGGCGGCGTGATCGACCGCGACGGGAACAAGGGCCGGTCGTTCGAGGGCCTCTACGAGTGGGAGATCGAACAGGCTCACGTGGCCGCGTACGACCCACGTGCGCGCGTCGAGCTCATGGACGACATCGGGATCTGGACCCAGATCGTGTTCCCCGGCGTGGTAGGTCTCGGCGGTCAGGGCCTCGCCGACACGGTGCAGGACGTCGAGCTGCGCACGCTCTGCCTGGAGATCTTCAACGACGCGAGCGCGGAGCTGCAGGCCGAGGCGGGCAATCGTCTCCTGCCGATGGCGATCCTGCCCGCATGGGACGTCGACGCGTGTGTTCGTGAGGTACATCGCGCCAAGGGCCTCGGCCTGCGAGGGGTCAACCTCACGTCGGATCCGCAGGACCTCGACGCTCCCGACCTTGCCGATCGAGCCTGGGACCCGGTCTGGGAGGCCTGCAGCTCGCTCGGGCTGCCCGTTCACTTCCACATCGGGGCGAGCCTGACGACGATGAACTACTTCGGCACCTACCCGTGGCCTGCGCACGACGACGACACGAAGCTGGCGATCGGCGGAACGTTGCTCTTCATCGGCAACGCGCGGGTGATCGTCAACATCATCTGCTCGGGGATGCTCGAACGCTTCCCGGAGCTGAAGATCGTGTCGGTCGAGAGCGGCGCCGGATGGGTGCCGTTCATTCTCGAGGCGCTCGACTACGAGATGGCCGAGAACGCGCCCAAGCTCCGCGCGTCCCTCTCACTCAGTCCTTCCGGCTACTTCAAGCGGCAGATCTACGCGACGACGTGGTTCGAGCGCAGTGATCTGCCGTCGATCGTCGCGGCGGTGGGGGAGGACAACATCATGTTCGAGACGGACTTTCCTCATCCGACGTGTCTGTATCCCGATCCGCTGAAGACCGCGGCCGAGAACATGCGGGAGCTGAGCCCGACGGCGCAGCGCAAGATCCTGGGCGAGAACGCGGCGAAGCTCTACGGCATCTGACCGTCGCGGACGCGGATGTAGACGAATGTCGGTCGCAGCCGGAGGTCGGTGACGGGGAAGAAAGCCGTTCCGGGAATCGCCGGCCCGGGCAATCGTCGGTACGCCATCGCCAGCTGTGGTGCGAGGAACGGATCGGGCGCCTGGTCGAGCACGACCGCGCCGATGTCGGGAGCGAGGAGCGCGCGGGACTCGTCACGGATCAACGCGGAGCGCGCCGCGCCGGGCTGTGACCGGAGGAGGTCCTGTATCGCGACGCCGGCTGCGAAGTCACCCTTTCCCGCGTGGGTCGCGTACCAAGGATGGATGAGCACCACGACCTTCCCCGGCAGGTGCCGAAGCATCCGCACGAACCCGTCGCCCGCTCGGGCGTCGGCCCGTGTCGGGATCTGTGCGCTGACCGGATATGCGACGTGCGCGAACTGGGTGACGAGGGCGACGACGACACACGCCGACGCGACGAGCCGGGTTCGTGCGCGCAGAGAGCGAGACACTTCGCGGAGATACGCGACGCCGACCCCCGCGAGCACGGCCATCGCCGCGTAGGCCGGCATGAGGACGTTCGCGTACCCGCCGCTGTGGAGTCGCCCGGCCCAGGCCGCCGCCACGAGCCCGGCACCGCCGGCGAGCACCGCACCTCGTGACGTCCACACGAGCTCGTCACTCCTTCGGCCGGCGAGCACAGCACCAACAGCGAGCATCCCGACGACGGGTAGGGGGGTGAGGATGTCGTGCAGCCAGAAGTCGGTGACCTGACTCCGGGTGATCGGTTGACCGAGCAACTCGTGCACGACGAAGTATCCGTACCAACCGCGCGTCGCTGCGTTCAGCGCGACTGTCGAGGCACCGAGGAGGAGAACGAGCGAGCTCAGGGCTGCGACCGCCGCGCGGCGTCGCACCGCGAACAACCACGCGATGAGGGGAACCGCGACGACCAGGCCATCCTGCTTGGTGAAGCACGCCAGGAAGAGCAGCAAACCGACGACCGCACCGACTCGCCATGACCGGGCGCGGCGCGCCACGACGATGGCCGACAGGCAGAGCAACAGCCACAGCGAGTCCACCCGACCGATGTCGAACCAGGCGCCCGCGAGGCGGAAGGTCGACGCGTAGACACCGGCCGAGAACACCGCTGCGGCAACATTTCCGGTCTCCTGATGGACGAGCACGAAGATCAGGGCGAGCACGCCCAACGATGCGGCCGTCGAGACGAGACGCAGGGGAACGAAGCCGACGCCGACGACCTTCGCGACCCCGGCACTGAGCGCGAAGTACAGCGGCGGATACGGCCACGGCGTGAAGCGAAGCGTCGCTGACGTGTACAGCGTGTGCCCGTGCACGAGGCGGTGGACGAGCTCGACGCTTCCCCCCTCCATCCACTGCAGCTCGTACGGATAGAAGATTCGATGCGCAACGACCCAGAGGTACGCCCCGACGGAAAGGACACCGCAACCGACGAGGAACGCGTCGACACCGTGCCCACTCCTCAGGAGCCGTCGTGTCCTCGTGGCCATGTCAGGGAACGCGGCGTGAGAGCCGCCGCCGGATCAGGACCACCGCGATGATGGCGATCCACACCGCGGCGAGCGTGAGGGCAAGTCCTTGCGCGTAGTTCCGCGGCAGGATCGTCGGGTTGTCGGGAATCCGCCCGTACCCGCGAACGAACGGGAAGGCGAAGAGCACCAGCACGCCGGAGATGATCAGGCCCGACTGAACGGCCGGACGGATCGCTCGTGGTACGAGCCGTGCAACCAGGGTTCCGACTGCGAGAACGAACGGTGCGACGAGCAGGTCGTGCACCAGCAACGCGCCGATGAAGACGCGGAGGAAGCCGCTCGCGCGCACGACACGCCGGTTCTCCAGGAGACCGCGCACGCCGTTCGCGATGAGCGCCCATCCCACGAGCACGGCGGGCCAGAACAGGCGGGAGTACGCGGGTGTGGCGTCGTCGGAACCCGGAGGGCCGACGGAGTTCACAGTACGACGACCCGGTGGACCCACTTCGTCTGGTCGACCCCCGGCCGGTTCGGGCCGATGAGACGGACCGGGTAGCCGTGGTCGAGCGCGAGCGGCTGCCCATCGAGCTCCAGCGCGAGCAGCGTGTCGGGATCGTGTGCCTGGAGGCGGTTCAACGGCGATGACCCGTAGATGCTGAAGGCCTCGAGCGATTCCACGCGTGCACCCGCATGACGAGCGGCGCCGGCGCGCTCGAGCAGATCGCGGACGCGCACGCCGCGCCAACGCGCCGAGAAGCTCCATCCCTCGACGCAGGCGATCGGCAGGATCGCTTCGTGCTGCGGCATTGCCCTGATCTCGTCGAGGCCGAGTGCGAGCGGATGTGAAACGCGTCCGTCGACGACGAGCCGGTAGTTCGGGTCGAGGGCGGCCTCCTGAATGCCGGCGGCAGCCGCCGACCGGTTGACCGGGCGGCCCTGTGGACCGATGCCGAGGCGACGCGGCGCGAGCACGGAGATTCGGTTCAGCGGTCGCAGCGTGTCGCCGACAGTTGCGAGCACCAGAGCGCCGGAGGCGGTCGCCACCGTCGCGAGGAACCCGCGGCGGCTCAACCCGTCGGATGGCACCGGCGGTACCGTTCCCGCACCGGCCTCCGCGCGTGAGAGCGCCGCACGGGTCGTCGTGAACTTGGCGCCGATGTGCACGGCAAGAGCGCCGATCGTGATCCACGCAGCCCAGAAGTGCGCAACCGTGAAGAAGAACGGCATCGGCCGGTACCAGTACGCAATGTTCGCAGTGCCGGTGAAGAGCTGGAACAGCGCGCCGCCGACGAGCGGCACGAGGCTGATGCGCTCGACCGCATGGGCGACGTTGGCAACCGGAGGCCATCGGAAGAGCTTCGGGTACACGACCCAGAGCTTGGCGAGGAGGAGCGGTATCGACGCGATCCCGGTTGCCACATGCACACCCTGTGTCACGCGAAACAGGCCGGCGGGCCGCGACGGCCACGTGAACCACGACGGGGGGTGCTGGAGCGTGTGCGAGACCAGCCCGGTGACGAAGCAGATCGTGAAGCACACGCCGAGGGCGATGCCGAGCCAGGCCGCGATCCGGTCGTCGTGCAACGGACTCGAGAAGGGCATCCGAAGTCGCGCGACGCGACGCGTGTCCATGGTCACCGTTCACACCGAAGGTGGGCGAACCAGCGGCCCCGGTCGGACCAGACGTACACCGGCGCGAAGCGCGAGGCGCGCGCGATCGCGTCGAGATCGGACACCGTCACGCATGCCCACTTGAACCACGGGCCGGGGACACCGTCGATCTCGAAACGCACGAGACGTGGACCGCGCGGTGCGGAGCTCGGCTCCAGCTCGACCAACACCGTGCCCGATCGGTGCACGAGACGTCGAACCCGTTGCAACAGCGCCACGGGATCACCACCGATGCCGATGTTGCCGTCGAGCAGCAGCACGGTGGACCATCGGCCGGTTCCGGGAACGTGATCGAACACGGAGCGCTCGATCACGGAGGCACCTCGACGGCGCGCGATGTCGAGCACTCCGGTTGTCACGTCGATACCGAGCGCCGGAATTCCACGCTCGGCAAGGGCGACGACATGGCGACCCGGTCCACAACCGATGTCGAGCACCGGTCCCGACACCCGCTCGAGCAGGCCGGTATCGATCGTGTCCGCGGTCCCGAACCAACGGTTCGTAGGAACCGACAGCAGCGAGCCTGACGCGTCGCGCATGCTGACGGCGGCGGTCGTGCTCACACCGCAGCCTTGCGGCGCTCGATGGTCGCGAGGCGGCGACCGAATCGCGTGGATGGCGCATCGGACGCGACCGCAATGGCGTCGGCCCACACGTCGACGTCACGAACACGGGGGAGCAGGTGCACCTCCAGCCCCAGGTGGTTCAGGCGCTCGAGCTGTGCGAGCGCCGTGACGCGCGAGCTCATGGGCACACCGAAGAAGACCCTCGGGTCCGAGCGCCGCAGGCCGATCGCCCAATAGCCACCGTCGGGAGCCGGGCCGAGCACCGCGTCGGGCCCGCTGTGCGGCCCTCGCGCGACCAGTGCCGCGGCCGCGCCGCGCAGCATGCCGGCCGTGACCTGAGGCGTGTCCATACCGAGCAGCAACGCAGGGCCTCCGACGTCGACGAAGGCGTTCGCGAGCCGGTCGTCGAGCCCGTCGCCGCGTTGCGGAACGACCGCGAACCCGGGCGGTAGCCACGGGCCCGGCGCCCCGTCGAGCGCAAGCACCCGCCGAGCCGCACCGGTCGCGGTCACCGCAGCCAGCGTGTCGAGCAACGAAGCCTCCGCCAGCGCGGCGGCATCCATCGCCGTGCATGGCGGGCAGAGTCGCGTCTTGACCCTACCCGGCGCGGGAGCCTTCGCGAGCACGATGAAGGCAACCTCGTCGACGCTCACGAAGCCCCCTGACCGGCCAGCACGCGCAACATGTCATGAGTCGTCCGAATGCACCCGCGCATCGTGCCCGTTACCTTCGAGCGTCCGATGCGCGGTCCGTGCGAGACCGGCACCTCGACGATCCGCCAACCGTCGTCGGCTGCACGCACCACCATCTCGAGTGGCCAGCCGAATCGCCGGTCGCGCAACCGCAGTGCGAGCAGCGCGTCGCGGCGAGCCGCTCGCATCGGCCCGATGTCCGACAGGTGCACGCCGGTTCGGCGCCGCACCCCCGCGGCCAGAACTGCGTTGGCGACTCGCGTGTGGAGCGGGACGCGTCCCCTGCCTGTTCCCCGCGCGCCGAGGACGAGGTCGGCCTCACCGTGCAACACGGGCGCGGCAACAAGCGGAAGCTCTGCCGCACTGAGTGAGCCGTCGCAGTCCATGAAACACACGACGTCGGTTTCGGCGGCGAGAAGACCGCGGAAGCAGGCGGCGCCGAATCCGCGCACCGATTCCGTCACGACGCGCGCGCCGAGGACTCGTGCCACCGACGCGGAGCCGTCGGTCGAACCGTTGTCGACGACGATCGGGTCGTAGCCACGGGGAATGCCACCCAGCACCGCCGGGAGCGCGTCCGCCTCGTCGAGGACCGGAAGGATCACGTCGGGCATGCGTCGACCGTAACGATGCAGCGGGTCAACGGGTACGGGTGACACGCTTACGATTTTCGAAACTCGCACGCGCGGGGACCCGCGGAGATTCGGCGTGAGCGCCGGCGTTCGACGGGACACCGGGAATGTGAGAGAACTACACGATGACTTCGACGTCGCATCCCCCGCATCCCTTCTCGCCGGGCAGGCTCGGCCCTCTGATGCTGCGCAACCGGATGATCAAGGCTGCGACGTTCGAGGGCATGGCGCCTCGTCACGTCGTCACCGACGCGTTGATCGATTACCACCGCGCCGTTGCCGAAGGCGGTGTTGCCATGACCACGCTCGCGTACTGCGCAGTCGGTGAAGACGGTCAGGGCGCGCCGGGTGAGATCCTCATGACCGAGGACGCAGTGGCGGGGCTGCGACGGTTCACGGACGCGATCCACGAGACGGGGGCGGCCGCGTCGATCCAGCTGGGTCATGCGGGCCCCGTCGCAGCGGGCACCGGACACCAGGGCCTCGCGCCCTCGAAGGTCTTCGCGCCGCAGGCCCTGCGGTTCACGCGCGCGGTGACCGAAGAGGACCTCGCGCGCATCACGAACGACTTCGCGCGCGCAGGCCGGCTCGCCGTGGAGGCCGGATTCGACGCCCTCGAACTGCACTTCGGGCACGGTTATCTCGTCAGCGCGTTCCTCAGCCCCAAACTGAACAAGCGAACCGACCGGTGGGGCGGGTCGATTCAGAACCGCGCTCGGCTCGCACGCAACATCGCGACCGCCGTTCGCGAGGCCGTCGGCTCCGAGGTCGCGGTGCTCGCGAAGCTCAACATGGCCGACGGGGTCATGGGTGGACTCTGGCTCGACGAGAGCATCGTCGCGGCACGACTGCTCGAGGCGGACGGCGCGCTCGACGCGCTGGAGCTCACCGGCGGTAGCTCGTTCCAGAACCCCATGTATCTGTTTCGTGGCGAGGCCCCGATCGCCGAGATGGCCGTGGCGTTCCCGCCTCCGCTCCGTCTCGGGTTCAAGCTCACCGCGAAGCGGTTCATGCCCGAGTATCCCTTCGAGGAGGCGTACTTCCTCCAGTACGCGCGACAGTTCCGCGAGGCGCTCGACATGCCGTTGGTCCTGCTCGGCGGTGTGACGCGGTTCGAGACGGTCGAACGCGCGCTGGCGGAGGGCTTCGCGTTCGTCGCCATGGGACGTGCGTTACTGCGCGAACCCGATCTCATCCAGCGGTGGGAGAAGGGTGACACCACGGAGTCGCTGTGCGTGCACTGCAACAAGTGCATGCCGACCATCTATTCGGGGACGCACTGCGTGCTGGTGGCGCCCGAGCGCCGTCCGGGTGTCTCGCTGCTGGCCGCGGCCCGGGGAACCCGGCCGAGGCGAGATCGACACGCTGAGCGTTTGTAGCGTCCACTACGAGGACATACTGGGGGGTGTAGTATTCGCTACAAGTACCCGGATCGCCGTCATACGCTGACGAAAGGAGCGGCGGATGCATGCCGTGCTGCTCGCCTCGGCAGCGTTCCTGGCCTCCGCCGTCGAGATGGTGGAGGCGCTGACCATCGTCCTCGCCGTCGGCGTCACGCGGGGATGGCGCTCCGCGTCCTTCGGAGTGGTCAGTGCTCTCGCGGCGTTGACGCTCGTTGTGGCCGCCCTCGGCCCGGCGCTCACCCACATTCCCATCGATGCACTGCGGCTCCTCGTCGGCGGCGTGTTGCTGGTGTTCGGGCTGCAGTGGTTGCGCAAGGCGATCCTGCGTGCCGGTGGTGTCAAGGATCTTCACGACGAGGACGCCATCTATCAGGCCGAGGTCGCGTTGCTGCGAGCGCAGGGCGCGCGGGTGGCGCACGACTGGTACGCCTTCACGCTCGCCTTCAAGGGCGTGTTCCTCGAAGGTCTCGAGGTGGCGTTCATCATCGTGACGTTCGGGAGCGCACAACATCAGGTCGGCCTGGCCGCCATCGGCGCCGTCAGCGCGCTCGTCGTCGTGCTCATCGCAGGGATCATCGTGCACCGGCCGCTCGCGCGGGTTCCGGAGAACTCGCTCAAGTTCGGCGTCGGCGTGATGCTGAGCGCGTTCGGCATCTTCTGGAGCGCAGAGGGTGCGGGCGCGAAATGGCCCGGAAGTGACGCGGCCATTCTTGGTCTGATCGCCTGCATTCTCGCGGTGTCGTTCGGCTTGATCGCGCGGCTGCGTTCGCGTCCGGACCGCCCGCAACACGTAGGAGCGCTGTCATGACGAAGTTTCGGCGCTTCGGCCGCTTCTGGTACGACTTCCTCCTCGGCGACGATTGGACGGTCGCGGTCGCCGTCGTGTTCGCACTCGGCGCGACGGCGGCGCTGGCGCAGGCCGGAAGCACCGCATGGTTCGTCATGCCCCTCGCGGTGTTCGGGATCTTGAGCCTTTCCGTGTACCGAGCCGTCCGCTCGCGACCCTGACCGTCGAGGCACCGGTCCGACATGTCGCACAGGTCGCCTGAGGACTCGCTCGCGCAACGGGTCGTAGCGCTCGGCGCGCAACTGTCGCCCGCCGAACGACGGGTCGCGGAATACCTGCTCGAGGCTCCACCCGAGGAGCTCCTGCTGTCGGCGGCCGGTCTCGCCGAGCGGCTCTCGACGAGCGACGCGACCGTCGTTCGCACCGCGAAGGCGCTCGGGTACGGCGGGCTCGCAGAGCTTCGCCGCGCCGTGGCGGCCCGAGACAACGAGCCGCCGCTCGCGGAACGGCTGCGTAGGACGCTGGCCGAGACGCCACCCGACGAGTTGTTGGGTGCCAGCATCGCGAACCACCTCGCCGCGCTCGGCACGCTCACCCGACACGTCACCCCCGAGCTGTTCCAGCACGCGGTCGACCTGCTCGCGTCCAGTGCGCGAGTCGTGTGGCGGGGTGTGGGCCCGTCCGCTCATCTCGCCGCGTACGGGGAGTTCCTCTGCCGCAGGATCGGAAGGCCGAGCGGCGCGCTGGTGCACACCGGCACCTCGTTCGCCGACGAGCTGCTCGACATCCGCCGCGGGGATGCCGTGGTCGCGCTCGCGTACGGACGCCTGCAACCGCACGTCCGTCTGCTTGCTGATCGGGCCGACACTCTGCAGGTTCCGGTGCTGCTCGTGACCGACGCAGTGGGCCACCGCTTGCGCGACCGGGTCGCGGTCACCCTCCCGACAGGGCGTGGGTCGCCGGGACTCTTCGCGAGCCACGGCACGACGCTTCTCCTGATCGAGGGTCTCGTCCTGGGGCTCGCCGCGGCCGACGAACCGGCGGCCGAGGCAAGCCTCGCCATGCTCAACGACCTGCGCGCCGAGCTCACCGGTCGGCGCATCGATGTGGACTCGTCGTAGCGCGGTCGCTCCGATGCCAGATGCTGCAGCTGCATAGAGACACCGGCCGAACGCAAGTCGTGGTGTACCGCCACCAGGCATTGACAGCGCGGTGACACTCTTCGCATGGAGCTGCTCGCAGCCCCATTGGGCAGGATGAAATCGCACTACGACGTGATCGTCATCGGGTCCGGATACGGGGGTGGGATCGCGGCGTCTCGCCTCGCGCGTGATCGCCGCTCCGTCTGCGTGCTGGAGCGGGGTCAAGAGCGGCCGCCGGGGGACCACCCCGAGACGCTCCGGGACGCGATGCGACAAGTCCAACTGCGCGCCGGGCGCCGCCAGATCGGTCCGCTCGACGCGCTGTTCGACTTCCGCGCCGGTGAAGACATCAACGTGCTGGTCGGTTGCGCCCTCGGAGGAACATCGATCATCAACGCCAACGTCGCGATGAAGCCCGACCGGCGGATCTTCGACGAGCGTTGGCCGGCCGCCTTGCGCCGTCGCAAGGATCCGCTGTTGCAGGAGGGTTACCGCGCCGCTCAAGAGATGTTGGGATCAAGGCGCTATCCGTCGAGCTGGCAGCCACTGAAGAAGCTCGAGGCGCTCGATGCGTCCGCCGTCGGGCTGGGCATCCACGCCAAGAGACCGAAGATCAACGTCACCTTCACGGCCGGCAAGAACAAGGCCGGGAAGCACCAGGAAGCATGCACGCTGTGCGGCAACTGCGTCTCGGGCTGCAACGAAGGAGCGAAGAACACGGTGCTCGCGACGTATCTGTACGACGCGCACAGACACGGCGCCGAGATCTTCACCGAATGCGAGGTTTGGACGGTGAGCCCTCGCAAGAAGGGCGGCTGGACGGTCGAGTTCCGGTCTGGAGCGGCAGGCAGGGATCGCTTCGAGGCGCCGAACCAGTTCGTCACCGGCGACGTCGTCGTGCTCGCGGCGGGCACCCTGGGGTCTACCGAGATCCTGCTGCGGTCGCAGCGGGCCGGCCTTCGTACGTCCGAGATGCTCGGTCAGAACTTCTCCGCCAACGGCGACGTCATCGGCTTCGCGTTCGACAGCCAAACTGTCGCGAACGGCATCGGACGGCGCCGTCGCCAACCCGCAGCCGATCCGGCAGGGCCGTGCATCACGGGCGTCATCCATGTCGACGATCCGGTGCACGTCAAGGACGAGCTCGTGATCGAGGATGCGGTCCTGCCGGGTCTGTTTGCTTCCGTACTGCCGGCGGCCTTCTCACTCGCCGCGATCTTGGTGCGGCAGAACGGACACGGCCAGAACCGAACCCTGGTAAGCGAGCTGACCCGCGCGGTGAAAACCGTGGTCGGCGGCGCGTATCGAGGCGTCATGCGCAACAGCCAGAGCTATCTGGTGATGAGCAGCGACGACGCGCGCGGTCACTTGGCGCTTGACGGCGATCGGGTCGCCGTACGTTGGCACGGTGCAGGTATCCGTCCGCCATACGCGCGCGACAACGGCATCCTCGAGCGTGCTGCCCGCGGCATCGGCGGCGAGTACATACCCGATCCACTGTGGATGCGCCGTAAGCACTCGCTGATCACGGTGCACCCCCTCGGTGGCTGCGTCATGGCGGACGACGCGACGCGCGGCGTCGTCGACAACCGCGGGCGGGTGTACTCCCGCACATGGGGGAAGACGTTCTACGACGGCCTCTATGTCGCGGACGGTTCGATCGTTCCGAGCGCGCTCGGCGTGAACCCCTTGTTGACAATCTCCGCGCTCGCGGAGCGCATCTGCACCTTGCTCATTCAGGAAGATCGGTGGGGACGAAGGAATGCGCACAAGCGGAAGCAGAGGCGCGAGCACGGGAGTTGACGGCCGCCCGGGGCTGCAGTTCACGGAACGGATGTCGGGGTTCTTCTCAGTTGGGATCACTGACGACTATGAGCGTGGCTTCGACCAGGGCAGAGACGACGGCTCGCTGATCGAGTTCGTCGTGACGATCGACGTGCCGGACCTCGACGCGCTCGTGTCCCATCCGGAGCGGCCCGTCAGGCTGACCGGAACGGTCTTGGCGCCGGCCCTGTCGCCCCATCGATTCACCATCGTTGATGGCCGGTTCACGCTGTTCGCGCCGGACGCGGACCGGGTCGAGACTCTCGACATGAAGTACTCGATGCGGCTCGTAGCCGCGGACGGCTCGGTCTACCACCTCGAGGGCTTCAAGCCGTTGTCGTACGGCAGCGCGCTCCGCGCCTGGAGCGCGACCACGACGCTGTACACGCGCATCATGCACGGGGACCGAACCATCGGTGTGGGAATTCTGCATCTGGGTGTCGAAGACCTCCTCCGTCAGCTGCAGACGCTGCGCGTGACGAGGGCCCGCTCGAGGCGCGAGGCAAGCCGCAAGCTCCGCTCGTTCGTCGCGCTGTTCAGCGGCACACTCGTACGCGCGTATTCCGGGGTTTTCGGTGTCGGCCATGCCTTCGACGAGACTCAGCCAGCCGCCCAGCGCCGCCTTCGTCTGCCGCGGCCGGAAGTGATCTGGTGCGGACACGACAATCAGTGGCGCCACCACCGTGACGACGGATCGTGGCTTCGACTGACGCACTACCCGGGTGGCCCCAAGGGACCCGTGATGCTGGCGCCCGGCTTCGGCATGACGACATCGGCTTACATCGCGACGACGATCGACACGAACCTGGCCGAGTACCTCCACCGCAACCAGTACGACGTCTGGCTGTTCGACTACAGGGCGAGCCCCGACCTTCCGAGCGCGTTGCGCGACTTCACGCTCGACGATATCGCCGACAAGGACTGGCCGGCTGGTGTACGCGAGGTGCGCCTGCGCACAGGCCGCGACGTTCAAGTGTTCGCTCACTGTGCCGGATCGATGACATTCCTGATGGCCGTGCTCCACGGTATGACGGGTGTGTGCTCTGCGGTCTGCTCGCAGGTCACGACCCACCCGGTGATGACGTGGTTCAGTAGGTTCAAGGCCGAGATCCGCCTCGGACGCCTCCTCCAGGGATTCGGGCTCCGGACCATCTCACCGATTCTCCAGAAGACCTTCGGCGACGAGGTGCTCGACGTCGTCCTCCGCCTCGCTCCCGTCCCACGAGGCGAGCGCTGTGGCAACGCCGTGTGCCACTGGGTGTTCGCGATGTACGGACCCACGCACCGGCACGCGCAACTGAACGAGGCAACGCACCGCGCGCTGGCTGAAATGTTCGGTGTCGGAGATCTGCATGCGCTCGATCACATTGCGTTGATCGCGCGGAAGCGTCACGCCGTCGATCACCGGGGTCGCGACGTCTATCTGCCCCATGTGCGGCGCCTCGCCTTTCCGATCATGTTCCTCGCGGGTCAACACAACCGGATCTTTCTTCCCAAGACGTCGAAGCGGACCTACGACTGGTTGCAAGCGAACAATGCCCCGTCGCTCTATACACGCGAGGTCCTGGACGAATACGCACATCTCGACGGCATCGTCGGCAAGCATGCGGTACGCGACGTGTACCCGAAGATTCGCGCGCACCTCGATCGGACCCAACCTCCACACCGGCACCGCGATGCCGCCCGGGCGAGCGTCAGGCCGAGCTGAGCAGCTCGCGCGCACGCTGCTCGATGCCCGCGGCACCCACTGCGCTGGCACCCCGGAGCGCATGCTCCGCGAGCGCGACGGCGCGTGCCGTGGACCGGGAGTCGCCCCGCCTCGAGAGCATCTCGGCCCAAGCGAGCTCCGTTCGCGCCACCCAGACCGGAGCACCCATCCGCTCGTGTGTCGCGAGCGCGGCGGCGAAGTGGCGCTCGGCGTCGTCGAGCCGTTCGGACGTCGCAGCGCAGAGCGCCAACGCCAGCTGCACCCCGCCGAACACGTGGGCACCCGTGAACGCGATCTGATCGGCCCACGGAGTAAGCCGCTTGTAGAGCAACGCCGCTGCGTCACCGTGCTGCAGGCGCGCGCTGACGACCGACCATTCGATCATCGTCGCGAGCCATGTCTGGTCGTACGGAATGCTCCCGAATCGATCCGAGTATCCGAGATCGAGGAGCTCTGCTGCGTAGTCGTCGTGGCCGATCTCGACGTATGTCATCGCGAGCGAACCCATGAACGCCGGGAGTCCCGGGTTTTCCGCTACCGCGCGACTGACGACACCCTCGAGCTCCTGGAGGCGGCCCTGGTCGTAGCGGATCAGGAAGATCTGGCCGGCGTACACCGCCCACGCATCAGGCTGACCGCTGCTCGTTCCGATCTCGAGCGCGAGCGACGCCAGCTCCTCCGCTTCCCAAAGGTGTCCGCCGAGCAACGCACGCCATGCCGAGTGCAGCGCGGCCTCCCATCGCAGCACGGGAAGACCGAGCTGGCCGGCAATGGCACGTAAACGGTCGAGGTGATCGTCGGCTTCGGCGATGTCGGCGGCGCTGAGAGTCGCGACCATGCGGTACATCGACGCCCAGAACAACGGGACGGGGTCACCGACGCGCTCCGCGAGTGACAGGTTCTCCGCCGTGTTCTCCAAACGCTCCCCGAGTGTGTCGGGTACCCAGATGGTGTTGGGCCGCCGGGTCAGCACATACGACAGCGTTTCCAGGTCGGCGACGCGACGGGCGATGGCGAGCGCCTCGTCGCTGAGGGCCAGCCTTCGCTGCCAGTCGCCCGAGTAGCTCAGCTCGGCGGCGAGCGTCGACAACAGGCGAGCCCGCGCCGGGCTGTCATCCGGTCCGACCGCCGTGACTGCAGCCTCCAGGACGGCGACCCGTTCGAGGTCGACTGCACCTGCCGCGCTCGCCCACCCGCGCGTGTTCGTGAGCGCGGCATGGACGAGGAGCTCGTCGTCGCCGACGTCGCTCGCGTGCGCCGCCGCGCTGAGCAGCGTGTCCCGATAGGCGGGATCGCCGGCTTGGCGTTGCGCGTCTCCGAGCAGGATCTCGAGCTTGACGCGTTCCCGATCGGGTTCGTTGGGAGCGGTCCCACGATCGAGAAGCCGCAAGCCGTGCTCGAACCAGCGTCGTGCGTCCTGGGGCGCGAGTCGCTCGAGCGCGTGCTCACCCGCGCGACGTGCGTAGTCGAGCGCACGCGGATCGGGCGCCGTCGGATCGGCGAGGAACCAATGATGTGCCAGCTCGGCCATGCGATCGCCGAGACCCAGATCGGGCCGGCGCTCCATCACCTCCGCGACCTGGCGGTGGATCCGCCGGCGGCGAGTGGTGCTGATCTCCTCGTACAGGGTTTGCTGCATGATCGCGTGCACGAATCCGAAGCAACCCGCGCGGTCCAGCGTTTCGGTGACGATCGACGCTTCGCTCGCGAGCTCGAGGATCTCGAGGAGCGCGTCCTCCGTCTCGCCCGACACCTCCGACAGGAGCGCGAGGTTGAACGCCCGACCGATCACCGCGGCGACCGTCAGGACACGCGGCGCTTGTCCGCCGAGGCGCCTGACACGGCGGCTGACGACGTCGCGGACACTTTGGGGTACGTCGAGCTCGGCACGGGTGCCCAGCGGATCGGCATTGGAATCGAGCATCGTGCCCGACTCGGTCATGTTGCGCACCAGCTCGCCGACGAAGAAGGGGTTGCCACCCGTCTCCTCGCGCAGCACGTCGGCATGTCGCTTCAGCTGCGCGGCGCCGAGCTCAACGCCGACGGCGTGCAACAACTGCTCCACCGCATCCTTGTCGAGTCCCGCCAACCGCATGCGTCGGACGTTCGGCACGCCGCGCATGTCGGCGAGGAAGTCGACGACCCGATCGGCCGCGAAGAGGTCGGTCTCGCGGAACGTTCCCACGAGGAGCAGCCGCATCTGCGGCGCGGCCGTCACGATGTGCTCGAGGAGGAGCAGCGTGGGCTCGTCGGCCCAGTGCAGGTCGTCGAGCACGAGCACGACCGGTCGATCCTGCGCGCACTGATCGAGCAACGACACGACGGCACGGAAGAGCAGGAAACGCTCCACTTCGGGGTCGCGCGCGGGCACCGCATCGGTGTGCGGACCCGCCGGCTGCGACGGCAGGAGGCGGAGAAGCTCGGGACCGGCGTGCTCGGCCCAGCGTTCACGCTGTTCTCGTGGCGCGGTCGCGAACAGCTCCTCGAGCGCGTCGACGAATGGTTGGTACGGCACGAGGGCGAGCTCGTTGCAGTGCCCGTAGAGGACGAGTGCGTCATCGTCCCAGAGGCGTTGGGCTGCCACCGCGACGAGCTGGGTCTTTCCGATGCCCGGTTCTCCGGCGACGAGCACGGCTTGCGCGGTTCCATTTCGCGCCTCGTCGAATGCCTGGAGCAGGAACGTGAGCTCTTCGCCGCGGTTGACGAACGGACGGTCGACCAGACGCGCGAGTGCCTGGGGGAACGCGACGGCGTGGGGCGGCTCGGGGACCCCGCCGGCCGGCGTGTCGACAGGGGCGGGACGAACCTCGAACACCAGCTCGGGGCGGGCCAGATCCTTCAACACGCGGCTGCCGAGGTCCTCGAGGACGATCTCGGTGGGGAGGTGATCACGAACGAGCTCCGCGGTCGAGCCCGAGATGAGCACCTGTCCGCCCGCGGCGGCGGCACGCAGACGGGCGGCGCGATTCACGGCCGGCCCGAAATAGTCGTCGTTGCGCTCGATGGCCTCACCGGTGTGCACGGCGACACGGATCTGCACCGGGGTTTCCTCGGGCCAGGGCTCCGTCGCGAACCGTTGCTGCACCTCGAATGCCGCCGCTACGGCGTCGGTTGCCCGTTGGAAGACGGAGAACGTGCTGTCGCCTTCGCCGCGGGATTTCAACAGGACACCGTCGTGCTCGTCCATGATTTCGCGGATGAGCTCGTCGTGTCGCGTGAGCGCGGACGCCATCGACCGCGGCGCGCGATCCCATGAGCGCGTCGATCCTTCGACATCCGTCAAGAGGAACGACACGATCCCGCTCGGCGGACGCACTGCTTCTCTCGATCGCGTGGGCGGCCGCGGTCGGTCCAACGCGGCGTCCTGCTCGAGAATCATCCGCTCGAGCTTTGTGATGTCGGCGCTGGGCTGGATACCCAGCTCGTCGAGCAGCGTCGCCCGCAACCGGCTACAGATGTGCAATGCGTCGGCTTGGCGGCCGCTGGCGTAGAGGGCGAGCATGAGCTGACTCGCGAGACGCTCGCGCAGCGGATGTTCGGCGACGAGTACCTCGAGCTCGGGAACGATGTCGCGGTGCCGCTCGCGCTCCAGCTCGGCATCGAAGAGCGTCTCCAATGCCCAGAGGCGCAACCCCTCGAGCCGGACGGCTGCGGCGTGCCCCTGTGCCACATGGGCTACATCGGCCAGCAGCGGACCGCGCCACAACGACAATGCTTCACGAAGCCGCGCCGCAACAGCGGCCGGTGGAAGCTCCGCTTTGCCGACTTCGTTCACCGCGGCTTCGAACCGGAGGCTGTCGAGCGCCTCGGGCGGCACCTCGAGCACGTAGCCCGAGCCGCGGGTCACGATCATCCCCGGATCGAGGAGAGCACGCAGCTGGTGGACATAACCCTGCAGGGTGCTCTGCGCCGAGGCCGGCGGCTGCTTTTCCCACAAGTCGTGAACGAGGTGGTCGGCCGCCACGAACGAGTTCGCGTCGAGCAGCAGCCGGGCGAGCACGCTCCGCCGCTTCATGCCGCGGACATCGACGGCCCTGCCGTCGCGCCGGATTTCGAGTGGACCCAGGATGCCGAACCTCATGCCCACCTCGCGGCTGCGTCCCTGGTTCCCGGCTTCGCTCGTGCGGACGCGAGATTAAGCCCCAACTGCGTCGAGCGCTCTCCCAATTTCTCTCTCTTGCCGAAGAGCGAGGAGGCGGTCAGCTCGTCGCCTTACGATTTTCGAAACCCCGACATGCGCCTGAAACACCGGCGGGAGTCGCATATACAGTCAAAATCGTGAGCGCCACCGAGGACGGTGCCGAGGTCAACGGTCGGGCGCACGTGCTCGTGGTGGAAGACGACCCGAACGTTGCCGAGGTTCTGGTCCGGTATCTCGAGCGTGAGGGTTTCGAGACCGCGGCCGTGGTCGACGGCTACGCGGCGCTGGCAAGAGCGGAGGAACGGCCACCCGACATCGTGGTACTCGATCTGATGCTGCCGGGACTCGACGGTCTCGAGGTGTGCCGGCGCCTCCGCGCGAGCACCCCCGTCCCCGTGATCATGCTCACCGCGCGCGGCGAGGAGGATGATCGGATCGTCGGCCTGGAAGTAGGGGCAGACGACTATGTGACCAAGCCGTTCTCGCCACGCGAGCTGACCGCGCGCGTGAAGGCCGTGCTGCGGCGGGCCACGACTCCGGCGGTTAGCGGCGGCAGCCGTGAAGTGCTCGTCGCCGGTGACCTCGTCGTCGACTCGGCATCACACGAGGTGCGGCATCGGGGCGAGGTCGTCGCACTGACTGCGCGTGAATTCGACCTGTTGCGCTTCCTCGCGCGGAGGCCTCGACACGTGTTCCGCCGGGAGGAGCTCCTCGAGCACGTGTGGGGTTATACGTACGGCGACGCGTCAACCGTGACGGTGCACATCCGCCGGCTGCGCGAGAAGCTCGAAGACGATCCGTCGGCTCCGGTGCACATCACGACGGTGTGGGGCGTGGGGTACCGGTTCGACCCATGACGCGCGCAAGGTTGCTCGCCGTGGTGCTACTCGTCGGCACCGCCCTCACCGCCGTCACCGCGGCCGTGACCGCGATGTCCACCAGCGACGCGCTTCAGCTCATCGCGATCGCGACAGGCACAGCGTTGGTCGCGGCCGCCGGGGGCGCCATCGCGGTGTTCGTGCTTCGCCGTCGATCCGTCAGCGCGCAGATGGTCGCCGTCGCGCTGATGTCGGTGAGCGCGGTCGCGCTCGGCGCGTGGGCGTCGGCGCGGTCCATGTTCATCGCCGGGCACGACCTGTCGATGCTCGTCGTCGTGCTCGTTCCCGCGGGCACCATGGCGGTCGGCGCCGCCATCGTGCTGGGCGGCCGTGTGGTGGACACGTCGGAGTCTCTCACGGATGTCGCACGTCGAATCGGAGACGGCGCACCGGGGCGCGCCGTCGACCGGAGCAACGCACCGTCGGAGCTTGCACGCCTCGCCGACGAGCTCGACGCGATGTCGGTTCGACTCGAGGAAGCACGGCGCCGAGAGCGCGCGGTCGACGCGTCGCGACGTGAGCTGGTGGCGTGGGTCTCACACGATCTTCGAACGCCGCTCGCAGGGATTCGGGCAATGGTGGAGGCGCTGGAAGACGGCATCGTGTCCGATCCGGACACGGTGACGCGCTACCACCGCACGTTGCGTGAGGAGGCCGACCGGCTCGCGGCACTGGTGGACGATCTCTTCGAGCTCAGCCGGAGTCAGGCCGGCGTCTTGCGGCTGGAGCTGGAGCGTGTCTCGTTGTCGGACGTCGTGTCGGACGCCCTCGCCGGCGCGGCGCCTGTCGCGCTGGCAAAGGGTGTGCGGTTGCGCGGCGTGATGCGTGACCAGGTTCCGGAGCTTCGGGCGTCGGCACCCGAGCTGCTCCGTGCGCTGCGCAACATCCTCGAGAACGCGATCCGCCACACGCCTCACGACGGCACCGTGGTCGTGGAGGCCGGGCTCGAAGACGACCTGGCGTTCGTGTCCATCGTCGACCACGGTGGCGGGATACCGGAACGCGACCTCGACCGCGTCTTCGACGTCGCGTTCCGCGTCGATCCGGCTCGCCATGGCGACGGAGCCGGACTCGGCCTCGCGATCGCGCGGGGGTTGGTCGAGGCGCATCACGGTGATGTGAGCGTCCGCAACGAGAACGGAGGCTGCCGCTTCACGGTGCGTTTGCCCGTGGAGCGGGTCGAGCGCGCGCCATGAGGGTGCTGGTGACCGGTGGGGCCGGCTTCATCGGATCGTTCGTCGTCGACGAGCTCGTCGACGACGGACACGAGGTGATCGTCGTGGACTCCCTCCATCCGAAGGCGCACGGTGGCGCACCCGAGTACCTCAACCCGTCCGCGGTCTACCTCTGGGACGACCTGCGCGATCCCGACGTCGCGCTCGCCGCAACGGCAGGCGTGGAGGCGGTGTCTCACCAGGCCTCGATGGTCGGTCTCGGGCTCGGGTTCGGTGATGCCGTCGACTACGTGACCAACAACGATGTCGCGACCGCGGTGCTGCTCGCCGCGTTGCACGATCGGGACTTCAGCGGACGCATCGTGCTCGGTAGCAGCATGGTCGTGTACGGCGAGGGCCGGTACCGCTGCACGGGTCATGGTGCCGTACGCGCCGAGCCGCGCAACCGAAACCGTCTGGAACGGGGCGAGTGGGAGCCCACATGTCCGATGTGCGGGAGTCAGCTCGTCGCCGAACCTGTTTCCGAGGATGCTCCGGTGGACCCCCGCAACGTGTATGCCGCGACCAAGCTCCATCAGGAACATCTCGTGACAACCTACGGACGCGAGCACGGGGCGACAACCGTCGTGCTGCGGTACCACAACGTCTACGGGCCCCGTATGCCTGCGAACACGCCCTACGCAGGCGTCGCGAGCATCTTCCGCAGCGCGTGCCAGGCGGGAGAGCCGCCCCATGTGCTCGAGGACGGCCGTCAACGACGTGACTTCGTCCACGTGAGCGACGTTGCCCGGGCCAATGTGCAGGCGCTGTTCACGAGCCTCCGTACGCCGGCGATCTGCAACGTCGGCAGCGGCCATCCGTGCACGGTGCTGGAAATGGCGGCCGCGCTCACCACTGCGTTCGGCGAATGCGCTCCCGAGCCGGTCGTCGTCGGCGGATACCGCCTCGGCGACGTACGTCACGTCTTCGCATCGGTCCGACAGGCGCGCGAGCTGCTCGGGTTCTCGGCCGCGATACCGCCCGACCTCGGCTTCACACGTTTCGCAGACGACGCGCTCCGCCCGTGACAGACTCTCGACGCCGTACCGCCGTGTGCGGTCTCCTCTTCGCCGTCGCGTCTGTATCGCTCACGCTCACCGGTTGCAGCACCGGGACGAATCCACGCGCCGCGCGCCAGTCCGCGTCGACGACGCGGATACCGCCGTCGCGCGGATCACCACCCGCGACCGTCCCAGCCAGATCCGCGGTACCCGTGCTCTACGGCCGATCGGTTCAGGGCCGTCCGGTCTCCGGCGTTCACTGGCAAGCGGCACATCCGCGTGCGCGAATCGTGGTGTTCGGGTGCATCGACGGCGACGAGCCCGCAGGCATGGCGATCACCCGTGTCCTGACCACGCTCGCGCCGCCGCCCGACGTGGACCTGTGGGTCGTCGACGACCTGAATCCCGACGGCGTGGCCGCGGGGACGCGGCAGAACGCCCACGGTGTGAACCTCAATCGCAACTTTCCGTACGCGTGGCGCGCGTCCGGCCGTCCCTGGGACACGGAGTACCCGGGCCGGTCACCGTTGTCGGAGCCCGAGAGTCGAATGGCGTACGACCTGCTCGAGCTCGTGCGCCCCACGGTGACGGTCTGGTACCACCAGCACCAGACCCTGGTGGACGACTCGGGAGGTGACCGGGCGGTGGAAGCGCGCTACGCCGCGCTGGTCGGCCTGCCGTTCCGCCGCCTCACCCGCTATCCGGGCAGCGCGGCGAGCTGGCAGAACGCGATGCTCGCACCCACGACGGCATTCGTCGTCGAGCTACCCACGGGTCCGCTCGCCCCTCCCGACGTGGCGCGTCACGCCGGCGCGGTGCTCGCGCTTCCGTAGCCGATCGCTCCGCCCCCCTCGTGGCGAGCGGGTACGCTCCGCCTCACTTCTTCGCGAAGGGGGGCGCCCGTGTCGGTGTCAGCGCGGACCAGCGAGTCGCCGATCGAGTTCGACCCGTTCTCCGATGTCTATTTCGACGACCCGTACGACCTGTACCGTCGCCTGCGCGACGAGGCGCCCGTGTTCTTCAGCGAGCGCTACGGCTTCTGGGCCCTCTCCCGATACGACGACGTGGTGGCCGCGCACAAGGACTGGCAGACCTTCTCGAGCAGTCATGGCGTCGATCTCCACACGATGGCGTCGGATCCCGAACTGATTGCGACCTACCGCAGCATCATCATGATGGACCCGCCCGCACACGATCGTTTGCGGGCCCTCGTGAGTCGCGTGTTCACACCGCGCGCCGTGCAGGCGTTGGAGCCGATCGTGCGCGAGGTGATCCTCTCGTTCCTGGAGCCGCTCGACGGGCGTGACACCTTCGACGCCGTTGCCGAGTTCTCCGCGCCGTTCCCGGTCGAGATCATCTCGCGGATACTGGGCGTTCCCGAGCAGGACCGGCAGCAGATTCGCATCTGGCTCGACGCGCAGCTCCACCGGGAGCCCGGGCAGATCTCGCCCACGAGTGAAGGTGAGGCCGCGGGACTCGCCTCGGGCGCGTACTTCTCCGAGCTCGTGGGGGAGAAGCGCCGTCATCCGGGCGACGACATGATCTCGCGGCTCACGCAGGTCGAGGTCGACCGGGGTGACGGTCAGATGACGAAGCTCGACGACGTCGAGATCGCCGGTTTCGCCACGCTGCTCGGTGGTGCCGGAGCGGAGACCGTCACCAAGCTCGTCGGGAACGCCTTCGTGCTGTTCGCCCGGCACCGTGACCAGTACCAGACGGTGATCGAAGACCCGGCGCGGATCCCGCCCGCCGTCGAGGAGATCCTCCGGTTCTGGCCGCCGTCGCAGTACCAGGGCCGCTTCTCGCTTCAGGACTCCGTGTTCCACGGCATCACGCTCACGGCCGGCCACCCGGTGTTGCTGATCACCGGATCCGCGACACGAGACGAGCGCTTCTATGCGAATGCGGACACGTTCGACATCGGCCGGACACCAGGCCAGGCGCTCGGCTTCGGTCTCGGCATCCACAGCTGCCTCGGCGCGGCGCTCGCGCGCATGGAGAGCCGTATCGCCATCGAGGAGATGGTGCGGCGTTGGCCCCGCTACGAGATCGACGAGGACGGGCTGCGCCGGGTTCACATGTCGAATGTCGCCGGCTTCTCGAACGTCCCCGTGCACGTGACGCGCTGACGAGGCGGTGCCGTCGTGGCTGACGTGCGTACGGCGCTCACCACCGGAGCCAACTCCGGCATCGGGCTCGCGACGGTGCTGGAGCTCGCTCGACGTGGATTTCGCTCGGTCGGCACGGTCCGCAGCCCGGAAAAGGCAGAGCTCGTGATGTCCGCCGCGGCCGAGGCCGGAGTAGAGGTCGAGACCGCACTCCTCGATGTCGTTGATGCCGAACGCTGCGCCGTGGTCGTCGACGAGTACCGCCCCGACGCGTTGGTCAACAACGCTGGCTACTCGGTCACCGGTTCGATCGAGGATGTGAGCGACGGCGAGGCGCGGGCAGCTCTCGAGACCATGACCATCGCTCCCGTCCGTCTGGCTCGGCTCGCGATCCCGCACATGCGGAGCCGTGGTCGAGGACGCATCGTGAACATCTCGTCGATCTACGGTCGCGTCACGACCCCGTTGACGGGCTGGTACCAGGGTGCGAAGCATGCACTCGAGGCACTCACCGACGCGTTGCGAATGGAAGTCGCGCGTGACGGGATCCGCGTCGTTCTCGTCGAGCCGGGTGGCTTCCGCACCGGCATCTGGGAGGAGACGGAACGCGAGATCGCGAAGCGGCCCGGATCCCGTTACGAGCACGCGTACCAGCGAACCTTGACGACGACGCGGCTGTGGCAGCCCTTGATGGGCGATCCCGTGCGCTGCGCGAAGGTCGTCGGCACCGCGCTCACGACGCGCTGGCCCCGCGCTCGATATCTCGTCGGGTACGACGCGCAGGCATTCGCGGTCATGTCGTCGATGACACCGACCGAGATCAAGGACCGGGTCGTCCGCGCCTTCATGGCGCTCTAGGAACGGTCAGGCGTTGCTGCGCTTGATCGCGCGTTCGTCGGTACCGAGATACGACGCGACGACCAGTGGATCCTCGCGAACGACCTCGGGCGTGCCTTCGGCAATGACGGCGCCCGCCTCCATGCAGTAGATCCGGTCGGAAATCGCGAGGATCAGCGGAAGATCATGCTCGACCAGGATCAAGGTCGCCCCCAGCTCCTGCTGGACCCGTTTGATCAGCGGTCCGAAGGCTTCGGCCTCGCGTTGCGCGACGCCGGCGGTCGGCTCGTCGAGACAGAGCACCCGAGGAGCGACCGCGAGCACCGTCGCCAACTCGACGATGCGCCGTGTTCCCGTCGACAGTTCGGCGATGAAGCGATCGGCATACCGGCCCAGCCCGAGGAAGTCGATCAGCTCGGCCGCTTCGGCACGCTTCGAGCGTTCCGCGCGAACAGCCGGAGGAAGCCAGAGCAGCGAGCCCCAGAACGACGTCGCTCCACGCGCTTCGAGCGCGAGTTGCACCGTCTCGCGCACCGTCAGCTCCGGGAAGAGCGTGGCCGCCTGGAACGTGCGCCCGAGACCCATGTGCGCTCGGCGGTGTGCGGGGAGGTGTGTGATGTCGGAACCGAGCAGCTCGACCGGCCCGGTACTGGGCACATAGCCGCCGATTGCGTTGAGCAGGGTCGATTTCCCCGCCCCGTTCGTGCCGATGAGTCCGATGACCTCTCCGGGGAACGCGCGGAAGTCGACGGAGTCGACGGCGACGATGCCCCCGAACCGGACGCTCAGGCCGGTCGCCGACAGGACGCTTCCGTCAGCGTTGAATCCGGCAATCTCCCGTCGGGCGGCGCTCGTGAGTGACTGAGGCGGCGCGGTCAACGTCTTCGCGGGTACCGGAGGAAGTCGTTTCTCGAGCCAGCTCACGATGGAGCTGCGCAGCCAGTAGCCGATCTGGGTGAAGCCACCGGGGATGTACAAAAGGATGATCAGCAACCCGATGCTCGACGTGAAGAGCGGTACGGTCTTGTTGCTGGGCCAGAACGCGGGCAGGCCGATGACCCACAACGACCCGGCCACCGCACCCGCAAGGCTTCCGAGGCCTCCGATCACCGCGAGCGCGACGACGGTGAGTGAGTCCTCGATGCGGAAGAACCGGTCGGTGTACCCGATCGTCACCGCGACACCACCGAGCACCGCTCCTCCGAGGCCGGCGACGAACCCGCCAACCGCGAACGCGGTGAGCTTGGCTCGGGTCGGTGACACCGAGAAGGCCGACGCCGCGGGCTCGTTCTCCCGTACTCCGATGATCACGCGACCGATGCCGGTGCGACGGAGGTGGCCGATGAGCACCAGCACGACGACCAGGGCGCCGAGCGTGAAGTAGTAGTAGTTGCGGTTCAGGTGCGCGAGGTCGATCGGACCGAGCTTCCCTCGTTGCAGCTGCACCGTGAGCGAGCCTTCGGTGCCTGCGAACAAGGGTCGGGGGAAGATGTACGCCTGCGCCGCGATCGCGAACGCCATGGTGCTGATCGCGAGCAGGAGGCCTTTCACACGAAGGGCGCCGATGCCGATCACGACGGCGATGACGCAGGCGACGAGCGCGCCGAGAACGAGCGCGGCGACGAACGGCACCCTCGGAAGGTGACCTTTGATGATGCGGGTCGATCGAAAACCGATGTTCAGCGAGACGCCGCGGACGAAGGCGGCCGCGCTGAGCGCGCCGATCCCCGCAAAGGCCATTTGTCCGAGTGACAGCTGGCCACCCCACCCGGTGAGCACGGTCACCGAAACCGCACAGATCGCGAACGCGAGGATGATCGCGTACGTCTGCTGATGGAACGACTCGGTCGCCACCAACGGCAGTACGAGCGCGAACACGAACCCGATGACGGCCACCAGCTGTGGCATGCGCCGAACCCACCAGATCTGCCGGAGGCGTTCGGGCACGGGCGGCACCCGCGGCGCGAAGGCGAAGCTCTCCGCACCTGAGTCGTCGGCCCGGCTCATGCCGGCCACGAGGAGGAGCACGAGAACGAAGAGCACGAACTGCACCAGACCGACCGTGTTCGGGAAGTTGTAGACGAGCAGCTGATACAGGACGCCGACGGCGGCGGCGCCGCCCACCGCGCGCGGAAACGACCGCATGCCACCGATCAGTGCCGCGGTGAGGCCGAGGAGCAACGTCTCGGGCCCGATCGAGACGAGGTCGGACGAGCCCTGTTCGGTCGCGTACAGGATGATCGCGACCGCAGAGAGGCCTCCGGCGATCGTCCAGATCGCGGTCGACATCAGCTTCGGGCTCACGCCGGTCAGCCGCGCGAGATCTGCATTGGTGGAAGTGGCCCGCACCGCGAGGCCGAAGCGCGTGCGACCGAGCAGCCACCACAGCACCGCGGCGATCAGCGGTACGACGATGATGGCGAGCAGCTGTGAACCCTTGATCGTCACGCTGCCGAGGTGCCACTGGTTGGTGATGGGGCTCGGGAACGCAGTGCGCAGACGACCGGTCTTGTAGCCGGGCAACGTGAGTGTGATCGCGCGCGCGAGCTCCGCCACGCCGATGGTCGCGACGAGCACGATGACGCGCGGTGCACGGAACAGGCGCCGGATCACGGCCAGCTCCACCAGCGCGCCGGCCGCGGTACCGACCAGCACGGCGAGGAGCAGGGAGGGCCAGTACGGCCAGTGCGCCCTTCCCGCCATGACGGCGAGCAAGGCCGCGCACGGCACACCGAGGTCGCCGACCGCGAAGTTGATCACGCGGCTCGAGCGGTACACGAGCACGATTCCCATCGCGATCAGCGAGACGATCAGGCCGCGAACCAGGCCGATCACCAGCAGGTTGGCGGTCCAGATGTGCGGCTGCAGGATCGAGGCGAGCATCATCCGCCTTCTGTCCCGAAGAAGACGGCGCGTGCCAGGTCGTCGCGCAGCAGGAGATCGCTGGCCGCGCCCTCGAACTTGACCTGGCCCTTCTCGAGGAAGATGGCGCGGTCGGAGATCTCGAGCGCGACGTTCAACGACTGCTCGACGATCACCATCGTCTGGCCGCGCGCGCGTAGCTCGTCGACGACCTGGAGCATGCGCTGCACGACGACGGGTGCGAGGCCGAGCGACAGCTCGTCGATGAGCAGGATCTCGGGCTGGTGGATCAACACGCGCGCGAGCGCGAGCATCTGCTGCTGACCCCCCGACAGGCTGAGCGCGGGTTGCTTGCGGCGTTCGTCGAGCTCCGGAAAGACCTCCATCACGACATCGATGCGGCGGTCCACGTCGGCTTTGCTCCCGCCGCCGAGCCAGGAGCTCACGGCGAGGTTCTGGGCGACGGTGAGGCTCGGGAACACGCCCTTGCCCCCGGGTAGCGAGACGATTCCGAGCTTGACCCGCTGCTCCGGCGCGACGTAGGTGACGTTGCGTCCGTTGAGCCGAACGACGCCGCGCTCGGGCACCTCGAGCCCGCTCACAACCCTGAGGATCGTCGACTTCCCTGCACCGTTGGTGCCGAGCAGGGCCACGCACTCGCCGCGGCGGATCTCGAAGTTGACGTCGAACAGGACCTGCACCGGTCCGTACGAGAAGTCGACGTTGACCACCTGCAACACGGGTGGGGCCTGGTGCAGCTCGTGTCGCTTACGGTGCTCGTCCTGTTCCTCCAACAGCTCCTCGACGACGAGCGACAGGTCGTTGCGGATGAATCGGGCGCCGTTCATCAACAGCAGGCCGCCGATGATGCTCGTGGGCACGCCGAGCGCGATCACGGTGGCGCGTACACCGATCGCGTCGGTGAAGAAGCCGGAGACGACACCGCCGCCGAACCCGCCGATGAAGAAGATGTACATCGTCGCCATCGCCGTGCCCATGCCGCGCAGCCTGTAGGGGACGACCGCCTGCAGGACGGGGGCCGTCATCGCGAACGCCGCGGTCGTCAGCACCGCCTGCGGCACGCCCAGGATCCAGAACCATGTGGAGCTGTGCACCGAGTACTGGATGGGTGTGAAGACGGCCGACGGCAGGATCAGTGCGCCGACGAGCGCCAAGGCCTTGGCCGGGTTCTTCCGGTAGACGTTGTCGAAGTAACGCCCGACGAAGGGCAGTATCGGGAGCGCCGCGATACCGGAGAGGCTCAGGATGAAGCCCCGTGTCAGGGCGTGGTGGATGTGGAGGGTGTCGTTCAGGTAGAGCGACGCCAGCTCGCCCTGGGTGAACAGGCCGAACCCGAGGGCGCAGAAAGCCACGAGCACGGTGCGGATCGTCGCGATCTTCTTCAGCCGGGCGAACGCGGACTCCATCGAGATGGGCGCAGGGTTCTCGTCTTCGATCACCTCGCCGAGGACGTCGTCCTTCTCGAACTGGCCCCGCGGCGGTTCTCGCATCGCGAAGGCGCCGAGTGCCACGACGGCCACCGGGATCCCGAGCAGGTACCACGCCCAGCGCCAGCCCTCCGGGCCGCCGACCCAGGTCGCGATCGCTGCAGTGAGCACCGGACTCACGAGACCGATCCCGTGCGCGCCCATCTGCATCGTGGCGGCCATCCGCGCCCGGATGCCGATCGGATAGTTGTCGGCGATGAGCGACTGGTGCACCGGGATGCTGTTCGCCTTCGCGATGCCGGTCGCGAAGCGTGTCCAGAACAGCATGAACGCGTTGACCGCGAAGCCGGAGAGGAACACGAACCCCGCGAAGAACATGCTTGCGACGCCGACGATGGGCACACGCCGAACCCGGTCTGCGAGCCATCCCATCGGGACGGCACCGAGGACGAAGAAGGCGGCCGACGCCGTCCCGATGAAGACGATCGCGCCGCTGCTGATGTGCAGGCTGTGGCGGATCTCGGGCCCGAGCACCTGGATCGCCGCACTCTCGAGCTCGTCGAACGCGAGCAGGAGGCCGAGCACGACGAACATCAGCTTGCCGCCGCTCCGGAAGGCCTCGCGGAAGCCGATCGGCTCCGACTGCACGCCCGGGAGCAGCTCGTCGGGGAAGATCACCTGCTCTTTGGCCCGCGCCTGCGCCTCCTGGCGCGCGGCCTCCTCGTCGAGGACCGCCGCCGCGAGGCTGGCGACGTCTCCCTGGCGCGTCTCCTCCACGTACGTCCCGTCTCGAGCCGAGCTCGGTCGCTGACCGGAGTGGTCGGATGCTATTTCACCCTGACGCGCGTGTCAGGTGGATGAACTGTGGATTTCCGACTTCGCTAGCCCGGCGTGTTCTGGACCGGGGTGATGGCTCGCCAGTCGCCTTTGGTCCCGATCGACGAGTCGAACGCCTCGAGGCGGAAGTTGTCCTCGGCGTCGTATTTCCCCTTGTGCAGCGACGAGTACGGCCCCGATCCCAGATTGTCGATGTGCCCGAAGTTGTCGACGGTGCTGACCCAGTTGGCATTGTTGAGGTTCGGCCCGACGCGCTTGGCGATGTCGCGGAACATCGTGATGGTCTGGCATGCGTCGTTGATGTTGGCGTTGGTGTCGAGGGTCTTGCCGTTCGGGCCGGGGATGATCTCCTGCGTATTGGGCGCGTGCTTGCCCGTGTACTTCTCGTAGATGGCCGCGCAGTACTTCCAGTTCGGACTCGCGTCGTACTCCATCGGCGTGGGGCCGCCGGCGGAGATGATGCCCTCGTAGGGATTCGGGTTCATGTGGGCCTTCACCGCATCCTGTCCCGCGGACTTCACGTCGGTGTTGTCGACGATCAGCATCACCTTGGGCATCGCGCCGCGCAGTTTGGTGACGAACTGTGACGACGACACCTCGTTGCCCGACAGGAACACCGCGTCGACGCCTTCGCCCTTCCAGCGCTCGATGAAACTGTCGAGCTGGGTGAGCGCCGCCGACGTGTCGGTCGAACCGCCCACCGACAGGATCCCGGTTGTCCCGAGCTGCACTCCGAGCTTCCTCAGTCCAGGCACAACCGTGTTGTTCACCACGCCGGCTTCCGGTGATCCGCCGAGCGCGGCGACCTTCTTCCCGACCAGGGTCCGCTGCCGCTGCAGCAGTTGGAGTATCACGCTCGTTGTTCGTTCGTTCGTCGCGCCCGGATAGATGATCAATCCCGGTGGGGCCTTGTCGATGATCGCCTGCGTCAGGTTGAAGGAGATGAGGACGCGTTGGTGCTGTTTCGCGATGCACACCTGGCCGTCACCCGAGCTGTCGAAGAAGTTGCCGGTGACCGCGAAGACCTTGTCGTCTTCGGTGAGCTTCGTGCAGACCGCGAGTGGGCCCGCGCTGCCGATCGGGCAGTAGGTGTCGTACACCGACACGACTTTTCGGCCGTTGATGCCGCCATTTGCGTTGATGTCGTCGACGAAGGCCTGGTACACCTTGTCCTGGTCGACGCGGATCGTGTCGACGAAGTCCTTCACGCAGTTGAAGTCGATGAGCGCAATGCCGAGCTTGATCTCGGTGGGCGTGACACCGACGCCGAGGCCCGGGACCTGACTGCCGGCCGTACCCCCGGACGCGGCCGTCGTCGAGGTGGAACTGCTCTTCCCGGAGCTGCCGCCGCACGCAGCCATGACGGTTGCGGCCAAGGTGGTCGCGAGCACCGCGAGAAGGATCCGGCCCGGGCTGCGTCGTGCACGTCGTACTGCCACGTCGCCCTCCAAGAGTGAGACGGCCGGCAGAACAGTAGATGCGCGGACAATGAGTTGTCCCGTCAATGGCAAAGTGCGCTACGTGATTCAGCTGCGCCCGCGTAGGAAGTCCAGCGTGGACGCGAACTGCTCGAGACCCCAGTCGAGATCGCGGGCCGGGACCACGAGGGGCGGCGCGAGACGGATGGTCCGCCCGTGCGCCTCCTTCGCGAGAACCCCGTACCGGAGCAAGGCCTCGCACACGGTGCGGCCGCTTCCGGTGACTTCGTCGACGTCGACGCCCATCCACAATCCACGCCCCCGAACGTCCGCAACACCCCGACCGCGCAGTGCGTCGAGTCCCTCCCGGAAGCGCACACCGAGCCGGGATGCCCGCTCCTGGTACACGCCGGTTCGCAGCATCGCGATCACTTCACGGCCGATGGCACACGCGAGCGGATTGCCCCCGAAGGTGCTGCCGTGCGAGCCCGGGCCGAGGAGGCCGAGCACTTCGCGGTCACCGGCCACGGCGGAGAGCGGCACGAGCCCTCCGCCGAGGGCCTTGCCCAGGACGTAGAGGTCGGGAACCACCCCTTCCTGGTCGGATGCGAACGTGGCACCCGTGCGCCCCAGGCCCGACTGGATCTCGTCGACGATCAGCAGCGCGCCTCGGGCTGTGCAGAGATCGCGCAGGCCACGGAGGAAGCCCGGCGGCGGCACGACCACCCCGGCTTCACCCTGAATCGGCTCGACCAGCACGGCGACGGTCGTCTCGTCGAACGCGGTCGCGGCCGCGTCGAGGTCACCATACGGAACAACGCGAAACCCCGGCGTGAACGGTCCGAAGCCCGCCCGGGCGTCGGGATCACTCGAGAATCCGACGATGGTGGTCGTCCGCCCGTGAAAGTTCCCGGCGAACACGATGACCGACGCGCGGTCGTACGGCACGCCCTTGACCTGGTACCCCCAGCGGCGAGCCGCCTTGATGCTCGTCTCGACGCTTTCGGCGCCCGTGTTCATCGGCAATACGAGGTCCTTGCCGCAGAGTGTCGCGAGCTCGTGGCAGAACGGCGCGAGCTGGTCGTTGCCGAACGCGCGGCTCGTCAGTGTGAGGCGGTCGAGCTGCCGGTGGGCCGCGTCCACGAGCCGGGGGTGCCCGTGTCCGAAGTTCAACGCCGAGTAGCCGGCAAGGAGGTCGAGGTACCGATTGCCGTCGACGTCCTCGACCCACGCGCCACGACCCCGAACGATCGTGACGGGCAGCGGCGAGTAGTTGGGTGCGACGTGCCCATCACCCACATCGCCTCGGGGCTCGGGTCCGGCGTGCTCTAGGGATGGAGTTCCAACACGCAGCACTTGACGCTCCCTCCAGCCTTCTCCAGCTCGGAGACGTCGACCGAAACGGGTTCGTATCCCCGTTCACATAGCTCGGGGGCCATACCGGACGCGGACGCGGGCACGAGCACGTGATGACCGTCCGACAGCAGGTTCATGCCGAAGCGCCGGGCGTCGGGATGGCGCGCGACGAGGGCATCGGGGAACAGCCGCGCCAACCGCCCGGCACTCGACGGGTCGAACGCGTCGGGCGAGTACACGATGGTGTCGTCGTCGAGCGCGGCCAATGCGAGGTCGAGGTGGTACCGGGCCGGGTCGACGAGCCGCAACGAGATCACCGGCCGGCCGAGCCACTGCTGCACTTCGCGGTGCGCACGCCGGTCGGTGCGGAAGCCGAAGCCCCCGAGCACGCGGCCGGCCACGACGACGAAGTCGCCCTCGCCTTCGTTGACGTGCCGCGGCACCAGCACGTCGCCGACGCCTTCCGACGCGAACCAGGAGCGGTACAGCGCCTCCTCGCCCTGCCGCTCGGTGGTCGCCATCCGCGCGGCGACGACGCGATCGCCCACGACGAGCGCGCTGTTCGCGGCGAACACCATGTCGGGCAGCCCGGCACCGGGCTCGACGACGCGCACTGCGTGCCCCAGGTCCTCGATGGTCCGGCGAAGCGCGTTCCACTGCCGGCACGCCAACCCGGCGTCGACCGGGCGTCCCGGGTGCATCCACGGGTTGATCCGGTAGGCGACGTCGAAGAACCGCGGCGGACACATCACGTAGCGACGGGCGGGGCCCCGGGCGGACGCCCGGGAGTGGCCGGGGTCGGTACGGAGCGCGGTGGTTGCCGGCATCCCGATGACCGTACGGGATGGTCTCGCAACAGCCAACGCCTCGACGTGGTGTTCTACACTGCATTCGTTGCTTTCTGATGCCATAGACCGGCAGATCGTTGCGCTGCTGAGCGAGAACGCGCGCCAGAGCTTCGCCAGCATCGGCGACGCCGTCGGGCTCTCGGCGCCGGCGGTCAAGCGCCGGGTCGACCGGCTGGAGGAAGCAGGCGTCATCCTCGGGTACACCGCGAGGGTCGACCCCCGCGGGTTCGGTCTGTCCATCGATGCGTTCATCGAGCTCATCTGCCGCGGCAACACGAGCCCCGGCGAGATCCTGTCGATGGTGAGCGACGAACCGCGCGTCATCGCGGTGTACACGGTCACCGGCGACGCGGACGCGCTGCTCCATGTCCGCACGCGGGACACAGCGGAGCTCGAGCTGGTGCTCGAACGGATCCGCAGCCACCCCAACGCGGACCGCACGCGCAGCACCGTCGTGCTGTCGCGTCTCCTCGACCGGCGTCTCGTCGTGGACGACGAGCGCCCATAGGCGCGCCTCGTGTACCACGGCCGTCGCTACCCTTCGGTCGTGGCGCCCGACGACCTCGAGGCCGAGGTCCAGCGTCTGGGAAGGCGCATCAACGACCTTGCCGGTCGCGGCCATGTGAGGCTCGGTGGCGGCGCGTGGACGGAGCGGCTCCTCGACTGGGCGCTCTCGTCACCGGAGTTCAAGACTCAGCTGTTCCGCCTCGTCGACGTCCTCCCCGCGTGCGCCGACGATACGGACGTGCTGCGTCACCTCGACGAATACCTCGAGGACGTCGATGCGCCCCGCCTCGTCGATACGGGCATGGCAGTCGCCGACCATGTCCCGTTCGGAGCGCATCTCTCTGCCCTGGTCGCGCGCCGTGGCGTGGCGCGCATGGCGCGCCAGTTCATCGCCGGTGAGACACCCGCGGAAGCGATGCCGCGGTTGGCCCGACTGTGGAGAGCGGGGGAGGCGGCCACGGTCGACCTGCTGGGTGAGAAGACGCTCACCGCCGCGGAGGCGGACGACTACGCGGGGCGCGTCGCCGATCTGCTCGCGACTCTCGTCCACGCCGCCGCAGCGTGGCCCGACGATCCGGCGCTCGAGCGCGATCCATGGGGACCCGTGCCGCGTGCGAACGTCTCGGTGAAGCCGACGGCCCTGACGCCGCGCTTCGATCCGTTGGATCACGACCGTGCGGTCGAGGATGCCTTCAGGCGCCTGCGACCCGTCCTCGAGACGGCACGCGCGTGCGGCGCGACGGTGCATCTCGACACCGAGCACTACGCGGTCAAGGACCTCACATACGACCTCTTGCGCGCGATCGGCTTCGAGTTCCACGACGGACCACAGCTCGGGTGCGTCGTCCAGGCGTACGTTCGGGAATCGTTCGACGATCTCGAAGCGTTGATCGACTGGTCCGCCGCGACGCTGCGCATTCCGCTCCAGATCCGTCTCGTCAAAGGCGCGTACTGGGACGCGGAGACGATCGAAGCGCGCGCTGCGGGCTGGCCGTCGCCGCTCTTCGCCGAGAAGCACGACACGGACGCGAATTACGAACGGTGTGTGCGCCTCATGGTTTCGCGTTCTGGTGCCGTACGGCCCGCATTCGCCAGCCACAACATCCGTAGCCTTGCGTACGCGATCGCCCAGTCACGGGCGGCCGGGCTTCACGACACCGCATTCGAGCTCCAGATGCTGTACGGGATGGCGGGCCCGTTGCACGCGGCTCTGCGACGTCTCGGCCTGCGGACGCGCGTGTACGCGCCGGTCGGCGCGCTCATCCCGGGTATGGCCTACCTCGTGCGACGTCTTTTGGAGAACACGTCGAACGAGTCGTTCATCCGTCAACGATTCGCTGAGCAGGAAGAGCTCGACCGCCTTCTCGCACCGCCGGCCGCGTCCCGTCGGAAGCCCGAACCCGCTGTGTCGCATACAACCCGGGGCGTGTCGCACCGCGTGAGTGATGCGGCCGCTCCGGGTCGGTTCGTGAACGAGCCTCACGCGGAGCTGCGCCGTCCGGAACCGCGCGATCGGCTGACTGCGGAGGTCGGACGGGCAGTGCGCGAGCCGGCGTTCGACGCCCCAATCATCATCGGCGGCGACGCCGTCCACACCGGTGCCGTGATCGAATCACCCGACCCCAGTTGTGTGAGCCGGATCGTGTGCACGAGTGGCCGTGCGGGGACGAGCGACGTGGATCGGGCGTTGGCGGTGGCGGTCGATGCCTGGCCCGCGTGGCGCGCTCGCCCGTGGTCGGAGCGGGCCGCGGTGCTCTTCCGCGCCGCGGACCTGATGCGGCTGCGCCGCGCGGAGCTCGCCGCGCTGGAGGTCGTGGAGGCGGGAAAGCCGATCCCGGAAGCCGACGCCGACGTCGCCGAGGCGGTCGACTTCTGCGAGTACTACGGCCGGCAGGCGCTGCGCCTCGCCGACGGGGGACCCGTCGACCAGGTCGCAGGAGAGAGCAACCGCTACTCGTACGAGCCGCGAGGTCCGGGTGCCGTGATCGCGCCGTGGAACTTCCCACTCGCGATCCCGACCGGCATGGTCACGGCCGCGCTCGTCACCGGAAACCCAGTGCTGCTGAAGCCGGCCGAGCAGTCTCCCGGGGTCGCGTTCCGGCTCGTCCAGATCCTGCTCGAAGCCGGCACGCCGCCCGGTGTCCTCGCGTTCCTTCCGGGTGTGGGTGAGGAGATCGGCCCGCACCTCGTCGAGCATCCCGACCTCGCGTTCGTGGCCTTCACAGGATCGAAGGCGGTCGGGCTCGAGATCATCGAGCGCGCCGCGCGCCATCACAGTGGACAGCGTCAGATGAAGCGCGTCGTCGCCGAGATGGGGGGGAAGAACCCGGCCGTGGTGGACGCCGACGCGGACCTCGACGTCGCCGTGCCGGCGGTCGTTACCAGCGCGTTCGGTTACGCGGGCCAGAAGTGCTCAGCCGTGTCGCGAGTGATCGCGGTGAAGCACGTCTTCGAGGAGCTCGTGACGCGCCTCGTCGGCGCGGCCGAAGCGCTCCCGGTCGGAAGCGCGCACGAGCTGCGCACGGTGATCGGTCCCCTGATCGACGCCGACGCGCTGGACCGGGTGCAGGGGTACCAGCAGGACGCGGTGAAAGAGGGCGATGTCGTGCTCCAGCGTCGCGACGTGCCGGAGGGCGGCTGGTTCGCGGGCCCGACGATCGTCGTCGTCGATCGGCCCGATGTGAAGGTGTTCAACGACGAGATCTTCGGCCCTGTCCTCGCGTGCATCCCGGCCGACGACCTCGACCACGCGCTCGCGTTGGCGAACGCCACGGACTACGCGCTCACCGCGGGATTCTTCTCACGTTCGCCGGCCCGCATACGAACGGCCGCCGACCAGCTTCGTGCCGGCAACGTCTACGTCAACCGGGCCACGACGGGAGCGCTCGTCGGGCGACAGCCGTTCGGTGGCTTCGGCATGTCGGGCGTCGGGTCGAAGGCGGGAGGCCCTGATTATCTGCTCCAATTCGTGGAGCCGCGCGTTGTCACCGAGAACACTGTTCGTCAGGGATTTGCGTCCGATCCACGCTCGTGACGCCGCCGCCCAGAAAAGCGACCAGTTCGCTCGCGTCACACCGCCCCGACACGACGAAAACGTCACGTGCGAGACCCTCCTCGGTGGTCGCGTGCAAGGACTCGATGCTGGAGCCGCGGTCGGCGAACCACCCGCAGATCACCGACAGCAGCCCGATCTGATCGCTCGCCGTCACGCGGACGAGGGTCTGTTGGTCGCCGGTGCCGTCGACGCTCACGGTCGCGCGCCCCGACGGGACGAATGCCCGGCGCAAGGGTGACGCGGATCGTGCCATGACGCGCAGGTCGTCGCCGACGCGCGTCCATGTCTCAGGTTCGGATGCAGCCGGGCTCACGACCGTCAGCGCGTGGAGCGCGAGGTTCTGGCGCGTCCAGGTCGCCGCCGAACCTTCGACGATCGACAACCCGTGCGCCGCGAGCACTGCGGCCGTGTCTGCAAGAAGGCCCCGGCGGTCGGCCGCGACGACCGTGAGCCTGACCGTGTTCGAGCCTTCGACCTGCCGTGCGACGGCTCGCACCTCCCCACGGCGGAACTTGGGGTGACAGAGCGCGAGATCAGCCGCGAGCACCGAAGCCGGCGCGCTCATGAGCCAGAGCGGCGGTGCGTCGCGCAGCAGCGCATTGACGACGCGACGGGGAACCTTGGTGGAGCGCAGCGCCTGCCTGATCTCGGCGGAGCGAGTGGTGGCTTGCGCGGCGCGGTGGTCGGCCACGCGGACCTCCACCACGTTCGCGAGCACCTCGTCGAAGGAGTCCGGGTCGGCCAGGAGCCACGAGTGGCGGCCCGACAGCATCCGCCCTTCCGTGCCCACGGCGTTGCAGAGTGCTTCGAACGCGCGTCTCGGGATCACGCCGTCGCCCTCGGTCATGAGCGCCAGCACGGGAAGCCCGCGCTCCCTCAGCGCCGCGAGCTCCTCGCGTAGATCGGCATTTCGTGCAATCTCGCCCGCCCGCCACAGGGCCATCGGATTCCGCACCAGGTTGGTGACGAAGTCGTCGCGCATGGCTCGCATCGTCTCGACGCCGCTGCGCGTCGGAAGGAGCTCGAGGCCGAGACGAGCGACCCACTCCCAGATCGGTCGCTCCGCGACGATGCCGATGGAGTTGAGCAACACGAGGTACCCGACCCGTTCACGATGCGCCTGCGCGAGCTTGATCGCCACACCACCACCGAACGAGTGGCCGACGACGAGCGCAGGCTCGCTGATGCCGGCGGCGGAGATGAAGGCGTCGACCCAGTCTGCATACCCGGCGATCGAGGCGGACGCTCCCGGAAGGTCGGCCGTCCCACCGAAGCCGGGCATCGACGGTGCGTACACGCGACATCCGCGAAGTATCAGCCGCCGTACCGCCTGCTTGTACGCGCGACTGCCGAGTGCCCATCCGTGGAGGAACACGACCGGAGGCCCCTCACCGCCCGCGCCGTATGTGGCCGGCCTGCCGTCGACCTCGAATCGGAACCACGACAGATGATCGTCGGTCATGAACACGGCGACGCTACGCCCCTTCTCGTAAGACGCTGTTTCGATCGTGTGAAACTTCTCCACCGCTCCAACTCGTGGCGCCCACCCGACACCCGTCGTCAGGCAGACGCGCCGCGGCTGTGGCTGATGTCACATCACGTCGGGACAAACTGCCGCACGGTTGCACGTTGTGACGAGACCAGTGGTGCGGTGGTGTTTGCAGCACCGAGTCGCGGTACGGATACGTTGGGACGAACCTTCGAACGACACTGGTGGGAGGGTTTCGCTTGAGTTCGTGGCGACGACGTGTCTCGGACCGTGAATCGGTGCTTCGGTCGCTGACACATCCCGATCTTCGTGAACGTGCCGCCCAACGTGCTCGTCGCGCCTGGCGGGAGCTCGCGCTCCTCGTCCCGATCGTCGGTGGTGTGCTGGTCCTCTATTCGTATCGGCGCGAGCTGTTCGGCACTGACATCCCCGTACGGATAGCCGCGGGTATCGCTTTGCTGATCCTCGGTTGGGGCATTGCGCGCGCAGCAGGCCGTGCTGCAGAGCCCGCGCTGTCGAAGCGAAACATCAGTCTCGGCGGACCCGCGGGATTCCTCGTCCGGCTGCTCACACTCGGCGTCGCGCTGATCGTCGCGCTTCGTCTGGTCGGCTTGGACCCGCGCACGCTCGCGGCCGGTAGTGCGGTCACCGCCATCGTCCTCGGTCTCGCCGCCCAGCAGACACTCGGCAATCTCTTCGCCGGCATCGTGTTGCTCAGCGCGCGCCCGTTCCAGGTGATGGACCATGTTCAGTTCCAAGCCGGCGGCATCGCCGGAAAGGCGGAGGGAATCGTCACCGGACAGGGCTTGCTCTACACGACCTTGACGAACGGCGAGGATCGGATGCTCATCCCGAACAGCGTCGTGTTGAACGCCGCGATCGTCCCGCTGCGCGAGCCGACGGGGATCGACGTGCGCGTGCGACTCCGGCCTGAGACGAGCCCGACCGACTTGCAGACGCGCCTCGACGACGCGTTGCGGACGCCGGTGCGGGCGCGTCCGGACATCGTGGTCGAGGAGCTCGAGGGCGAGACGATCGTGGCCCGGGTGAAGGTCACCCCGATGATGGCCGAGCAGGGCCCGGAGCTCGCCGACGAGGTCGTGACGCTGCTCCGTGAGGTCACGACACAGACACCGGACCCGGTTCACCAGGGCGCGTGACGATGTCACGCGCCCTCGCCGCGCGCGACCGATCACACGCCTGCGCACGGCTCAGGTCTTGCGGATGCGTTCGAGCAACTCGGCCTGTGAATGCACGCCGAACTTGCGAAAGACGTTCGCGAGGTGGGTGCGCACCGTCTTCTGACTCAGGAACATCGAGCGCGCAATTGTGGGAACGCGTTCCCCCTGCACGAGTCGTGACACGATCTCGAGCTGGCGCGATGTCAGATCGTCCATCTCGGGATCGCGCAACACCGGTCGCTCCGGTATCACTCCGGCATCCACGACCTCGCGGGCGATCGCCCAGAGGTGCCGTTCGAGCGCAGCAAGCCGTTCCATCGCCCGATGGATCTCGCGCGCGGTCTCGGCGCCGCCGGGCATCGCGTCGGGTGCCTCGACGTCGTCGGGCCGAAGATCCACGCGGAGGGTGCACCAGCCGGGTCCGGATCCGCGGACCCGAAACCCCGCGGACACGACGCGTCGTCCGCTCAGAGCTTGAGCGACCGCGTTGCCCAGTTGCTCCAGGTCGTCGGGATGGACGATCCCGAAGAGGTCGGCGTCCAACAGCGTGGACGGGCGAATCGTCGCCGACGCCGAGCCGGCGTCGTCGTCAGGCTGCGAACCGTTTGGCTGCGGGACCGGGTCGAAATAGACGAGGCCGAGGATCCGTGCCCCTTCGACGGACAGCGCACGCCCCGTCGCGAAATAGTCGATCCGCCGGCCGCCGGGCCCCTTGAGCCAGTGGCGCGAGTTCCAGCGCTCGAGGTGCCCGTCGCGGATCAGTGCCAGAACACGACCGGCAATCTCGGCCTCGCCGGCGAGGTCGAGAAGGTCCGTCGTGGCGAAATCGACGCCGATGGATTCGAGTCGCTCGCGAACCGGCGCGCTGACATCGAGGATCCGGCGGGCGCTCGGATCGAACAACGCGACCGGGAGCGCGCTCTCTCGCACAAGGCTGCGAAGGGACGCCTCCGTCTCGACGGCGCCGTCAGTACGAGCGCGCTGAGCCAATGTTCCTTCCCCGGACGAGCTGCGGGGGGAGCCTCGCACACCCGCGGTGATGAACGCATGCTTTCGCGTTCAGCCGGGAGCAAGCTGCCGGCTTTGCAAACGTTTTGTCCAACATCGGTGGACGCTTCGCTCAAATTCGGACGGCGTCCTTACAGCAGGTCGCGGCGCAACATGTCCCGGGTCGCGAGCCAGCCCGGCGCAGCCGGTAAGTAGGTCACCACGAGCTGGTTCAAGAGGACCGCTCCGGCCGCGGTGGCCGCCGGTACGTGCAGCGCCGTGAGCGCGCCGGTCATCCCGACGGTCGACACCGCCGTGCCGCCACCGGCGATGGGTACGAGTGCCGCAAGCGTTCCGAGGGCGATGCTCAATGCGAGGAGCGTCCAGAACGACACGTGCGTGTCGAAGGCGATGAGGTCGGCCTGCAACACGCACGCGTACAACACCAACGCCCCGACGTTCCCGACGACCAGCAGCGTCAGCCGCTGCGGCGACCGCACCACGCGCCACACCGTTCCCGCGGCGCGGACGAGCGGCGGAAGCGCCCAGTCGCGGAAGCGCCGCACCGCGAAGACGATGCCGGCCGCGACGCCCACGACGAAGATCGTGCCGAGCACGTACTGGACCACGAGGCTGGTGTCGATCGCGGGGAAGTGCAGCGACACGCGGTCGGGCGTGACGGCGAGCGCGAGCGCGAGCAAGCCGATCTGGACGACCGTGCCGGCAACCGTGTTGACGACGCCGCCTGCGGCGACCGCCGAGGCGAGGTCGTTTCCCTCCTTCTGCAGGAAGCGCACCTGGACCGCATAGCCCCCGACTGCAGGGACAGCGAGATTCGAGAACGACATCGCGACCTGGCACTCGGTGGCCGGCCACAGCGGCAACTTCGTGGGAACGCTGCCCATCAGCGCGATGGCGTAAGGGATGTTCGTCGCCATCGACAGGGCGAACGACGCGGCGAGCCATGACCACTGTGCCGACGTCATCGCATCCCACAGGGGCTCCGGATCGCCCCCCACTTGGCTGAGGAGACCGAAGAGGGCCACAAGCGTACCGACGGCGAGCAGCAGGTTCGTGGCACGGATGCGGTGGAGCTGCAGGAGCTCGGGCGGCTCGATGCCACCGGCCCGCGCTCCGCGCTCCCGCAACGCCGTGAGTCGATGGTTGAGCTCGCGTCGGGACACGTGCAGGCTCCTTCGCGTGTCCCGGTCGAGCGCTTCGGGCTGCAGCAGCGGCAGCGCCCCGGCGAGCGCCTCCTCGCCCAACGTTCGCGTGCACGAGTCGACTGCCCGGTCGCTGCCGACGAGGGCCGACGTCGCGGCGAGAAGCTCCGCGACGTCGCCGGCGCGGTGGTGTTCCGACGCGGTGAGTGTCGCCCGTTCGAACCCGATGATCGCGGGACCATCCGTCGTCACGACCACGTGGTCCGCGTTCAGTCGGCCATGCACGACGCGTGCTTCATGAATGAGCGTCACCTGGTGCCACGTCGCGTCGAGCAGCTCGTCGGTGATCTCGTGGTGATCGAAGGATGCGAGCTTCCTGCCCTCGAACTCACGCTCTACGAGCAGCGCAGCACCGGGACCGGCCTTGCCCACCACGAGCACCCGCGCGACTCGCGCGGTGTTGGACCGCGCGAGCAGCATTGCGAGCGCCTGCAGCTGCAACTGGTGGAGTCGTGTAGCCGTGAGCGGTGGTCCCGCTTCCTTGTAGAGCACGCCTCGAAGCAGCTTCGCCAGCAGCTGGGTGTCCGTCGTGTCACGACCGAGCACCCGAATCCCGAGGCGACCCTCTGTGTCGCGCGCCACCATCTCGGTCGATCCGAACGGCTGGTCGGATGTGAGACGCAGGTCGCGCGCGTGCACACCGAGCTGCGCAAGTGATGCCGCCACCTGTCGTGTCGTGGGGCGGCCCCCGGGCGACCCGAACACCAGCGCGATGACGGCCGCGCAACCCCAACCGAGCACTGCACCGCCGAGTACGTCTCTCGGATACGCGTTGCCGAAGTACATCGGAGCGAGCGCGACACCGACGAGCAGCACGCCGCCGAGGATCCTCGTCGGCCGGGACAGATACGGTGCGGCGGCGGCGAGGATGGCGGCGACGAGGGCGATCCTGACCTGCGGAAAGTGGGGCGTCGTACCGGAAAGGCGCGTGATGACGTGCAAGCTGCGCGCCAGGGACTCGTCGCGAACGACGATCTGGCCGACGACTCGCGCGCTGGCCCATCCCCCGGCACCGCTGAGCAGCATCGCCAGTGCCAGACGCCACCGTCGGCCCACGAGCGCGGCGACGACGACCAGCCCGAGCGCCCACAGCGTCCCGGCGGCGGAGATCGTGCGGAAGACAGGCAGCAGGCCCGACGGCAGCGAGTTGAAGTAGGTGAACAGTCCCAGCTCGCCACGCGGCACGGTGTTGGCGTTCAACGCGAGATACGTCAGCGCGCCCGTGGCGAGCACGACCCGGATGCCGTCGACGAGCCGGCGCTGGAACGGCCGCTCCGAGGCGGGCCCGAAGGACGCGTCTCGCAACGAGCGAAGACGGTGACGCAGCGGGCGGCGTGACTCCGTCGGCGCGCGTGGTACTTCGACGGTCGACTTCGCGACCGTCACGGCTTCACCTCGCGAGCGAAGCGTCCGCGTCGTACCGCGCCCCAGTGGCCGCATCGAGCGTCGGACGTGTGGGCGGTCGTTGGAGGGTCACCGTCGCAACCGAGAGGAGCGCGCCTGCGTCGCCGCCGTCTTCGATCTCGACGGCACAGACGGCGTGGTCGGACGACCGTCGCAGGACGCGCGTCGTCGTGCGCGCCGGCCCGGCCTTTGCCTGGGCGAGATAGTGGATCTGGAGGTCGGTCGCGACGAGGTCGGGCACGGCGGCGGTGGCCGCAGCCTCGAAGACCATGCCGAGCACACCGCCGTTGAGCGCGTCGAAGCTGTTGCGCACGTAGTCAGTCTTGTCGAGCTCGACGACGCCGTCAGCGGGATCGATGACGCGTAGCCCGATCCGGTCGGCCAACGGTGCGGGCGGTGGGGGAGCGGCAGGGGTCATCCGGCGTCGTTGCCCGACGATACCGTCGAGGTCCAGCGGCCCCGATGACGACGAGGCGTGGCGCGGAATGCGCGCGAACGTGAGCGTCCCCGCCGCTGCGCGTGGCATACGGCCGAGGTCGCCGGGTCCGTGGTCGCGGCCGAGGCGGGCCAGATCGCCGAGGTCGTCCAGGTCGCCGAGACCCTGCCCGTCGTACACGTCGACCGAGACCACGACGAGGTTCGCGCCGGCGCGCAAGAGCCGGCTGTCGACGATGGCCGGCCCCTCGGTGAGCCAGCCCGCGGCGTGGAGCGCGAGGTCGGCCGTCGCCGTCCAGTCCGGCTGGCTCGCGATCAGCGCGACCAACGCGCAGTTGACGTCCACCACTGCAGCGAGAAAGCCGACGGACGCCGCGTGCGCGGCGTTGCGCACGCCTTCGACCACCGGGGCGATGCTGATCGATCGGCCGGCGCTCACCTGCTCGGTCGTGATGTCGAGATCTCGCAACACGTGACGCTCCGGTGGATATCCGGCGGCGCCGGCGCTGCGTTCCTGATCGGTCATCGTCGAGAAGGTAGCGGGGTCCCGGGCGCTGTTCGCAGACCAGGTCGATTCGGATCAGCGGTGCCGGCGGGCTGGTGAGAGGATCTCGGCATGGACAGCCGTGCCTGGGACGCTCGGTATTCGGGTCCGGAGCTGGTCTGGTCGGCCGGGCCCAACCGCTTCCTCGCGACCGAGGTCGCGGGTCTTCGCACCGGTGCCGCGCTCGACCTCGCGTGTGGCGAGGGTCGCAACGCGGTGTGGCTCGCCGAGCACGGCTGGAGCACCACCGGTGTGGATTTCTCGCCGGTCGCGCTCCAGAAGGCACAGCGGGTCGCCGCGGCCCGCGGAGTCGACGTGACCTGGGTCCTCGCCGACGTCGTGGAGTACACACCGGAGCCTCGCGGCTACGACCTCGTCGTCGTCCTCTACCTCCAGCTCCCCGAGCGACAACGGGCGCGCGCGTTCGCCGCCGCGGCGGGCGCGGTCGCTGCGGGTGGGACGCTCCTCGTGATCGGACACGACATCACCAATCCAACCGCGGGTTGGGGTGGGCCGAAGGATGCCTCGGTGCTGTACGGACCCGACGACGTCGTTGCCGACATCGAGCCGCTTCGCGTGGTCAAGGCGCAGCGTGTGGAGAGGGTCGTGGAAACCGACGACGGTCCCAAGACCGCGATCGACGCCCTGGTGCGTGCGACCCGCCCCGTGTGACGCCGGCGGAGGAACGGCTTGCCAGGGGCGCAGTCAGCTTGTTCAGCACGTCGATCACCTTCTGCCGCGTGAACGCCGGGCCCGCCAGGCGCAGCCCCTGCATGCTCGATCCTCGCTCACGACTTGTGGCGCGAACGGTGGTTCCCGCGCAGCAGCCGCGCCGCCCACGCGCGCACGTCGGGCCAGTACCAGACGAACTCGTGCCCGCGGCGACCGATCGGTTCAGGGAAGCCGAGCCGTCCGCGGCGGAGATCGTGCACTCGCTGAACGGTGAGCGCGGGAAGGCGTAGCACGATCTCGCGCGCGCTGACGATGTCACGTGGATGAAACGTTTGCCGGCGGTCGCGTTGCGTGTCGCCGCGCTCGCTCATCACGAACCCCTCAGGAAGCCGCCGGGCCGACCGCAGCGTCGCGGTCGGCCCGGCGCGAGCGCACGACGTGGGCTATTCCGTTGCTGGCAGCGCTCCCGCGGGCACGCCCGAGGGCTGATGCACACCGCCGTTGCCCGCAGACTTGCCCGTGGGGATGGGGGAGTAGCCCATGTACGCGTACTCCGGGTGGTACGCGGGGGCACCGTGCTCGTGGATGTCCAGACCCTCGAGCTCGCCCTCCTCGGAGATCCGCAGGGTCCTCGTCAGCTTGACGAGATACATCAGCACCAGACCGGCGGCCAACGTCGCCGCGGTGATCGTGAGGCTGCCGATGAACTGCGCCCACAACTGATGGATGCCGCCGCCGTAGAAGAGACCTGTCACGACACCGCCTGATGTATCCGGACCCGTCGCACTGGGTGCGCCGTAGTTGCCCACGGCGAAGAGGCCGAGGCTCAGCGTTCCCCAGATTCCCGCCACGCCGTGCACGGCGAACGCGCCGCACGGGTCGTCGACCCGGATCCATTCCGTGAAGTCCACTGCCAAGACAACGATTGCGCCCGCCACTGCACCGATCGCGATCGAGCCCGCCGGCGAGACCCAATAGCAGGGACACGTGATCGCCACGAGGCCCGCGAGCAATCCGTTGATGCTGATACCCACGTCGAACTTCTTCGAGCGGGGATACACCCACGCGATCGCGACCAGCGACCCGGCACATGCCGCGAGCGTCGTGTTCGTCGCGATTCGTCCGATGCCTTCGAAGTCCATCGCCGAAAGCGTGCTGCCCGGGTTGAACCCGTACCAGCCGAACCAGAGGATGATCCCGCCGAGGGCGGCCAGCGTCATGTTGTGGCCCGGTGGCATCCCGCCGCCGTCGCGCTTGAACACGCGCCCGAGGCGGGGTCCGAGCGCGATCGCACCGGTGAGGGCAAGCACTCCGCCGATCGTGTGGACGACCGTCGAGCCCGCGAAGTCGTGGAATGGCACGCTCATCGTCGAGAGCCAGCCGTTGGGGCCCCAGATCCAGTGACCGAAGATGGGGTAGATGAAGCCGCTCACACCGATGCTGTAGAGCAGGTCGCCCTTGAACCCGGTGCGACCGACCATCGCGCCCGAGACGATGGTGCTGGCCGTGTCGGCGAACGCGAACTGGAACAGGAAGAACGCGAGAAACGCCACACCCGTGGTTCCATAGGTGTGCGAAATGCCCTGTAGAAAGAAGTAGTGGTAGCCGATCCACCCGTTACCTTCACCGAACATGAAGGCGAACCCGAAGGCCCAGAACAAGAGACCGCACATCGCGGTGTCCGCGATGCACTCGATCATGATGTTCGAGACCTCACGCGTTCGCGCGAAGCCACCCTCGAGCATCATGAAGCCGGCCTGCATGAAGAAGACGAGGAACGCTGTGACGAGCGTCCACGTTGTGTTGACCGGGTTGACGATGTCCCCGGCCTTCACGGCCGTGTCGCGCAACACCGACGCGCCCGCCTGCGTACCGAAGTACCACGTCAATCCGTAGATCGCGGCGAGCACTGCGGCCAGCCCGACCATCTTCCCACCCAGATACGCACCGAATGCGCGGCGCATGCGCCGGTCCCGGATGCGATCGCTGAACCGTGTTCGCAGAGTGCTCATCATGCGGAGCACGGTAAGAGGGGCCCATTGCGTGATTGTTCTGCCCGCGTTACGCGTCTTCGCCAGGATGCTGACGTCTTACTGAGCGTCTCGTGCCGCGAGGTCCATTCGCGTCGAGGGCGTCGAGCACGGTGCGTTCGATGCGAGCGAGGGTGGAGTCGTCGGTGATCTTTTTTCGGTCCCGGCCGACAACGTAGAAAGTGTCGATCACCTCGTGGCCGAGGGTCGAGACCTTCGCATGACGAATGTCGAGACCGAGCGACGCCAGCGTGTGTGTGATGCGAAACAGCACACCGATTCCGTCGGGTGCCCGCACTTCCACGATGGTGGCCCGTGCGGAGCCTTCGTGATCGAACATCACCAAAGGCCGCGCCGGGTGCGCGGCGCTCGGCCGTCGCAACACCCGGGCCCGTTTCGCCTTGTCGGTGAGGCGATCCTCGAGATGGAGCTCGCCGGCGAGGGCCTGCTGTACGTCCCGTTCGATGGCGTGGGCCTCGGGTGCGGCATGGCCCGGCTCGACGTCGAACGCAGAGACGGCGACGCCATGCTCGGTCGTGCGCGCACGCGCAGCGTGCACACTGTGCCCGTGGAGTGCAAGTACTCCCACGACAGTGGCGAACAGGGCGCGTCGGTCCGGTGCCACGACCGATACATGACGGTCCGCGACCTCGACCTCGAGTGTTCCGTCGAAGCGCGAGAGGAGCGACCGCGCCTGTGCATCGAGCCGAACCGCCGGTGGCGTCGCGCCCCCGAAACGGGCGCGCACGCGAGTGACCAGCTCGTCGACGAGCTCCGCTTTCCACGGCGTCCAGGCCGTGTCACCCGTCGCGAGCGAATCCGCCTCGACCAGGGCGTGGAGCAGCTCGAGCAGACCGGCGGCTCGGATGGTCTCCGCGACTGCTGCAATCACCCTCTCGTCGTCGAGATCGCGACTCGTTGCGACCGCCGGGAGCAGAAGGTGGTGTCGCACGAGATCGACGATGGTGACGACGTCGTGCGTTGGGAACCCCATGCGCTTCGCGAGCATCTCGGCGACGTCGATCCCCGCGACGGTGTGATCACCCGGAAAGCCCTTCCCGATGTCGTGGAGCAGCGCGCCGACGAGCAAGAGGTCCGGGCGGGCGACATGGCGGATCGCACGCGTGGCTCCGGCAACCGTCTCGAGCAGGTGACGATCCACGGTGTAGCGATGGAACGCGTTGCGCTGCGGTAACGAGCGCACCGCGGCCCACTCCGGGATCACACGGGTCCACAGCCCGACGTGATCGAGCGACTCCACCACGTCGATCGCCGTGTTCCCTGCGCCGAGGAGCGCGACGAACGCTTCACGAGCTCCGCCGGACCACACCTTGGTCATTCGGGGCGTGGCCTGTCGGAGGCGCTCGACCGTCGAATCGGCGAGCGGCAGCCCGACGTACGCGCCGGCGGCCGCCACACGTAGCAGCAGACTGTCGTCGTCGAACGGGCTCGCCGCCTCGGTGAGCACGATCTCGTCGCCGCGCACGGCGATTCCGGAACCGACGTCCAGCGATGGCTGCGCGCGGCGGCGAGGCCTGACGTTGACGGCACGCCACGCTCGATCGAAGACCCACGAGACGGTGCGCCCTGCCGACGCAACGCGGGCCATCAAGGCGTCGGCGTCCCGATCTCCGAGTGCGACCGCGACCGGATCCTGGTCCTCCAGGTGCAGGCACTCCTCCGCCCGCCCCACATGGTTCTGGAGCGCGACTCGAACGGAGAGCAGTGTTGACGCGGCGCGCTTCAGATCCGGACGCTCGCACCCGGGGATGCCGAGCGCCCCAAGGGCCCGCAACACCGTGACATCGCGTTGCCCGCCGCGGGACTCCTTCAGGTCGGGCTCGAGGAGATACGGGAGCTCGCCGGCGCGGGTATGCCGCGTCCGGCACTCCTGCTCCAACCGTCCCAGCCATCGGGGCGCGTGGCGGCGCCAGAGATCGAGCGCACGTCGTCCGAGGTCGCCGGCGAGGACGGCGTCGCCCGCGACGAGCCGCGCGTCGAGAAGCCCCAGCAACACCTTCAAGTCCTCGCGCGCGAGGTCGAGTGCCTCACCGACCGTCCGGACGCTGTGGTCCAAGCGCAGGCCGGCGTCCCAGATCGGGTACCACACCCGATCGGCGATGACCGAGATGTCGCGCCGTCGGCGGTGAACGAGCACGAGGTCGAGATCGCTGCCCGGACACAGCTCGGCCCGTCCGTAGCTGCCGACCGCGACGAGAGCGACGCCTTCTTCCACGTCGCCCAGCAACGTGGTCAGCCAGCTGTCGACCGCGCCGGTATACGCGCTCGTGAACGTGCGCGTGTCGACGTCGGCCTCGCGCGCGAGCTCCGAACGAAGCGTGGCGATCGAGAGCTCGGGACTACAGCGCGTCGTCGCCGATGTCACCGGTTCGGATCCGTACTGCGATCTCGACCGGCTGGATCCAGAGCTTCCCGTCGCCGATCTTGCCTGTGCGGGCCGCCTCGATGATCGTGTTCGCGACCTTCTCCGCCTGGTCGCTCGACGTCAGGACCTCGAGCTTGACCTTCGGAACGAAGTCGACCCGATATTCCCCACCCCGATAGACCTCGCTGTGACCTCGTTGCCGGCCGTGTCCGCGGACCTCCGTGATGGTCATCCCGGCCACGTCCATGTCGTGCAATGCGTCTGTGACGGCCTCGAGCTTGTGGGGCTTGACGACCGCGACGACCAACTTCATCCCGACTCCTCTCGGGTCCGTAATCCCGCGGAACCGTACGGCGGGAAGGTCTCGGGCCGGTCTCCGGCGTGTAACAACCGTGTAACGCCTCGGTGCGTGGGACGACAGAACGCTCCGGCTCGAGGTCGGCCGCGGCCGCTCACCGCGCCCTGGTTGCTTACGGGAAGATGAACAGCCCCTCTCGGACACAGGGAACGTTCAGCTGAAACCACGCTCGCTCTCAGGGAGCTTTCAGCCCGAACGTCCACGATCGTCGGCGTGGAGCTGAGCGGCGCGCGGCTGCGTCGACGCCTGGATCGGATTCCGTGACGGCAACGGTCGCTCAGGCGCGGACGCGCCCGTCGCCTCACGCGGGCCCGCGCCGATCCAGGGCCGCCGACCGGGCGTTCGTCGTGATGGTGGTCGTCGTCGCGAACGCGCTCGTCGCGGTCGGACTGTGGTTCCGTCATGGCGGATTGACGAACGCCACCGGACCGGGCGCTACGTCGACGGCGATCGGACAGCTGACCGGAATCCTCGGTGCGTACGCGGTGCTGCTGGAACTGCTCCTGATGGCCCGGGTTCCATGGCTGGAACGTTTCATCGGGCTCGACCGCATCGCGGTATGGCACCGTTGGAACGGCTTCGCGGCGGTGTGGTTGCTCGTCGCGCACACCCTGTTCATCACGATGGGCTACGCGGCGGGCAACCGCCAGTCGGTGGTCGGACAGACATTCGACTTCGTCCGCCACTATCCCGACGTGCTGATGGCGTTCGTCGGGCTCGCCCTCTTCATCGCCGTGGCGGCCGCGTCGGTGCGTCTGGCACGCCGCGCACTCCGGCGGGAGACGTGGTACCTGGTGCACCTGTACGCATATCTCGCCGTCGCGCTGGGCTTCGCGCACCAGCTCGCGGTGGGAAACGACTTCAGCGGCGATCCGGCGGCCCGCGCATGGTGGGTCGCGTTGTACATCGCGGTGATCGGCTCGATTCTCGCCTGGCGGGTCGGCTCGCCGTTGTTGTTGAACGCCCGCCACCGTTTCCGTGTCGATCGTGTCGTGCACGAGGCACCGGGTGTCGTGTCGATCTACCTGACCGGACGTGCACTTGACACGGTCCCCGCCCGCCCCGGGCAGTTCTTCCTGTGGCGCTTCTTGACGCCGGACGGCTGGTGGAAGTCCCATCCCTTCTCGCTCTCGGCCGCTCCGAACAGACGATTCCTTCGAATCACGGTGAAGGACCTCGGAGACGACAGCGCGGCGCTCCAGCGCGTGCGTCGTGGCACGGGTGTGTTCGCCGAAGGACCGTACGGCACCTTCACCTCGGATCTCCGCACCCGGCGCAAGGTGCTGCTCGTCGCCGGAGGGATCGGGATCACACCGTTGCGCGCGCTGCTCGAATCGATGCCGGGTGATCCTGGTGACCTCACGTTGCTCTATCGCGTCGTCGACGACGACGACGCAGTGTTCCGCGACGAGCTGAGACACCTGGCCGCGGAGCGGGGCATCGAATTCCGCCTCGGTGTCGGGCCGGAGATCGGAGACGACCGCACCGACCGTCTCGGCATCCCGGCGTTGCTCGCCATGGTCCCCGACGTGCGCGAGCGTGACTGCTTCGTCTGCGGGCCGCCCGGCTTGATCGATGCGGTTTGTCGCCGGCTGAAGAGGATCGGCGTTCCGAAGACGCAGATCCATTTCGAGCGATTCGAGTTCTGAGAGGTACCACGCGCTGATGTCGAAGTCCCGCCTCGTCACCTTGATCGTTGCCACCGCAGGCGTCCTCGGACTGCTCGCCAGCTTCCACACGACTCCGGGCACGTCACCCCGAGCCGCCGGTGCCGCGATCAAGGGCGCGGCACCCCCGGCAGCCACCGCGCCGCCGCCGCCCACGGGAACATCGCCGGCGCCGAGCACGCCGTCGTCCACGCGCCCCGCCGGCCGGCGGACCGTCGACGGCGCAACCGTGCTCACCGACTACGGCGATGTCCAGGTGCGAATCGTCGTCGACAGCGGTCGCATCGTCGACGTTCAGGCGTTGCAGCTTCCGAGCGACCGCTCGCGTTCGGTACGCATCAGCAATTTCGCGGGCCCGCAATTGCGCCAAGAGGCCTTGCAGGCACAGAGCGCGAGGATCGACACCGTCTCGGGCGCCACGTATACGAGCGACGGTTACGCGCAGTCGCTCCAGTCGGCGATCGATCGCGCCGGCCTCAAATCGTGAGCATCCGTCGCGTCGAGGACGTCTGGGGCACCGCGGTCGGCGTCCACGTCGAGGACGACGTCGAGTCCGCGGCGATCGACGCGGTGTACCGATGGTTCCAGCGGGTCGACGATCTGTTCAGTACCTGGCGCGAGGACAGCGAGATCAACCGCATCGGGCGCGGCGAGCTCACCGTCGCCGCGGCGAGCCCCGAGGTCGGAACCGTGCTCGCGCTGTGTGAAGACGTCGCACGGGTGAGTCGTGGCGCGTTCGACATCGCCTTCGCTGCGGCGGCAGCGCCCGACCCGAGCCGCGGCGTCGCGCCGTTGGATCCCTCGGCACTCGTCAAGGGGTGGGCAGTGGAGGCCGCCGCTTCGTTGTTGCTCGACGCCGGTTGCCGCAGGTTCTGCATCAACGCGGGCGGCGACGTCCTGGTGCGTGGTGGGTCGTCACCGGGGCAACCCTGGCGCGTCGGCATCCGGCATCCGTGGGATCGCGACGCTCTGGCCGCGGTCGTTTCGTTGGCGGACGGTGCCGTAGCGACATCGGGCAACTACGAGCGCGGCGACCACGTCGTCGACGCGCGCACCGGTCGTCCAGCGGACGCGCTCGTGTCGGTGACCGTGGTGGGGTCTGATCTCGCGATGGCAGATGCCTACGCCACCGCGGCGATGGCCCTCGGGCCGGACGGAATCAGCTGGTTGTCGTGTCGCTACGGGATCGAAGCGATGGTCATCACCGACGACCGGCAGGTCGTCTCGACACCGGGCTTCGAGCGTTATACATCCCTCAATGTCGGTCCTTCACAGCGTGGAGACGACCGCGCATTCCAAACATGAACGCGGGCGTTTCGTACTCGAGCTGCACCGTGTCGCCCGGCGTCACCACGATGACGCGCTCCGCACGCCCGCGCTGCCCGCGGCAGTAACGGAACGAGACGGCGAGCCGGTGCTCGCCCGGCAACACGTCGAACTCTTGACGACCCCACTTCCCCTTGCGCGCGACGCCGTCGATCTCGACCGTCACGGTGGTGTGGCACAGCGACTGCTTGGGTCGATGCCGTACGAGGAGCCGCAGCGATCCCGCGATACTGCGGCGCGCGACCGCGTCGGTGCATGGTGGTGAGCAGCACGTGTGGTCGGTGTCGCTCATACACACGAAGCATGCGTGTCGCACCTGACGGTCCGCTGTGAGAAGGCTGAGCCTTCGCGAAGACGGTTCAGCCTCGAGTCAGGCGGATTCAGGGATCGGTCAGTGGCTCGAAACGACGATGGGAACCGTCACATCCCTTCGTCGAAACGGAGAACAGCACCATGGAGTTGAAGCGGAAGCTCGCGCTGATGGGCGTCGGTGCCCTCGGCGTGACCGGCATCGGGACCGGTGTCGCAATGGCACAGACGACCCCGTCTCCGCAGCCCCCTGCGGTGACGGCGCCGGCTCCCACGCCGACCCCGGACCCGGCCGGGCAGACCGCTGCGGGGGACCAGACCGCTCCCGACACGGCGGCGGAGAAGACCGCCGAGGCGAGCGGCAGCGAGGCGGCCTCGCCCGAGGAGCCGGGTGACGCCAACCTCCCCGGCGGCGGTCACGCCGACCCGGCGGGGCAGAACGTCGACAACCAGTTCGAGGGTGTTCAGTAATCAACGGTCCTGAACGACAACTCGGAGTGCGACGCAGCGTGGGAGGACCTTCGGCTCCTCCCACGCTCGTTTCGCCCGGCGGGACCCGTTCTCAGCCGAGTCTTTGGCAATCCACGCCTTGCCTTCAGGTTCATCGCCGAGCCTCGAGTCGTGACGATTGCGAGCCGTGGTATCCCGTGGAGAGCGCCCGACACCGTGTTGCGGTTGTCGGTCGTGTCCGCCGTCGCCGCGGTTGGCGCGCTCGTACTCCAGCAGGTGCTCGTACCGAGCCTCTCACCGCTGTCCGACGCGATCAGCTCCTATCAGATGGGCTCGTACGCCTACGTGCAGGCATCCGGCCTGTGCGCACTCGGAGCCGGGTCGTTGGGTATCGCATGGCTGCTGCGCTCGACGATGCGCTCGACGTTGGTTCGCTGTGGAACGTGGCTTCTGACCGTCTGGGGTCTGGGAATCGCGCTGCTCAGCGTGGTCAACATCGACGACGGACCCTTGCCCACGTCGGGTTCGTTCCACGACGCGATTGCGACGATTGCCTTTGCGGCGGCCGTCGGTGCGGTCGTCTGCGTGTCCTACGCGTACGCGCGCGGACGGGTCTGGTGTTTGGGAGCGTCGATGAGCTGGAGCGCGTCCGCGCTGTTCTGCGGTGCGATCGCGCTGCTCACCGAGGACTCGCACTGGTTCGGTCTCACCGAGCGAGCGCTCGGTGCGACGATCGTGAGCTGGCTGATCATCATCGGCACCGTGTCGCACCGCCGTGCTTCGTGCGCCGGCACGGTCGACACCCACGACCCGGAGGCTGTGCCGCTTCACCTGCCGTGACTCATGTCACCACGGAAAGTTGCGAGGTCGTAATGCGGTGTTCGCGTCGGCGCCACGGCGCGCGTCATATCGTGGACCAGGCACTACCGGGTGGAGTGCCCTTGGGAAGGACTGCAGACAATGACGTCGCGCGCAGACCCGCTCGCACGGATGACCCGTTCGCTTCGCCGCCTCCGAAGTGTTCCGCCGACATCGATGGAAGGGCCGGCCCCGGGCGACCGTGGGAACGTAGGCACCGAAGACCCGCGCGAACTGGCTTCGAGCATCCCCTTGGTGGAGCGTGCATTCGTCTTCGTGGACCTGTGCGGGTTCACGGCATTCATGGCCGCGCACGGGGAGCACGCGGCGATCGACGCGTTGAGCAGCTTCCGTAGCCTCACGCGCGAGATCGCAACGCGTCGCGGCGTGCGCGCCGCGAAGTGGCTCGGCGACGGAGCGATGCTCGTCGGTGTCGAGGTCGGGCCCACGATCGCGGCGGGGGCCGAGTTGATCGGACGCTACCGTGGCCACACGCTCGCCCTGCGGGGCGGCATCGCTCACGGGTCGGTTCTGCTCTTCGACGGCGACGACTACATCGGCCGTCCCGCGAACCTCGCGGCACGGCTGTGTCAGGCTGCCCGCCCCGGCGAGTTCCTCTCCGTCGGCTACGCATCCGACGTGCTGCCGCCCTGGATCCACGTCGTCGGGACGCGCGACATCACCTTGCGCGGACTGGGCCGCATTCGCCGTGTACAGCGTCTTGCACTGGCCTCCGGCCTGGAGCTCCCGGGCTTCCACTCGCCGCGTAGCGACCGAACACCCGCCTGATCAACTGTTCCGCCGCGGTATCGGCGGGGTAGGCGACCGAGGGGGAGCCGTTCGCCCCGCTCGTGCACTCACGGGCACCAACGCTCCGAGGAGGCCAGGCATGGCTGTCAGACTGAACGAGAAGGCGTTCGACCACGCCAAGAGCCTGGTCGACGCCGGCCGATACGTCCTCGACGATCGGGACGCATGGAGCGAACACCAACCCACGGCGGCGCGCGAGAACGAGTACATCGAGCGTCACGGGTTCAGCGAGTACGGACGTTGGTATCTCGGAATCGACGACGAACACGACGAGAACACGAAGGGCCGGTACAAGTTTCCTTACGGCGACTTCACCAGGGTGCACCGGTGCGGCGTTCTCTCGGCCGAGTCGCGTGCCGGCCAACGGAAGTACTTCGACATCGAGCGCGCCGCTGCTCACCTACACGGAATGCTCGACGCGCGCATGAAGCAACGCGCGCACCGCTGATCTTCGGACACATCTGTGGGCCGCCGCGTCCACGTGATGATGCGTCTACAGCCAGTGACGCCGTATCACCGTACAGAGCCTCGTGCGGCATGCGTCACATGTAGGCACGGGATCCCGACGCATAGGCGTTCCTTCACCGAGCAAAGGACGAACCGCCCTCCGGGTTCGCAATCGCCTCACGCCAGGAGTTGTTCCTGCGCATGGAGGTTGAAATCCGGGTACGTCAGGCGTGCTAATCGCCGTCCCGGAGATGCACGTTCGCATGACAAACAACGTTTCCATGATTGCCGAGCAGAGGGCCGTCACTCCGCAGGAGGCGCTGCGGCGCGCAGTACAGAAGAGCTCTCTTGCAGTCGGCCTGTTGCACCTTCCACGGCGTCGATTCCTGGAGCTCAGTGATCGAGCGAAGTGCCTGCTCGGTCTCGGGTCGATCGATCTGGGATATCTCGACGCTCTGAGCCTTTCGCGAGAGCCGGACGACACCTTTCGGCTCTTCGGGTTGGTGCTCGACGGCGCGCTCGACGGCTACCGCTCGCAGCGCGTTCTGCGGACCGGCGCCGACGAGATCGAGTGCAACATCTGCGTCCGTGTGGTGGCGCGGACGCCATCCCGTGAGGCAGTGGTGATGGTGAGCTTCTCGGATGAATCGGAACGTGACGACCCGGAGACGTTGTCCGCTGGTCGTGTCGGCGAGTTCGTGCTCACGTCTGTGCTCGAGGTCGTGCACCCCGATGACATGTGCAATGTGTTGGAGGCCTTTGAAGCGGCGGCCGCGTCCGCCAACGCGCAGATGGCGGTGCCAGTGCGATGCGGTGGCCGCCGTGGATGGCAGAAGGGCCGCGTCGTGGTCTCTCACCTCGGCGACGAGGACCGTTTCGGGCTCACGGTTGCTCCGGCTGACGACGACGACCGGTTCCCCGATTTGGACCGGGTCGGTGAGCTCGAACGGCGACTGCGTCGCATCGCCGACGAGATCGAGGCCGCCGGCCTCTTCCAGCACGCGGCGCGGCTTCCGGATCCCGACCGCGTCCCGGGACTCGAGGCGTTGAGCTCACGGCAGTGGGAGATCGTCACCCGGCTCCTGCGCGGTGAGCGGGTGCCTCGCATCGCTCGAGCGATGTACCTGAGCCCGAGCACCGTGCGGAACCATCTTTCGACGATCTTCCGCAAGCTCGGTGTGCACTCACAGGCAGAGCTGATCGATCGCCTGTATCCGCCCGAGTAGGACGGGGCTTTCACCAGCAGACGCACGCCGTTTCGGTAGGTAGCGTTGCGGCATGGGCGAACGGGCAGGTGGGGCGCCTCGTCTCTCGACGGGCGTGCGGCTCGATGCCGCGTGGATCTTCGTTCGTCTCGCCAGAACGGCCGCACGCGCGCTCGAGCGGTCTCGTGCCGCGCCCATTCTCCGATCGCGGGTGGCGGCATGGCTGCGGGCGCGGCTCCTCGTTGCCCGGGCCGACGACGTGCTGGAAGTGCTGCACGCTCTGCAGGGCGCCGGCGTGGCCTCGTGGTTGGCAGGAGGTTGGGGCGTCGACGCACTGTTGGGCAGGCAAACGCGTGCCCACCACGATGTCGACGTCATCGTGCTGACAGGTGGCGACATCGAGAAGCGAGCGCTGCGCGCGCTTGCATCGATCGGTATCGACGAGCGCGTCAACGGTGCGACACGCGGCCGGCGCCTTCCCGCCCCCGTCCGGCTCCGCGACCGGTACGGACGCATCGTCGACCTCATCCCGGTCGAGCTGTCGACGCTGCCCTTCATCGACGTCGGCGATGACATCTCGGGGGACGGCGCCGCCGGGCGACTCGGTGCGATCGGATGCATCAACGGGCAATCCGTCCGGTGCCTTTCCCTTGGTGCGCAGCTTGCTCTTCACGAAGGCTTCGATCTCGAGCCACAGCAGCGGCGCGACCTCACTGCTTTGGTTCGAGGCTTCGGGTTCGACTCGGATCGCAAGGCCACGGTGTCCGGCGCGGACCGGGCACCGACCGCAGCGCGTCGATGACGAGGCGGCGCAGCAGCGACTCAATTCGCGCGCATGTGGAGTCGTACGATGCCGCCGCCGTCGAGCGCGCGGATCTGCACGAGATCGCACAGCTGCGTCGACAGCCATAACCCGCGTCCGTCGAAGGCGTTCTCCGGCGGCGCGACCCTGCCGGCGAGAGGGTCGGTGATGCGACCGGTGTCGCGCACTTCGCAGACGATCGACGACGTATCCCGCCAGAGCCGTAGTATTCCCTGGCCTCCCCCGTGCACGAGGGAGTTCGTCGCGACCTCGTTCGCGGCGAAGACGAGCTCGTCGACCCTGGTGTCGGTCAGGCCCACTGCGACGGCATGGGACGCCACCGTGCGTCGCAACAACCCGAGCGTCTCGCGCTCGATCGTCAGCTCTGCCAGCACTGCGGGCGGCTCGGGGAGCGGTGTGTCGAACGGCGCGGCGACGTCGTCGATGTCGCGGTAGTCGTTGCTGACTCGGTGTTGCGTTCCTTCGACGATCGACGGATGGGTGCGGTGCGCTTCGGCCAGCACGTCGGGCGCGAGGGACGTCATGTCGTAGGGGCACATCAACCGGAACCCCACGGTGCCGGCGAAGGCGAGGTTGAGGAGGGCCTCGTGCCGCTGACACTCCACGAGCTCGTGGGGATTGCGATCCTTCGAGATCGGCTCGCCGATGCCCCGGAACGGTCGGCCGTCCGCGAGACACCGGTTCGCGAACTCTCGCCACGCCGGGATGATCCAGGCGGGGTTGGCGCCCACCGCTGCCATGTCGGCGAAGTCCACCCGTCGTGCGTCGGCACCCAGGCGGTCCCTCAGCACGTCGTTCTTGGCCGCGTTCAGGATGACGAGTACGGGTTCGTCCGCCGACAGCCCCTCGTGGATGAACGACATGGTGCCGTCGAAGAAGGTGTCGTCGGACTCGTACAACAGCGCTTCGTGCCGGAAGGGTGACGCGTCCGGGCTGTGGTCTACGGCGCTCGAGTTGTCCACGCGTGCGATTCCTGCCGTCGTTGTCGACAGCCACATCCGGGGATCCAACGTACCCGGGCGCGGTCGCTGCTCGAACGACCGCGTCCGCGCCACGCAAAGGTGCATGGCGTCGTGGCCGTACCCGAACGCGGCGCGCTTCACACATCGAGGTCGCCGGACGGGTTCCAACTCCTCAAGACATGACGCTGCCTGCCGAATGTACGGCTAGTCGCGGGCAGGGCGTCGGGGTGGATCAGAGGGCTGCGATGAAGCGATGAGCACCACGTCACCAGTGATCCTGTGGCGAACCACGACCCGTCGAGGTCGGGCGGCGCTCCGGGTCGCAACGGTCGTGGCAGCCACCGCATGGACGCTGCTCGCCGCAGCCACGCCGAGCCATGCTGCGATTGTGGGCGCAACGTCCATCACGTCGCCGCCGGTCACGACGCCGACGGTGACGGTGCCCGCGGTGACGTTGCCGCCGGTCACGGTGCCACTCCCCACGGTCGCCCCACCGGTGACCGTTCCCCCGGTGACGCTGCCGCCCGTGACGCTGCCGCCCGTGACGCTGCCGCCCGTGACCGTCCCCGTGACAGCACCGATCGGGCCGCCGACGGCGCCGACTACGGTGCCGACCACGATTCCCGGCGGTCTTCCCCAACTGCCGGTCGGTTCAGCGCCCGGCGCGCCCGGTACCGCCACCGGTGCAGGTGCGGGCGGCGCTCCATCATCCGGAGCCGTGAACGGGCGGACCGCGACCGGCGCCGACGCACGCGTGCGACCGTCGACCCACGAGGCCGCGCTCGCGACCGACACCGGGGGAATGGACGTGAACCTTCGTGAGCGGTCGCTCCCCGCCGCGATCGCGAACAGCGTCCGGAGCTTCATCCCGGCCGTCGCGCTACTCGTGCTCATTGCCGGGTTTCTCGTCGCCGAGGCGTCGTTCGACCGGCGCGACCCGAAGCTCGCGCGCTCGCCGCTCGACGACACCGACGAGACGATCCCGTTCTCGTGACGCCCATCACCGCGAGCGCGCGGCGGAGGGCGCCGGGCACCCATCGGCAGGATCTCGTCCCGCTCCTCAGCCGGCTGACGCTACTGCAACTCGTCCGCGTGGTCGCGATCGGCTGGATCGTGTGTGCCCCAGGGCTCGCCAAGACGGCCACGCCCGGCCGCGCCCATGCACTGGCGTTCGTTTCGCTCGTGTATCTCGTCGTGACGACCTTGCTCGAGACCGCGCGACGCCGTCTGCGCGTGCGCGGCCTCGTGCTGGTCTCGACGCTGGTGCTGACCGACGCGGTCCTCGTGACGGTCGCGATCGCGCTGACAGGTGCCTCCGCGAGCCCCCTGATGCCGCTCGTCTACCTCACCGTCGTCGCGACCGTGCTGCTGGTGTCGTACCGGGCGGGTCTGCAGCTTGCTGCCTGGTACGCGCTCCTCTTGTGTGGAGCTCGTGCCCTTGCGTTGGCCGGGTACCTCGGGCCTGCCGCGCTCGCCAGTGCGCACCGCACACCGGGCCTGCGCGCGGGGATCGAGGCTGTCGCGCTGTTGGTCGTCGCGACGGTTGTCGCGATGTGCGCCGCGCTCAATGAGCGAAGGTTGCGCGAGCGCGGCCGGGAGCTGGCGGGGCTGGTGGAGTTCGGCCACGCGCTCGATCGGGTCTCGAACGCCGAGGAGGTTCTGTCGAGTCTCGTCGCGCACGTCCAGGGTCGCCTCGGTTTCGTGCGCGTCGCCGCCTGTCTCGACCGTCCCGGACGATTTGCGGCCGTGGCACCTGCGGTTCCGCCCGGGACGGTCGCGCGCTTCGAGGCGGAGACGTCGCCAGCCCGCGCTCCGGCGCCCGCGGACGGCCGGGAACCGCGGTGTCTCCGGAGGCTGGAACGAGGCCACCCTCTCGAGTCGCTGCTGCCGGGGGCGCGCAATGTCGTCACGGTCGAGTTGATCGCGGACGACGTGCACCTCGGCAGTCTCGTGGCGGAGTGGGGTGGTCAGCCGGCGCGAATTCCCGTGGCGACGGTCGACGCGCTTGCTCAATGCGCGGCGAACGCCGCGCTCACGCTGCAGAACGCGATGTTGTTGAGTGAGGTGCAGCGACTCGCCAGCCATGACTCGTTGACCGGACTGGCGAACCGGCGTGTCTTCGACGATGCACTTCGCCGGGAAGCTGATCGCCATATCCGGCGGGGTGACCCGTACTCGATCGTCTTCATCGACGTCGACCACTTCAAATCGATCAACGACCACTACGGACATGCCACCGGCGACGCGGTGCTGCGTCACGTCGGAGCGGCGTTGTCGGAGGCGTGCCGTGGAGCAGACCTGGCGGCCCGCTACGGGGGCGAGGAATTCGCGGTGCTGCTCCCGGGATGCGGCATGGTCGAACAAGCCCTCCGTGCGGCGGAGCGTCTGCGCGCTGCGATCGCGGCGGCTCAGCCGGACGAGCCGCGCGTCACCGTGAGCGCAGGAGTCGCCGTCGCGCCGGTTCACGGCTACGAGCCGGAGCCGCTCGTCGGCGCGGCGGACGCCGCGTTGTACCGGGCGAAGCGGGCGGGACGTGACCGCAGCGAGCTCGCAGTCGCGGCCGAACATCAAGGTCCGGCGGCCAGGGACTCGGATCGGTCCACTCAGTCGATGTCCGAGGTGGCCAGGAACTCTTCGGGCGTGACGTCGTAGGGGTGGGGTCTACGCGGGCGTCCACCTCGTCGCGGGTGACGCGAGCCACTGCAGGATCTCGCGCCGCGTCGTCGGTGCACGAGGGCCCCATCCTGTGGGAACGACGCCGGTGCGGTGCAGCTCCGCTGCGGCCGGCTTGGCCGTGGCGAGCGGATCGGTTGCCAAGGCGCACCGCTGCGCGGTGGGGTCGATGCCGAAGAGGCGCGCCGCGTTCAGGCCGAGCACCTTCTGCTTCACCTCGGTCGTGAGGGCCGGATAGCCGTACCGCTCCTGATATGCCGGGCCGATCTGGAACGCCCGGAAGGCCATGATCTGTGGTTGCGGGGACCCATACCAGATCGCGTCGGTGCCCCACAGCACTCTGTCGACGCCCACGCGCTTCAGCAGCTTGCCCACCGCGTGTGCGGCGGTGTCGGGGTTCGTGAGCACCTGCCGCCAGACCGTTCCGAGATCCACCCAGACGTTGCTGTTCGGTGACACCTGGTGTTGGTCGAGCGCGCGCAGCAGCGTGTCGATTCCCTGCCGGGCCGTGGAGTTGTACGGGCCTTCACGACGGTTCGGGTCCCAGGCGCTGTGGAACACGACGAACTGCATGTCCGGGAATTGCCGTGACACCGCCACGATGTCGTCGGGGCCGTTGTGCGAAGGGTCGAAGCGGATGAGCGGAAGACCCTTGTGCGAGATGAACACCTTCACGCCGAGATCCGAAGCCTTCTGCAGGACCGGGAGTCCGATCGCAGGATCGTCGAGCGCGAATCCGCGTCCGTTCGGTCCCCAGCCCGTATAGACCTTGAATGCCGCGACGCGGCGGGTTGCGGCGGTCGCTTCCATCCCGTCGAGGCGCGCCTGCAGGCTCCCGAAGTTCGGTGAGATCACGTTGTGGAGAAGCACGCGTGTCGCTCCGCCGCGCGTCAGTCCGTCGGCGAACTGCTGTGTCGACAGAGCGTCGTCGAAAGGGAGTGGCGCGTCGTCGGGCCCCGTGATCGGCACGTCGGACAGCACGGTGACCGTCGTGTCGCTCGCGAGGAACATGTCGTGGAGATACGCGGCGCGGTTCGCACACTCGAATGGGTCGTTGGCCGCGCACTGCGGGAGCATGCCCTGCACCAGACGCACCGTGTCGGGCGCAGTGTGACGCCACGGGCGGTCCGGCATGACGTGGTGGGTGTGCACGTCGAACACGAACTCACCCTGCGAGCCCAATGCGCGCTCGCACGCCGCGATGTCGTGACTCGGCGGGACGACGTGGCTGCCTCCGGGTGAGGGTCGCCGGCGGGCCGAGTGACCCGAGGAGCAGGCGGCGAGGTTGAACACGCTCAGCAGCGCGGCAACACCACCGGCGGTCTGGAGGAATTTCCGGCGGTCGACGCCCGCCCGGCGGGCCGCGTCGTCGGCCAGATCGAGCGTTGCGCGGACGATGTCGTGGTCGTGGCGCGACGGCGCTCGCGGCACGAACTCGCCGTTCGAGAAAGGCCCGACGGACAGCGGCAACCTCGCCACAGCCTCAGTATGGGGCGAGGTCGGGCCGGGTTCCATCGCGCCCCTCGAGCCGCGCCGGATCAGCCGGGCTCGATGCCCCGCGCCGCGCGTCGCGAGAGCGGATCGAGTGCGTAGTACGCCGCCAGCAGAGCGTGAAACGCGAGGCATGCGTACGCGTTGATCACCGCGACGCCGATCGAGGCGGTGTACAGGACCGTCCCGATGGTGAACGCGAAGGTGGCCGTCGGGCGCTCGCTCTCGGGAAACCGCTCCGAGAGCAGTCGACGCCCGCCGCTGCCGTAACGCCAGACGGCGGCCCAGGCGTACGCGTTGATCGCCATCGTGACGCTGTACGCGACCGCCGCGACACGCGCACCGTCGCCTCGGCGCAACGCCTCGCCCAGGATTCCCGTCGGGTACGGGATGAACACGACGGTCAGCAGCAGGAGCAGGTTCAGGTAGAAGAGTCCGCGGTCGATGCGCGCGAAGTGACCGAAGATCGAGTGGTGGTTCAGCCACATGATCCCGATGACCGCGAAGCTCACGACGTATGCCGCGAGCGACGGCCAACGGTTCGCGAGCTCGTGACCGAGGTGGTGGTAGTCCGCCGGTTGCGGGATCGTGAGCACCAGCAGTGTGATCGCGATCGCGAATACACCGTCGCTCAGGGTCTCGACCCGGCTCTTGTTCACGTAGAGCCGGCGGTGGCGGTTTCCGCCGCGCGTCGGAGCGCGGCAAGCGTCGTGCGCATGCCGGCGCGGTTGTGTTCCGCCTGATCGCGCACGCCCATGACGATCCGCGCGATGCCCGGCATCCACGCCGCACGGCGATCCGTCCACGACTCGATGACCCGGGTGCCCTCCTCGACGGGGACGAATTCGTAGCTCCAGCTCGAGATCGCGGCCGGCCCGGAGCTGACGTCGAACGCGAACCGCCGGCCCGGGTCGGCGTCGGTCACCGTGCACGTCGTCGACCACCGCCGCCAGCCTCGCCGGTTGGTGCCCTTGAACCGCGCGCCGACCGACGGACCCGTCGCGGCGCCGAGCCACCGACACGACGTGTTCTCGGGGCTCCATTCACCCATCCGCGTTACGTCGCTCACGAGCCCGTAGAGCACCGACGGCGGCGCGCCCACGGTCTCCTCGACGGTCACATCAGCCATGATCGTTCCTTTCTCCGCGGCCGGTCTCGGCCGAGGACGTACGGAGTCAGTGTTCAAGGCGATCGAGCCATGAGTTCGGCCAGGCCTTCGGCGATCGCGACGGTCGTCAGGTGGGTGTTGGCTCTCGGAATGTCGGGCATCACGGACGCATCGCACACGCGGACGTGTTCGAAGCCGATCACGCGACACTCCGGGTCGACCACTGCGCCAGGATCGCCGGGTGCTCCCATGCGACACGTGCCCACTGCGTGCACATAGTCGTTGACGTTCGCAGCGAGCCATTCGTCGATGGCCGCGTCGCTGTCGAGCGATTCGATCGAGTCGGTTCCGGCGGTCACCGAGTCGGTCACGGCTCGGAGCGCTGGATGTCGGACGATCGCAACGAGGCGGTAGACGGCATCACGCATCCGCGCCAGATCGCGTTCGTCGCTCAGCATCCGGAACTCGATGACGGGGTCGTCGGAAGGGTCCATGGACCGCAGCCGCAGCTCACCGCGCGAGAACACTCGCATCGCCGCCGCGAACATTCGCGCTCCTGCCAGATCCTCGACCGTCGTGCCGATCGCCGTGAACCAGACGGCCTGCATGTCGTTGGGGCCCGCGTCGCACATCGTCGACGAGTACCGAAGGATCGAGTTGATGACGGGAACTTCCGTGGACGTCGAACGGGCGTGGTCACGCAGCGCGATCTCGAAGCCCGGGGTCGCCGGATGCTCGATGAGGTTCGCGCCGACAGGGAGGCCGCTCCCTGGGCCGATACCCGACCGCAGCAGGATCGCGGGCGAGTGGATCGTTCCTGCGCAGATGACGACGTCACGCGCGGGAATCTCTTCGCCCTCCGCCGTGACGATCCCCCGCGCGCGACGGCCGTCGAGCAGCACGCGATCGACCAGCACGTCGCCGCGCACGAACAGGTTGGGCCGTTGCCGCGCCTCCTCGAGGTACGCGTCGTTGGTGGAGACGCGTCGTCCGTCCCGCAGCGTCAGCGCGGCGCGACTCAACCCGGTTGCATCGGGAGCGTGGTAGTCGTCGCACGCCGGGTACCCAAGGTCGCGAACGGCGTCTTCCACCGCGAGGTCGAACGGCGCCCGGTGCGACACGCGAACGAGCGGAAGCGGACCGCCTCTTCCGTGAAACCCGTCGCCGCCGAAATCGGTGTCGTGCTCGATGGTCAAGAACCGTTCGAGCATCCGGGCCCACGACCAACCGGTACAGCCCAGCTCGTCGGCCCAGCGGTCGTAGTCGTCGGGGATGCCCCTGATGGCGATCATGGCGTTCACGGAGGACGAGCCGCCGGCACCGCGACCGCGCACGTAGACCGCCGGCTGCCGACCGGGGGCCCGCACCGCCGCCAGATCGGGCCAGATCCTCCCCGGCACCGCCATCGCTCCGAAGAAGTTCGCGGCCGCGACCCCTGCCGGCGTGTTGGCGCTTGTGTGGTCGGGCCCGGCCTCCAGAAGGACCACGGTGCGTCGCGCGTCCTCGGACAGCCGGCTCGCGAGCACCGCACCGGCCGATCCGGCACCGACGACGGCGACGTCGTACTGGTCCACGGCGTAGGAAGATACCGACATGGTCGTGCCTGTGCCGTCGCCGTCCGGCTCCGGAGGTGTGCCATGAAGCGGTCGCAACAGACGCCACTCCGCGCGGTGACGTGCGGCGCCATCGCAGGAGCGGTCGGGACGATTGCGATGGATCTCGTGTGGTACCGCCGTTACAAGCAGGGAGGCGGCGACAAGGGATTCCTCGAATGGGAGTTCGTCACCAAGCCGGACTGGGACGAGGTGTCGGTTCCAGGGCAGGTCGGGAAGCGCGTCCTCGAAGGATTCCTCCAACGGGAGCTGCCGGCGGAAGCGGCGCCGCTCGTGAACAACGCCATGCATTGGAGCTATGGCGTCTTGTGGGGCGCCCAGTACGGGATCGTGGCCGGCTCGCTCTCGAAGCACCGCGTCGCGGCGGCGGTGCTGCTGGGCCCGGTGGTGTGGGGCTCGAGCTACGTGGTCCTTCCACTTGCGAAGCTCTACAAGCCGATCTGGGAGTACGACCCTCAGACGCTCGCGAAGGATCTCAGCGCGCATCTCGTGTACGGATTCGCGACGGCGCTGTCGTTCCGCATCCTCACCGCGATCTGACCTGTTGCGCCGAGGGGGACGCCGCCCGCGCGCTCTCACAGCGGGGTACCAGCCTCGCTTCATGCGTGTCTCAGGTTGGAGGGTCAGAGTTCCAGTGTCGCGGTCGCACAGTTGCGGTCGACGACTCCGTCTCGAGAGAGGTTGCACGCATCGATGAAGAACCGAGTTGCTGTCGCAAGTCTGGTTGTCGGATTGATCGGGGGAGGCGTGGCCGGAACAGCGCTCGGCATCACCGCCCTCGCCGGTGCCGACTCCACCACGTCGTCGACGGTCTCGCCGAACACGCCGAGCAACGGAAGCGCACCGCACTCCAACGAGGACGCCACGCACGAGAAGGCCGAGACGCCCCAGCGCGAGGCCGACGAGAACGCCGGTCGCGTGGGCTGGCACCACGGGAGCAACGAGAACGCCGCGCACGAGAGCCAGGAGAGCCCGCAACGAGAGTCGCAGGAGAGCGCGGGGAACGCCACGACGCCGTCGAGCCCGGCGGCGCCGACACCGGCGCAGTAATCCCCGTTCCGGTTCGTTCGTCGTGGCGCAGTCGGGCACCCCGGGCTGCGCCACGACGTCGGACGTTCAGCTTGCGCTTCAGCCGGTCAGCACCCGTCCCGCCTCCAAGCGCACGCGGAAGTCGGGGTCTTCCGCGCATACGACGACGGCCTCGCGGCTCGGATCCGCGCCGATCGAGCCGATGCCACGCAACGCCTTCCAACGGATCCACGCGTCGCTGTCGTGGAGCGCGTGCTCGAGCAGCGGACGCAGCTCGGGGCGTACCGCACCCGCGACCGCGTCGACGGCGCTGCGGCGCACGGCACGGGACGTGTCGTCGACCAGCCGTCGCCAGGCGGTCGCGGCCGCATCGGCCGGCGCATCCGCCAGGATCGCGGCAGCCACCTGACGACGCGCGGGATCGTCATCGCGTGAGGCGCCCAGAATGCGCTCGAGATCTTCGGGCTCTTCGACGCGCAGCGCGCCCAGATCGGCCCAGGCCCGTTGGAGACGGCGGGGCGGGCGTGTCTCATCGGGGCTCGCTGCAGGCCGCGTGACGCTCGGCCCGGGCTCCACGCGGTTGCTCGGCCGTTCGCCTCCGAACTCCTCATCCACGACGTGCAGCATCGGCGCGAGGACGGCTTCCCAGCGACCGGGGGTCTTGATCGTGACGGCGACGAAGTGGGGTCCGACGAGCACATTCGTGACGTCGTCGAACTCCTCAAAGACGCGCGCGACGCGAGGGTCGTCGGGCGCGGTGCGGGCCTCGTACACCCGGCTCGGTCCCTCGTGCAGCGCGGGTGTCGCGAACCGGATCGTCCGCGGGCTCGGCGTGGCTTCGGGAACGACGTCGCCTTCGAAGGTCGCGCCGAGATCCGCACCGGTGTCGGAGGGAGCGCCGGAGTCGCGCGCATCCGCAACACCGGACACATCACCGACGACCCGCAACCGGAACCGGCCTTCGGGGTAGTCCCACTGCATCACGAGCCCGGGCGCGAGCTCGTGGCTGCCGCTCTCGGTCCCGGGGCCGATCGCGGTCGCGAGCGCCTGGTCGTCGCTCTCCGTCCACGGCTCGGAGGAGAAGAAGTGCTTGAGCTGTTGCTTCACCGGGCCGAGCGCCTCGAGTGACCGGTTGCCGACGACGTCGACGAGGCGGCCCACGGCCTCGGCCGTCAGCCCGCGGTCGACGACCTGCGCACGCGCCGCGTCCAGTTCGGGGCCGACCGTCGTCACCAGAGCGACGTTACCCACCTCAGGCGTATGGTGAGACGGTCGACCATGGAGCGGCCGGGCAGGCGACGGGAGGTCCTGTCGGCGCGCGTCGCCATCCTGATCTGGTGGGCGAGCCGCTCGGCCGCGGCCTGCTCGCGCCGGGCGCGCTCGCGTTCGACGGTGAGGTTGCGCAGGAGCTCGGGGTCGGGGGAGTGCACGGCCGTCTCCTCTGTCGTGGTGGCTGTCGCGAAGGTACGGAGGATTCAGGACAGAATCGGTCCGCAACCGTGCGAGAATCCCGACGTGGACACGCCGAGCCGCCTGCTGCGAATGCTCGTGCTGTTCGCGAGCCGCCAATCGTGGAGCGCGATCGAGCTGGCCGCGGAGACCGGCACGACGGAGCGGACGGTTCGTCGGGACGTCGCGCGTCTGCGTGAACTCGGGTATCCGATCGACGGGGCGACCGGTCCGTACGGCGGATACACGCTCGGGCGTGGTGCGCGCCTTCCACCGCTGGTGCTCGACGACGACGAAGCGGTCGCGGTCGTCCTCGGACTGCGCAGCGCGGCGGGGACCGGCACCGGTACGGAGGCAGCCGCGCTGTCCGCACTCGCGACACTGGATCAGGTGATGCCGGCGCGCCTGCGCGAACGCGTCTCCGCGCTCGCGGCGGTCACGGTCGGGATTCTCCACGGCGGCCCGTCGCCGATAGATGTCGACACGTTGATGACGATGGCGGTTGCATGCCGTCGACCGGAGCGCGTCGGCTTCACGTACACCGACGCGTCCCATCGCGTGACGTCTCGTGTCGTCGAGCCGTACCGCTTGGTGCACACCGAGCGTCGCTGGTATCTCGTCGCGTTCGACACGCTCAGGCGCGAGTGGCGGACGTTTCGCGTCGACCGTGCATCGAACGCTGAGTTGACGGGATCGCGCTTCACCCCGGTGCCCGATCCACCTGACGCGGCGGATCTCGTCGCGCGCGGGATCGCGGTCGCGACGTACGACATCCGGGCCCGGGTGCGACTGCACGCCACGTTGTCGGAGGCGGCCCGACTCATCCCCCGCACCATTGCCCTGCTCGAGGCCGAGAGCGACGAGACGACGATCGCAGTCATCGGCGGCGAGCCCGAGTGGCTCGCGGGCTACCTCGCGGGCTTGGAGTGCCGCTTCGAGGTGCTCGAGCCCGACGAGGTGCGCAGAGCCTTGCGTTCACTCGGCCGGCGTCTCGTCCGGCTCGGATCGTGAGGATATCGACGGCTCCCTCGGCTGCGCGCTCCCGGGCGACCGGAATCCGCGAGCATGGGACATGCGCCGGCGCGCCGTCCACGCCACGATCGCGTTCCTCACGCTGTGTGCGGCCTGCAGCGGCGCGTCCGCGCCTCACGCGACGGGCACGACCACCACGCGGCACTCGACCGAATCATCCGCGCCGGCGCCGCCGAGCACCGGGCGTTCGGCTACGTCTTCGGCCGTGCCATCCGTCAGCGCCCCGGCCCCGAGCGGGCCGCTGCCGTCACCGGCGGTCTCCATCACACGCGGACCCGCGACGAGGAGGGTGATCGCCCTCACATTCGATGCCGGCGCCGATCTCGGCCACACCGACGACATCCTTGCGACGTTGCGCACAGCAGGTGTGAGGGCAACCTTCGGCGCGACCGGCGACTGGGTGCGGACGAACGCGCGACAAGCGCGCCAGCTCGTTGCCGACGGGCACACGTTCATCGACCACACGCAGGACCACCGGTCGTTCACCGGTCACTCGACCGGCACGCGTCCGCTGACGAGCGCGCAACGTCGGGCCGAAGTCCTGAATGCCGAGTCGACGATCTTCGCGGTCACCGGGCAGCACACACTGCCGTGGTTCCGACCGCCGTACGGCGACACCGATGCATCCGTACGGCGCGACGTCGCAAGCGCCGGCTTCGCGTACGAGGTGCTGTGGACCGTCGATTCCCTCGGATGGCGCGGCGCGAATCCCGACGCGATCGTTCGACGGTGCGTCGACGGCGCCGCGCCCGGAGCGATCCTGATGTTCCACGTCGGCTCGTTGTCGCGCGACTGGGTCGCGCTGCCGACGATCGTCTCGACGCTGCGGGCCCAGGGCTACGACTTCGTGACGGTGCAGCAGCTCCTTGGCGCGGCCTGAGTCGGCTCTCCCGACGCCCTCAGACGCCGGAGCTGCGACGGGTGGTCGCGGCGCTGCGACGAGCCGGCGCCGGCGACGAACCGCGCTTGCGGAGCATCACGAGCGAGCCGACGAGGAACACGACCACGACGAGGCCGCCGATTTGGAGAACACCCATGGCTGAACGCCCTTTCTCGAGACCCTAGAGACCCGCCGACGAGCAACATCGGCATCCGAGCCCAGAAGTTGAGGTCCTCTCGGGCGCGGCGGTGTCGGGGGTCCTCCGTAACGCCTCGCGTGTTTGTCGAAATACCCCGTGCGATCAGCCCATTCGCGGGCTATCTTCCGTTGCTGTCTTCTCGGGCGGTGTGCGCGCCGGACAACGGAGGACAGATGCGACGTTGGCTCGTGCTCCTCGCTGCAGCGTCGCTGCTCGCCCCCGTCGTCGTCGCCCCCGCTGCGTCCGCCGACACCGGAACGGCCCTGGTGCGCGTCGCGCACTTCTCGCCCGACACCGGTGGCGTCGACGTGTACGTCGACGGCCATTTCGTGCTCGGCAACGTCAATTACCGGACCGTGTCCGACTACGTCAGCCTGCCGGCCGGGTCGCACCTTCTCGAGCTTCGTCCCGCGGGCGCAGCGCCGGACAGTCCGCCCGCGGTCTCGTCGAATGCGGTGCTCGAGAGCGGCCACGCATACACCGTCGCCGGTGTGGGCCCACACGCCCAGCTGAGCGGAGCGATCTTCGACGACGATCTGTCGTCGCCGTCGCAGGGATCGGCCAAGGCCCGCATGGTGAACGCCGCGGTCGGCGAGGGTCCGCTCGAGATCAAGTTCCGGCAGGCGTCCACCGTTTTCCCGCAGACCGACTTCCCTGCCGCATCGCAATACATCGCGGTGAGCCCCGGCCAATACCAGCTCGACATCCTGGCCGTCGCCAACGGGTCGACGCTCGGTGATGGCGCGCAGCTCACGTTCGGTGCGGGCATCACCTACACGCTCGTGGCGATCGGCGGAGTGGGCCAACCGGTGCGTGTGCTGCCGCTCGTCGATTCCCGAGGTTCCGCCGTGACGCCCGCAGGGGGCGCGGCGACGGGCGGAGGTGGCACCGCCGCGGCGCCGAACGGTGAATCGCTCGCGTTGATCCCGGCCGCCGTGGCGCTGTGTGGTGTCGCGCTGCTCCTCGTGCGCCGGCGACGCCTCCGCGCGAGCTGATCGATGGTGCGGACGAGTTGCGCCCTGGGCGGATGCCCGGGAGGGCGCAGCGAGGGAGCAATGTGATGGTTGGTCGACGCCGCCGTCGGGCGTCGCTGGTGGAACCGGCACTGGCGGTTACCGCGTTGCTCGCGCTCGCGTTCGCGGGAGGCACGGTCTCGGCCTGGTACGACGACCCGGCCCCCACCCCCAGCGCTGCGCCTTCCGCCGGCGCGGTTGCACCGCTGCCCGTCCTGTACGCGCCCACGCCGACGCCCGCGCGCGAGGTGCAGGATGGGCCGCATCCGGTACGACTCCGGATCGGCACGCTCGGGGTCGACACGCTGCTCGTGCCTCTCGGCGTCAACGCGGACGGGACGCTGCAGGTCCCGTCCGACTACTCGACCGCCGGTTGGTATGTCTTCGGTGCGAATCCGGGTGAGCAGGGGCCTGCGATCATCGCGGGTCACGTCGACTCCGTCCGAGGCGTCGCCGTGTTCTTCGACCTGCACAAGCTTCGTCGCGACGACGTCATCGTGGTCGATCGCGCCGACGGCACCCGTGCCGACTTCGCTGTTCGACGCGTCGAACAGGTGCCGAAGACCGACTTTCCGACACAGGAGGTGTTCGGGCCGGTCGCCGGTTCGGAGCTGCGTCTGATCACCTGTGGGGGAGTGTTCGACCGCGCCCGACACAGCTACCGGGACAACGTGGTGGTGTTCGCGAGTCTCCTCGGTATCACGCGCTCATAGCGCGTCAGGTGTGCCGAGGCTCGGGGTGTGAGAGGGCGCCGTCCGCGGGATCTCCCGGAGGGCTCCGTGGAGCGTCGGCGGGTTCGACTCCGTTGGGGGCCGGTTCTTCCCCGGTCGTCAGATCGATGAACCGCTCGTCGAGGTGGATCACAGAGGGAGTCGTGTCCTGGACGCTGGTGGTAACGGGCAGCCGCGCCCGATCTGTGCGCCGAGCGTGATGTCGTCGGTCGCTCGCCAGCTGGAGCACCGCCACCATCGCCACGCCCGCGAGAAGGAATGTGAGTCCGGCCCGAAGTGGGACCGAACGACCCTGCACGGATGTGTGGACGGTGATCGGCGCGGCGGACGCGGTGTCCCCGGTCGACCGCCAACGGGCGATCGCGGCTTGAGCCTGCGCGATGTCGGCCGCAGCCCGGTCGCGCGTCAGGGTCGCGGCGGCCACGCGGTCGGCGAGCGAACGCAGGTCGAACAGGTCCTGCTGTGCCTGCGCGACCATCACGGCGAGCCCGGTCGCAAGGCGTGCGTCGCGGTTCTGCGCGGCTCGTTGCATCGTCTCCAGCTGCGCGAGGCGCAGTGCTCGATCGTCGAGCGCGTGCCGAAGGTCCGTTGCCCCGCTCGCCGCGAGCGCGTTGCGAACGTCGGCATCGTTCGCGGCGTACGCCTGCCGAGCCAGATCGCTGCGGTCGAGCGCGAGACGCAGTTGCTCGTCGGAGACGCGGCGCAGGAGGCGGCGCAAGGCGACGACCGCGTCCCGCTTCGCGGTCCCCGCGCTCCCGGCCGTCGTCACAGCGGAGAACAGGGGACCATTCCGTGTGATCACCACACGATGGCCCGTGACCACGACGGTCTCGGTATGGAAGGCCGGGCCGTTCACCGGCGCGGGCGCCTGCGTCAGGTCGACCAGGATTGCGTCGGTGGCCGACGCCTCGACCCGATGGCGGTAGCCCGCCGTCCACACCAGCGCGCCGGCGAGGACGGCGACGACGAGCAGCACGATCGCCCCGGCACGACGTCGGTCACGACGCTTCCGCCGCTGGATTCTCGTAGGCCGGACGCCCACGGGCCCTCCAACTACGCAGCGACGCACCACGCGGCCGCTCCATCGCCTGCTGCGAACCGTACGCCGCGGCGCCGGGGGCGTCGAGGGCGCGTCGTGGTCGTGAGTCCCGATCGTGTACTGGAAATCGGGCGCTCCGGTCCGGATACTGGGCGTACAGGGTGCGCGGATCGGCGCGCTTCGGGAGGTGCGCCATGAACCTCTTCGTCGTCCGTCACGAGCACCGCCCGGAGCGGTGTCCGGCCGAGGATCCGGCGGGGGCGTCGCAGTTGCTCCACCACCTCAGCCGGTCCAACGCGGCGCGCGCCGGCGTGCGAATCACGGCCGAGGCCGTGGTGACGGGCGAGCACAGGATGCTGCTCATCGTCGAGGCGCCGGGCGAACGTGAAGTCCGAGAGTTCATGGCCCCGTTCGAACGCGCGGGCACGGTGGAGGTGTTCCCAGCGTCGTCGTGCGCGCGCGTCGCGGCGAACGGCGGTTGCGCAGCGCCCGCGCGTCCCGTCGAAGGGCCGTTCCCCGCACTGCCGGCCGACGAAGCGTGCGAGGACGCTGTCGAGGCCGGGCTCGTCGTGCATCGCGCCCATCCACTCAACTGCGAGACGTCGTTACCGGACCTCGTGGGTGGGGTCGTGATGCCCACCGCCCGCTTCTACGTCCGCAACCACTTCGGCATCCCGGTGATCGATCCCGTCGACTGGTGTCTCGAGATCGCCGGCCTCGTCGAGCGTCCGCTGCGGCTCGATCTCGACGATCTGCACGCGATGCCCTCGCAGTCGAGCGTCGTCACGTTGGAATGCGCAGGCAATGGCCGTTCCCTGCTCACACCGCCGGTCGAGGGCGAGCAATGGGGCCTCGGCGCCGTCAGCACGGCGGAATGGACCGGCGTACCTCTCGTCGAGGTGCTGGAGCGCGCCGGGCCGAGAGATGACGCGCGTGAGGTGGTCTTCCGCGGCGCGGACCGTGGTGTCGTCGAGGGGACGCCGCACAGCATCGACTTCGAGCGGAGCTTGTCCGTCGAAGACGCGCGTGAGTCGAACGCGATCCTCGCGTACGCGATGAACGGCGAACCGCTGCCGATCCAGCATGGGTATCCACTCCGGCTCATCGTGCCCGGCTGGTACGCGGTGGCGTCGGTGAAGTGGCTGACGAGCATCGACGTGACGCCGGAGTCGTTCCGTGGCTTCTTCCAGGCGGATCGCTACTACTTCGACCCCGCATCGGACTCGGACCCGGCACGGGAACCGACGAGGTTGCAGCGCGTGCGCGCCCTCGTGATCTCGCCACGGGACGGCCAGACGGTCGATCGCCGGTTCCTGGTGCGCGGCGTAGCGTGGAGCGGTGCCGGCGGGATCGCGCGCGTCGAGGTCAGCGTCGGTGGGGGCGAGTGGCACACTGCGCAGCTCGTCGGCCGGCGCGAGCCGCACAGTTGGCAGTGGTGGGAGCTGATGACGACGGTGGACACGACGGGTCCGACGACCGTGCGGGCTCGTGCGACGGATCTCGCGGGTCGAACGCAACCGGAGCAGCCACACTGGAACCGCCTCGGCTACGGCGCCAATCCGGTGCAACAGGTCGGGATCGTCGTTCGTCCCGTGGCTTCGGCCGCGATCCCGCAGTCGCGATGAACGGACAGGACCGCGCATGATCTTCACGCAGCACTACCTGGGATGTCTCTCGCATGCGTCGTACGTGATCGGCGACGAGACCACCGGACGAGCGGTCGTGGTGGACCCTCGGCGCGATGTCCAGATCTATCTGGACCAAGCCGCCGCGGAGCGGCTGCGCATCGAACGGGTCATCGAGACGCACCTGCACGCGGACTTCCTCAGCGGACACCTGGAGCTCGCCGCGCGCACCGGTGCGGTCATCTCCTTCGGTGAGGGGGCGGACGTCCAGTTCCCCGCCGAGCCGCTGCGCCATCGACAGCGTCTGTCGTTGGGACAGGTGACACTCGAGATCCTCGCCACGCCGGGACATACGCCCGAGTCGGTCTGCATCGTCGTGTACGAGCGGCCCGACGACGCCGTGCCCTTCGGTGTGCTCACGGGCGACACGCTCTTCGTCGGGGATGTCGGCCGTCCCGACCTTGCGTCGGCGGGGAGTGGGATCTCGGCCGAGACGCTGGCGCGGAGCCTCTACCACTCGCTGCACGACACCGTGCTGAAGCTGCCCGACGCGACCCGCGTATTTCCGGCGCACGGGGCCGGCTCCTCGTGTGGCAAGGCGTTGTCGGAGGAGCGAAGCTCGACCATCGGCGAGCAACGTCGAACCAATTACGCGCTGGCGTTGAGCGACGAAGCCACGTTCGTCGCGATGCTCGTCGAAGGGCAGCCGACGAAGCCGCACTATTTCGAGTTCGACGCGCAGCGCAACCGTGAGCTGCGCCCGCTTCTCGACGAGACGTCGGAGCCGCCGCTGCTCGACATCGACGAGGTACTGGAGCTGCGCGATCGGTTCGTGCTGCTCGACACGCGCGAACCGGTCGACTTCGCCGCCGGTCATGTTCGCGGTGCGGTCAACGTCGGGCTGCAGGGACGCTTCGCGGAGTGGGCCGGCGACGTGCTCGACCCGGACCGCGACATCGTCCTCGTCGGCGATCCGGGTGCCGCGCTGGAGTCGACCGTTCGGCTTGCCCGAATCGGCCTCGATCGGGTGATCGGTCAGCTCCGCGGGCTCGACGAGGTCTTCGCCGAGAGGCCCGGGCTGGTCGAGATGAGCTCGCGGCTCACGGTGGGCCAGCTCGTCGGTCTCGCGACAACGGACGTGCAGATCGTCGACGTCAGGAATCCCGGCGAGACGAAGCAGGGCACGCTGCCCGACGCACGGTGCATCCCACTCGCGGTCCTCACCGACTCCATGACCGGGCTCGATCCGGCCCGCCCCGTCGTCGTGTACTGCGGCAGTGGCTACCGGTCGCAAATTGCGGCGAGCGTCCTGCGCGCCGCGGGATTCGGTGACGTCTCCGATCTCCTCGGCGGTTACGAAGCGTGGCTACGCGCGGACCCGACACCCATCGGCGATCAGAAATAGGCCGCGCCGCTCGACGCACCGCTTCATCGCTCGACCTCGCCCCGGCCCCGACCGGAGGTGGCGGAGGCGCGGATCGCATCCCAGCACGTCGAAGCCGGCGGCGCGAAGTGCCCGAACGTGTGTGAAGCAGCCGAATCCCGTGCCGGCCACGATCGCACCGAGCTGCCGGTCACCGCGGTCATCGGGCACGCGGGGACCTTAAGATCGCCGCGTTCACACCGCAAGCACGTCCGCGCGAAGGAGCCGTGGTGGCACTCGACGCTCGCGATCTGGTGCTCTGCTCGGGAACCTTGCCGCGCGGTGTGTCCTTCGCCGAACGGCTCGACGCCGCGACCGCCGGCGGGTTCGCGGGCGTGTCGTTGTGGGGGCGCGACTACTGGGACGCACGCGACGAGGGTTGGAGCGACGCCGATCTGCGGTCGATGCTCGCCGACCACGGCCTGGAAGTGGGCGAGATCGATCCCGCGTGGTGGTGGTTGCCGGGGGCGGCCGACGTGAGCATTCCGCCCGACCTCGACACGGAACGCGTGTTCCGATATGGCGAGGACGAGTTGTTCCGTATCGCGGATGCCGTCGGTGCCCGTTCGCTCAATGCGGTCGACGTGTTCGGAGGCAACTGGGATGTCGACGGGGCGGCTGCCGCGTTCGCCGCGCTGTGCGACCGCGCCGCCGACCACGATCTCGTCGTTCATCTCGAGTTCCTACCGTGGTCTCGCATTCCCGACGTCGAGACGGCCTGGGCGATCGTCGCCCTCGCCGGCCGCGCCAATGGCGGGATCGCGGTCGACGCTTGGCATTACGTGCGGAGCGGTGCCGACGAGGAGGCGTTGCGGTCGGTTCCCGGTTCGAAGGTGCTCGGTATCCAGCTCGACGACGGGTCGGCAGCGGCGGAGGAGAACCTCGTCGATGCGACGCTGCACGAACGGTTGCTGCCGGGCGAAGGCGATTTCGATCTCGTGCGTCTCGTCTCGGTGCTGCAGGAGATCGGCGCGGTGGCGCCGGTAGGGGTGGAGATCTTCTCCGACGACCTGCACGCCCTCGGGCCCATCGAGGCGGCGCGCCGGGCCGGCGAGGCGACGCGCGCGCTCCTTGCCAGGGTGGGCCCGTAACAGGCGCGCCGGCGCCGCGGCGCCTACTGCAGCGCGGCCTTGACCGCGGCCGCGACGCGGGCGCCCTCGGCCTGGGCCCCGACCCGTTCGCGCACCGCCTTGACGACAGTCCCCATCGCCTTGCCGCCCGTGATCCCGGCGTCCAAAGCTCTCGCCACCTCCTCGGCAACGATGCGTTGGAGCACGTCGTCGCCGAGCTCGGGCGGCAGGTACCGGCGGAGCACTTCGGACTCGGCCGTCTCACGGTCGGCGAGCTCGGGGCGGCCGCCTGTTCGGTACATCTCCGCGGCCTCCGCCCGCTTCCGCAGCTCGCTGCGAACCACGCCGCTCACCTCGTCGTCACTCAGCTCGACCTGGGCGTTGCCCGCGACCTCGGCCCGTTTCACTGCCGCCAGCAGTATTCGCAGCGTTGCGACGACGGTTTCGTCACGCGAACGCATCGCTTCGGTGAGATCTGCTTGCAGCTGATCCTTTATCGTCATGCGTCGCCTTTCTCTTCCCATCCGGGCGCTGCTTGTTCGATTACCGGACCGGCAGCATCGGGAACCGCTCTCCGCTGTGGTTCGTTGGGTTGAGTGGGCGGCGGTGCAGGGGGTTTGTCGCATCGCCGTCTGTGGTGATGAAAGCTCTGTTGGGGTCCGCGACTCGTCTCGGCTCGCTCGGGGTATGGCGGCGCACGGCGTCGCCGAGTCGCGCATGTTGGAAGGAACGGTAATTGCCACCGATCAAGAAGCGCACCACCAAAAAGTCTGGGGCACGAAAGGCGGGAGCCAAGAAGGCGACGACATCGGCGAAGAGGGCAACGGCAGGTCGCTCGTCGGCCAATACGACGACGACCCGGTCGTCGCGCAAGAGGGCGACGGCGGGTCGAAGCGGCACCGACAGCGGCCGTTTCACCATGACGCAGGCCCACAAGGACGCGCTCGCCAAGGGCAGGGAAGCTTCCCGTCACGTCCGCGCCTATCTGGAGGCGCTCGAACAGCATCGCCCGCGTCGGGGCCGTCAGCGCACGGCCGAGATGATCCGCAAGCAGCTCGACGAGGTCGACACCGCGCTCGCTGAGGCAGGCCCGATGCAGAGGCTCGAACTCATCGCGAAACGGATGCAGCTCGCCGACGAGCTGCGGGCGAAGCAGATCAAGGTCGACCTGGCTGCCCTGCGACGGAACTTCATCAAGTACGCGCCGCACTACGCCCGCTCCAAGGGCATTCCGGCACAGGCGTTCCGGCAGGCCGGCGTGCCCGCCTCCGACCTGCGTGCCGCGGGCCTGAAGTAGACGAACGTCCGGGTGCTGCCGGCGGTCGTGCCGCGGGCAGCACCCGGATGCCATCGCCGGCAGCCCCCTGGACCGGCGCAGTGCGTCGAGACGCGGTGATCCGGTACGCGGCGGCCTGCGAATGACGGGCGACCCAGTGTTCGCGCCGACGGCGCGCTCGTCACGGGAGGCCGGCCCGATGGACCACGACTACCGCAGGCTCGTCAAGGACGAGCTCGGCGATTTCGCCGCGTTCCTCCACACGCTCGACGAACAGCAGTGGGACAGCGCCTCATTGTGCGAGGGGTGGCGGGTCCGGGACGTCGTCGGGCACATCTGTACCGGATATCAGATGAGGCTCGGTACGTTCCCCGTCCTGCTCGTCAAGTATCGGGGCAACATCGCCCGCGGCTCACACGTGATGTCGGTCGACTACGGCTCAACGCATTCACCCGCAGAGCTGATGGCGGTGTTCGACGCGTATGCAGCAGAAGCCGACACCGTCAATCGTGGCCTCACACGGGTCATTCCTGTACGTGAGCGCATGACCGACCATCTCATCCACCACCAGGACGTTCGCCGCCCGCTCGGCCGTCCGCGCGACATCCCCGAAGAGCGTCTCGTCGCCGCCTTGGACGCGCTCCCGCACATCGGCGGCTTCCTGCAGTCGAAGAAGAAGTCCGCGGGGCTGCGCTTCGCCGCCACCGACCTCGACTGGAGCTTTGGGCACGGACCCGAGGTCCGCGGGCCGGCCGAATCACTCGTGCTCGCGATGAGCGGCCGGCCCATCGGTCTCGACGCGCTCGAGGGCGAAGGTCTCGCCGAGCTCACCGGACGCGTGAAGGCGTCGTAACCGCCTCGTGAGAGGTCCTTGTACCGGACGGACGGATGGATGGCATGTGCCCGTGCCTTCCTGTGCCGCGCGGTGTCAGTCGGGCCGCTCCTGAGTGACGCCGAGACCGGCCTCGCGAGCGCGGATGATCGCCCGCGCTCGGTCTGTCACTTGCAGTTTCGTGAAGATGTTCGAAACGTGATTCCGCACGGTTTTCGCGCTGATCCGGAGGCGGCCCGCGATCACCGCGTTGGCGTAGCCCTGAGCGAGCAGGGCGAGCACCTGCCGCTCCCGCTCCGTCAGCCCGGGGAACACATCGGGCGGCACCTCGGGTCGGGCGGTCGCGAAGTAGTCGACGAGTCGCCGTGCAACCGCGGGGCCGAAGATCGCCTGACCTTCACTCACGGCGACGATGGCGCGTCGGATCTCCTCGTGGTCCGCTCCCTTGAGGAGATAACCCCGCGCGCCGGCCCGCATGGCGGCGAACACGGATTCGTCGTCGAACATCGTGAGGACGAGGACGCCGATGTGCGGACTGTTCGTCACGATCCGCCGCGTCGCTTCGACGCCGTCGAGCTCAGGAAGATCCAGGTCCATGACCACGACATCCGGTTGGAGCGCGAGTGCTTCCCGCACGGCTTCGAGACCTGTGGAGGCTTCACCGACCACTTCGGTTCCGGGGATCGACGTCAAGAGCACCCGCAACCCGTCGCGGAACACGGGATGGTCTTCGGCGATCACCAGTCTCAACACGTCCATCCGACTGCTCCGGTCAGGGATCGAGTCGGTTGCGGCGCGCTCCTGCTGGTCCGTGCCGCCGCCTGACTCTCGGTGCGTGTCGTGCGGACGGTTTCCGTCCCGATCTCATGGAGCCGCTGTCCTTGCCCGTCGGGATGTGTGTGCATGGTGCTCGGCTGCGATCGTGGCGAAGTTGACGACCGGCATCGGGAGCTCCGCGTGCACGTGTGCGCCGCCGCCGTCGAGCTCGGTCAACGTGCACGAGCCGCCCAGCTCCATGGCCCGGTGAGACATGCTCATGATGCCGACACCGGGGCGGCTCCCCGCTCCGATGCCCTCGCCGTCGTCGACGACGTCCACGACCACGACGTGAGCGTCGCGCATCATGCGGATCGTGCACGTACTCGCGTGTGCGTGCCGGTTCACGTTGACGAAGGCCTCCAAGGCGATCCGGTACGCCGCGAGCTCGACTGCCGGCGGAAGCGGCCCGAGGTCGTCGACGCCTTCGATCGCGACCGCGAGTGGCCGGCTCTCGTTCCCGTTCGTCGGTGCCTGCAGTCGGTCGACCTGTTCGCGCAGCGCGCCGGCCAGACCGAGCCTGTCGAGCGCAGGCGGTCGCAGGTCGTACACGAGGCGACGGACGTCGTCCGTCGCGGTCCGGCAATCGCCGACCGCACGTTCCAACACCGCGTCGGCCGCGGCGGGGTCGGACGCGAGCATGTTGCGTGCCGCCTGCACGGCCAGGCTGATCCCGGCAAGCATCGGGCCGAGCCCGTCGTGAAGGTTCCGTTGCAGCCGGCGCCGTTCCTCCTCACGGGCAGCGACCAAAAGGGAGCGCGACTGCTCGAGGTCGTGCACGAGTTGCACGCCGCGGGCGGCGACGCCGATTTGACGCGCAAGATCCTGCAGCAGGCGCAGGTCGGCGCCGGTCAACCGTTCGCGCGGCGACCGCGTGCCGAGCACCAGCCACCCGATCATCTCGGCCTGGTGCACGAGCGGCAGCCGCGTCGTCGCGCCGTTCCTCGTTCCTGTGCTCGCCACGACGACCGGACCACTCTGGCTCTGGAGCTCGATGGCGACATAGGGCAGATGCAGGGCGTGTGCGACGGTTTCCACCACGCCTGGCAAGACGTCCTCGGGAAGGGCGGTCGTCTCGAGGCGGCGGGCGAGGCCCGTGATCACCCGGTACGGGTCACCGAGGCCGCCGAACAACCGCGCGTCGAGGCGCCGCTGGATGAGCGAGTGCATCGGCTGTGCTGCGAACGCGACGAGCCCTGCGGCGCCGAGCGCGACCGCGACGCCCTCGTGGTCCTCGACCAAGGCCGTCAGCACGGCGACGATCGCCGCGTACGATGCCAGCACCACCGTGGTGACGATGCTGTGCGTCAGGGCGCGGTTGACGCTCCTGCGACCCGGGCGCCGCCTGCAGACCAGGAGCGCACCTGCCGCGAAGGCCGCCGAGAGGGCGAACGCAGTCGCTCCGGCCGGGGCAACGGGATGCCCGACGAAGAACTTCGGAAGAAAAATGGTCGCGACGGCAATGGCCGCCGCCGCTGCGACGACGACGGAACACACTCTCCAGCCCCGGAGATCGAGCCCGTTCGTTGAGCTGCCCACCTCAACTGCGAAGCACCCTGCCCGATTTGGAGCGTATTACGGCGTCCGCGTCGAAGAAAGGGCCCGTTGCGATGCCGGTGGTGGGCGCCGGATGCACAGCACGCGTGCGGCCCCCGATCTCCAAGCGGACGCGCACTGAGCGAATGCGTTGACGCGCGAACCGTGCTCGTCGAGCAACCAGACCCGGCCGGTCGGCACGGCGTGGCCCAAGACGAGCGCTGCGGTGTCCGGCAACTCGTGCACGGCGACGGGCCGTGTCGCAAGACCCTCTCGTACTCCGATCGACCATTGCAGCTCCACGATCTTCAACACGCCCTGAACCGCGACGACGTCGCCGGGCCGGGCGCGTTGTTCCAACACCCGTAAGGCCCGGTCGGGTCCGGTGCGCAGCGCGTACGAGGCGACAACGGAGGGGATCGTCACCGCGGCCAGAACGATGACGGTGACGAGACCCGCGGCCCGTGAGCGACGCGTGAGCTCGGCAACGAGAAACCCGAGAGCGACGAGCGGCGCCCACGCGACGACGGTGAACGTGCGGTCGAGCATGACGGGCGCCACCAGGCCCGCCACGGCCGCGACCGCGACCGGCACGAGGAACGAGCACGCCCACGCGCGAGCGAGCACGCGGTCGTGCCGCGCGAGGACGAGCGTGCCCGCACCTACAGCGAGCAGGACGGGCACATAGGCAAGGCTGTTGTACGTGACGAGTCGGGCCAGCGCGTCCTCCAGCGACGGGAACGACGTCGGTGGTACCCAATCGGAGTGACCGCCGCGTGTCTGCACCGCGAACCACGGACCCCACAGCAGGGCCCACGCCGCGACACCCGCCGAGATCGAAACCCGCCAGCGCCATGCCTCACGATCGCGTCGCCCTCCTGCTGCCGCGAAGAGGCCGGTCGCGAGGAGCAGCATCGAGACGTGCGTCATCGAGCCGACGAAGGTCAGCGCACCGATCGCGGTGGCGTGCCACGACCGCGGCCGCCGCAACCACGCCTCGAGCACGATCGCTGCGGCCACACCGACCAACTCCATCTCCGCGTACATGCGAGCCTCACGACCATGCGCGACCTGGAACGCCGCTACCGCCATGAGAGCGACAGCAACCATTCCCGCGAGGCCTCGTCGACGCATCCACCACGCGAAGAGGACCAGTGCCGCACATGAGAACAGCACCGAAGGCAGCCGGAACACGAGCTCGCCGACTCCGGCACGCGCGAGCGGCGCGCGTAGGACGAAGTCGAGCGGGGGGTGGGAGTCGTTGTGCGCGAGGTAATGGACGAGATCTCCGAGCGGCCGGCGCCCGGCCATCGCCGTGAAGCTCTCGTCGAAGTTCAGACGACGCGCGCCGAGTCCCCAGAGGCGAAAGAGGAACCCGGCGACCAGGATGCCCACGAGCACGACGCGCGTGACCGCGGAATTCGGGCGTGAACACCGTTCCGAGCGACGCTGCTCGACGCGCGCGGCTGCGTCATGTCCAAGTCGTGACTGCTCGACATCGAGCCGGGTTCCCACGATGTCGTGCCTCGCTGCCGACGTCACGGCGAGCTCCCCGAAATGAGCGGCCGCCGCGGCGCGGAAATTCTGTCATACGAGGCGGTCGCGCTTCACTCATGCTTCCCTGGTGCGTGCCCTTTCCCACACTCGGTCGAACCAGGGACCCCGCAGTATGAAGGACGAGTGGCGCCGGAAGGTCGACCGAGCACTCAGCGGTAGTTGCCGGTGTGCCCCAGGCTGATGCGGCCGGGCTGCGGGAAGACACACATGCCGTGTGGACCGAGGCCGACGGGGATGCGCCGCACCGCACCGCTGTGGGTGTCGATGACGTACACCTCACTGTTGTAACGGCCGGAGAGCCACAGCTCGTTTCCGTCGGCCGACACGCCGCCCATGTCGGGACTGCCCTTCGGGATCGGCCAGGTCTTCACGACCGTACGCGTGGCGTAGTCGATCACCGAGATGCTGCCCTCGATCCGGTTCGACACGTAGAGCACCTTGGCGTCCCGTGAGGGATACATCCCGTGCGCGCCCGCGCCCGTGTGGATGAAGCCGAGCTTCGTGAAGGTGTTGGCGTCGATGACGTCGACGCCGCTCAGGTCCTGGTCCGCGACGTAGAACACGCTGCCGTCGGGGGAGAGGCGTACGTCTTGCGGCGATCCGCCGACGGTGAGGGCACCGGTCGCCTCCATCGTCACCACGTCGACGCGCGCGACCTGCTTCGAGCCCTCGCAGCTGACGACGACAGAACGACCGTCGGCGGTGAAGTCCATGTGGTTCGGCGCGCGGCACGGCACCGGAACGCGCTTGATGAGCGCGAAAGTGTGCGGATCGCGGAAGTCGAGGCTGTTGAACAGCTCCGGCACGACGATCGCCTTCGAACCATCGGGCGTGAAGTACAGGTTGTACGGATCCGGCACGGAAATGGGCGGGCCGGGCTTCCCCGTCATCGGATCGATCGGTGTGAGGGCGTTGCCGAGATCGCTGTTGACGTACAGCGTTCGCATATCGGGTGAAGGCACGACGTGTTGCGGCCGCCGCGGCACGGGGAAGTGCCCGACGATGGCGGAGCTTGCCGGGTCGATGACATCGACCGTGTTCGACTCGCTATTCGGCACGTACACGCGCGAAGGAACGCCGCGTACGTTGGGTGACAGCATCCCTACGGCCGTGTTCGCGTAGACGTTGACCGTCGTGGGTGTCGACGGCGCGGCCGCAGACGACGATGTCGCGCCCTGGGCTTTGGCCTTCGACGAGGAGGCCTGAGTCGAGGTGCACGCGGCGAGCGCGAGCACGACCACGGAGACGAGCGCGGCGCTGCACCGACGCGTGCGCGTGCGATGCGATGCGTTGGTTGCACGGGTCATCGGCGAAGTAGTCCTCCGGTCGAGGGGAGGAACGTAGCGCGCGACCTCTTCAGAAGGAGAAAGCCTCGCCGCGGCGGGGCACGCGCGCGGCGCGCTGGGATCGGACCAAATCGCTCGTGATGGGTCCGCCGACTCCCGGGGAACACTGAACCCCGCCGGAGTCTTACGGGGCAGGTCGCCGGGCCGTCCACGGGCTGCAAGAGGGGGAGTCATGGTTGTGTCGGAGAAAGTCGGCCCGCGTCGGGTCGGGCTCGGCGCGCTGCTCGCGGCGCTCGTGCTCCTGGCGAGCGGCTGCATCAACTACGTGGGCCTCGGCGATTCGTACACCGCCGGTCCTGTCATCCCGGTGCAGCAGACCGATCCGACCGGCTGCCTCCGGTCCGACCACGACTATCCGCACCTCGTTGCCGCGTCACTCGAGGGCGCGGTCCTGCGCGACGTGAGCTGCAGCGGCGCGACGACGCAGGACATGACGAGCGCGCAGAGCGTGTCCGGCGGTTCCAATCCTCCACAGCTGGACGCGCTGGGACCTGATACCGACGCGGTCAGTCTCACCATCGGCGGCAACGACATCGGCTTCGTCAGCATCGCCGAGAACTGCTCGAGCCCCGTCAACTCCGGGACGCCGTGTCAGGACAAGTACGTCGTGAACGGTCACGACACGATCGCGGAGCAGATCGCGGCCACGAAGCCGAAGGTCGCCGCGGTGCTCGTCGAGATCCGTCGCCGCGCACCGCATGCCAAGGTCTTCCTCCTCGGCTACCTCGACATCCTTCCCGACAATGGAGTCGGGTGCTATCCGCAGATGCCGATCACCGACGGCGACGTGCCGTACCTGCGCGACAAGGAGAAGCAGCTGAACGCCATGCTGCAGTCGGCGGCCAACGACGCGGGTGACGTCTACGTCGACACGTACACGCCGAGCATCGGGCGCGACGCATGTCAGCTACCGACCGTGCGCTGGGTCGAACCCGTCGTGCCGGTGAATCCGGCCGCGCCGATCCACCCGAACGGGGCGGGCATGCAGGCGACGGCACGGATGCTGTTGACCGCGATGCACGGGCAGGGCCTGTGACGCCGGGCCGGCGGATTCACCGCTAGCGGTTCGCGCCCGACTCGGTCTGCTGAACGACAGACTCCCGGCGCGCCTTTCGGATCTCCAGCGCGATCGGGACGAGCGAAACCACGACGACGACCGCGATCACCGGCAACAGGTACTTGTCGATGTTCTTCACCGAGTTCCCGAGCCCGAACCCGGCGAGCGTGACTCCGCAGGCCCACAGTACGCCACCCGCGACGTTGTACGGCACGAACACGCGGTAGTGCATCTTCGAGGCGCCGGCGACGATCGGTGTGAAGGTACGCACTCCGGGAACGAATCGCGCGAGGACGATCATCTTCGCCCCACGCGTGTCGAGATAGTCGTGCGCCTGCTCGACGTACCGCGGTTTGAAGAGCCGCGATTCCGGGCGCGTGAACAGACGCGGGCCGACCTTGTCGCCGAACCAGTAGCCCACCTGGTCGCCCGCGACGGCGGCGATCGCGCATCCGATCAGGACCGCGGCGAGATTGAGGTGGACGCTGCCGGCCTTGTGCGTGGACGCGAGCAGTCCGGCGGTGACGAGCAGGGAGTCGCCCGGTAGGAAGAAGCCGAAGAACAAGCCTGATTCGGCGAAGATGATCGCGAACAGGCCCCACATGCCGTAGGTGTTGATCAGGTGGGTGGGATCCAGGCTCATGGGCGACAACGCTAGATGAAGCCTCGGGCGCTGAGTGTTCCGAGCTCGTGAATGTTCTCTCATCTGTTCCTGGTTCGCCGCGCTTTCGGCCCAGCGTCAGGATCCGGGTGCCGGCCACACTCGAGATGTTCGACGCGACAGCGCGCCTCGACTCCCGGCCCCGCATGATTCGTCCGGCCGCCGCGTTGGGAAGAAACGGGGCGTCGCAGTGCTGAGCACTGCGACAGGTACCACCACGGCACCCGAGTCGCCCCCGGCCTCCGCCGATCAACGCCGGGGGCTGACTCGCGCCTGAGGGCGCGGCTCCCTCGAGGAGCACGCCACTGGCGGAGCCGGCGGACGGCGGGCCAAGCTTCCGCCGTGTCGACTCCTCCGAACATCGTGCTCGTCATGTCGGATCAGCACCGTGCCGACATGATCGGCTGCGCCGGAGACGAGCACGTCCGAACGCCGAACCTCGATCGACTCGCGGCGCACGGCGTGCGATTCTCCCGAGTCAATTGTCAGGGCCCGCTGTGCATGCCGGCCCGAGCGTCCTTCCTCACCGAACGGTACGTACGCGACCACGGCGTCTACACGAACTGGGCCGAGGTCTCACCCGCCTCACCGACGTACCTGAAGGCGCTCGTCGATTCGGGCTACCACACCGCGCTGATCGGCAAGGCGCACCTTTACCGGGACGACACGCCCGGGGTGCGCCACGTCGACGAGCTGGCACCACGGTTGCAGGCGCTCGGTTTCACCGAGGTGCGCGAGTCGGGCGACAAGTTCTCTGTCGAGGTGCCGAACCGGTACACCGAGCTCCTCGCCGCGCGCGGGCTCCTCGACGTCTACGCGCAGCACATCGCGGATCGCAGCTATCAAGGCGAGAACGAGACCGGTCGTGGAGCGACGAAGCGGTTCCCGATGTGGGACGCGACCCCGCTACCGGTGCCGCTCGACGCGTACATCGACTCGTGGCACGGCGACGCGGCGGTCGATTGGATCCGCGATTACGACGGGGATCGTCCGTTCTTCGTGTTCGTCGGGTTTCCGGGACCACACGATCCGTGGGACGCACCCCGCGAGGCCGTCGAACGCTACACAGCTTCCGAGACGTCGATGCCGCGCTCGACCCGCCGGCCCGATCTCGACGGTACCGGTGCCTACGGACGGCTGCTCCGAGCGTTCCTCCACTTGTCCGACAGCGACACGATGACCGACGATGCGATCCGAGGGATGCGCCGGGCATACAGCGCGAACGTCAGCGTGATCGACGACGGAGTGGGCCGGATCGTCGCCGCACTGGAGGAGCGCGACCTCCTGTCGAACACCTGGATCATCTACACGAGCGACCACGGCGAGATGGGCGGGGATCACGGGCTGATGTCGAAGTGCGTGCTCTACCGGCAAGCCGTGCGCGTCCCGCTGATCGTCCGCCCACCGGACGGGCACGAGCCGCTTGTGGTCGACTCGCTCGTCGAGCACCTCGACGTGCCGGCCACGGTGCGGGCCATCGCCGGCGCGGCGGAGATTCCCGACGGAGAGGGACGCTCACTGCTCGGTCACCTCGAGGGCGTGACGACAGACGAGCGAGCCGTATCGATCAGCGAGAACTGGGGCTTCGCCGCCTTCGAGAGGCAGCGGTACAAGCTCGTCGTCGACGAGGACGCGCTCGCGCCCTGTCAGCTGTTCGATCTCGCGGAGGATCCGACCGAGGACCACAACCGGCTCGCCGATCCCGAATGTGCGCCGGTCGTGGCCGAGATGATGGAGACGATGGTGCGACCGTTCCTGGCGACGCCACCGTCGCGCCCCCACCCGAGCCCGTTCACCGGATCGCGTACGGGCTCCTGACGCAAGAGGGCGAGGGCATCTCGCGCCCCGGAGCCTGCGCCCAAACCCCGAGGCGCGCCACTGGGCTTCGACAACCCCCGCCCTCGCCTTCCAGCCACCCCCAGGCTGGACCGGCTGCTGGATTGTGACACCATGCGGCGACCGCGGCCACCGGATCGCACACTTTCCGCGCGCAGCCGGTGGCCACGGCCGTCTGCGGCTACTGGCTCGCGATGAGCTGGCGCAGCGTGTCGAGCTGCGCCGTTCCGAACGTCGCCGAGGGCTGGATGTACGTGTTCTCGACGAACTCGTTCCAGCTGATCCCGAACCATGCGTCGGGACGGCTCTGCTTGTTCATCGCCCACGTCTGACTCAAGGTGCCGGTCCCGTTGCGCGGCGTGCATGACGGGTGCCCGAGGAGCTGGTCGTTGAAGCCCGGTGTGAACGGTGCGAACCACAGCTTGTTCGCGGCGTGCACCTGATTGCCGAGGTCCTGCACCTGCGAACCCGACTGCGGGTTGGCGTACGGGTTCTGCGACGACCAGTACCAGCTGGCGCCCGAGAGGTACTGCTGGTCCGCCGACCACGTCGTGTTGGTGTCGTCACCGATCAGGAACAGCTTGTTGCCGAACGCATTCGCGATGTCGGCCACCTGTGAGCCGGTGTACTTGCGGCTGGCCATGATCATCGTCAACGGCTTTGGGGAGAACTGGTTGCCGAAGGCGGGATTGGACCCGTATCGAGCGGTGAAGTAGCCGAGGTCGGCGAGAATCGCCGACGACGAGCGGCCGTAGTTCCCGAACGCCGACAAGCCGAGCGCGAGATTGAACCGGGTTGCATGCGTCGCGTTGTACGCGTTCACGCGACTCACGAGCAGCTCGAGGCGTTGGTTGTAACCGGATGACGACGGGTCCTGCGTCGCAGAGCCCGTGCCTTGCCACGACACCGTGAACCCGCGGATGCCGGCCGCCGCGGCGGTCGCGATGTGACGGTCGAACGTCGCCGGATCGTTCTGGTCGTACAGGCCGTCGCTCGGTATGTCGGTGATGGTGGCACCGGAGTACTTCACCGACGCGCTGCAGTCGTCGGGGCCCAAGGTGCCCGGAACCGGCAGCGGGTTCGCGTTCGTGGGGTAGGACGGGCCGAGCTTGTCGCTCCAGTGTTGTGGTGTCCACCAGAGGTAGTAGTGCACGTAGACCGGTGGCTTGCCTGGCAGTGCAGAGGGTGCCGAACCGGATCCGACGGGAGAGCCGACTGCGCAGCTGGACGCCAGCATCGCCGCGATTGCGACGAGCAAGACGGCGAACATTCGTGCGCGTGACACCGTTCGAATCCGATTTCGCATGCTGACCCCCTGGAAGCGCGCACGAGTCGCGCGAGTGATGATTTGGTTACGTATCGGCATCCGCCCCAGCCGCGATGAGTGGCATTTTCGCGGAAATTGGTCATGAGTCGCGGACCCGTTCGGGTCGCCGTCGCGGCAAGCGCTATCCGGGGTTCTCCGCGAGTGCTTCGTCCGCGCCGACGGCGAACGGCACGACCGTGACCGTCAGATGGTGAATGCGCAGGTGGGTGACGGCGCGAACGAGTGACGAAGCGCTGCGGTCGTGGGCGAGCAACGCCCACCAGCGCGGTCGCCACAAGCGTCGAGGGACCACGATGCTGATGTGACTTCGCCCGTCCATCTCCTCGAGTGCGGCGTGCAACACCGCGCGGTCGATCCGGCGGTCCGGCGCGTCCCTCAGCTCGAGCGCGAGGTGCGACAGGCCGAGGCCTTCCCACTGCTGCGCGACCCGGGATGCATCGAGGGGATCGATCACGACGTGCAGACCGCGGACGACGTCGGGATGCAGCGCGCGTGCGTAGCGAATGCTGCGCGTCACGCTGCGGTCGAGCTGTTGGACGAGAACCAACACGACGTGTCGCGGCAGGGGCGGCTTCGCCAGCAGGGCCGCGAGCTCGCGCGGCGAGAGCCCCCGCGTGCGGGGCCAGCGAAGTCGGGGGAGTCGCGACCGTGCAGTGTTCGTCACGGTTCCTCCGGAGCGAGGATCTCGTAGTCAGGGTTGAGGATCGCGAGCCGGCCGTGATACTCCGAGACGGTCCCTTCGACCAGGAGCCGCGCGCCCACCTCGATCCCGGCCACGCTGCGACGACCCAGGAAGACGACAGCGATGGTTCCCGTCCCGTCGGTGACGAGACATTCCAACGTGGGCACGCTCGCGCGTGTCCGAACGCGCACGGCATGGACCCGTCCGGCGATCCGCACCCGTTGCCGCATGCGCACCGATGCGATCGGCGCCACGTACGGCAGTGGTTCCGGGCGCGGCGCACGGCGCGACGTGCGACCGGCGCCGTCGACCGAAGGCGCCCTCGAACGGGCTCGTTGTGCCAGATCGCTCGCGGGTCTGACGTGAGGTGATGCGGCGCGTGCGTCGTAGGGGATCACGCACACGTTGCAGTGCGGTATGCGCGAGAACGTCGCCGAGAGTGCCGCCGCGAAGCGGCTGAAGCGCAGCCGCTCGATGAATCCACCGGAGTCGTCGCGCGGCACGAGCACCGTGACTTCCGTGTCCTGGCCGCCGACCTCGCGTTGCACGAGTTCCACGATGTCCCGATCGAGCACGCGCCCCCCGGAGCCCACCACCTCGAGTGGCACACCCGGCGAGTGCAGAGTGCTGAGTTCCTCCCACGCGGCCTGTAGTCGCTCCGTGCCGGCATGGTCGACCTCGAAGTGCAGGGCGTGCACCGCGTCCGCGCGTAGCGTCCTCGCGTACTCGAAGGCCCGCGCAGTCGCTTCGTCGAGGATCTCGACCACGACATGGACAACATGGCGCGGGGGCACCGGACCGACTGCGGCTTGCGGAGCGTCGTCTCTGAGGGCAGCCTCCTCGGCCTCGTACTTCCGGTGCAGCCGGACGAGGCCCGCCACTGCCAACGGTACGAGCACGACGACGACCCACGCACCGAGCACCGTGCCCTTGGGCTTGAACTTCGTCACGGTGATGATGAGCTCGACGATCCCCGAGAGGAACGCACCGGTCGCGTTGATGATCAGCCCGGTCCGCCACCCGGGCTGGCGGAACCTCAGGTGGTGCCGAGCCATGCCGGCCTGCGACAGCGTGAAGCTCAGGAACACGCCGATCGCGTACAGCGGGATGAGCGCGTCGACCTTCGCGCCCGTGATGACGACGAGCACCGCCGCGACGACGGCCAGCGAGATGATGCCGTTGGAGTAGACGAGCCGGTGACCGCGTTTGGTCAACTGCCGGGGCAGGAAGTTGTCGCTCGCGTGGAAGCTCGCGAGCCGCGGGAAGTCGGCGAAGCTGGTGTTCGCGGCGAGTATGAGGATCAGCGTCGTGCCCGCTTGGAGGCTGTAGTAGAGGACCGTGCCGGTGGCTCCGGTACCGAAGACCGTGCGCCCCACTTGCGAGAGCACCGTGGGAGTGCCGCTCTCGTACGGAGCGACGTGCAGACGAGCAGAGAGCGCAGAGAGCCCCAGGAACATGACGCCGAGCGTCGACGCCATGACCACGAGCGTCTCGCGCGCGTTGCGCCATTCTGGCGGCCGGAAGGCGCTCACACCGTTGGAGATGGCTTCGACGCCGGTCACCGCGGCGCCTCCCGATGCGAACGCACGCAGCACGACGAAGAGGCTCGCACCCATGAGCAGCCCGTTGCCGGCGTGGCCCGCGTGGACCATGCCGGGCCGGTTGATGGGTAGCTCCGGCAGGTGGCCGACCGTCATGCGCGCGAAACCGACGACGAGGAGCGCGGCCATGGCGACCAGGAAGAAATACGTGGGCAACGCGAAGATCCGACCCGCCTCACGCACGCCTCGGAGGTTCCCGTAGGCGATGAGCGCGATGAACAGCAGCGCAATCGGTACGAGCTCGGATCGCAGGGACGACGCGGCCGATGCGAGCGCTGCCGTTCCGGCGGCGACGGAGACGGCGACCGTGAGCACGTAGTCGATCAACAGCGCGACCCCCGCAACCTGCGCGGGAACGAGCCCGAAGTTGTCACGCGTGACGATGTAGGCGCCGCCGGCCGAGGGATACGCCTTGATGGTCTGCAGATACGACAGCACGAGCAGCCCGAGGATGACGAGGAGCGCCGCGGTGATCGGCACGACCAACGAGAACGCCGCGATGCCGACGTACGGCACGAGGTGTCGGAGGATCTCCTCGGTGCCGTACGAGACCGACGAGAGGTTGTCGGACGCGAAGACGGCGAGGGCGGTCGGCTTTCCAAGCCGTTCGTGGCGGAGACGCTCGGTCGCCAGCGGCGGACCCAGCAGGAAGGTCTTCAGGCGGTACGTCGGCGGTTCGGGCAGGTCGAACCACGCGGGAACCGGTTCTCGGACTGCCGGCGGCACCTGGTGCCCGGGCCGGTGGGCCGCCGCTCGCTCCTCGTCGCCTGGTCGGGCGGGGCGCGGCGTCCGGCCCTCGACGGCCGGCCGCGCCGGGCCGCCGGCCGGCCGCGGCGGCTGGTCCGTGGTCCGTTCGTCAGGTCCGATGCCCCTGACCTACCCCTTCGCGGCGCCCGATCCAGCCCGCCTCTGGCTCCCGCGCGATGCCGTCGTGTCGGCGCGCTGGCCGATGGGTAGTCGGCGCGACGACATCCCCTCGCGAAGGGGGCTTCGTCGTGGCCGAAGAGCTGATCGACATCTGCGACGACAACATGAGGCCGATCGGCACCGAGACCCGGACGGAAGCGCATCGGTCCGGTCTGTGGCACGTCGCGGTCCATTGTTGGATCGTGCGGCCCGAGCCACCGGGTCACGTGCTGTTCTCACGGCGCGCGGTGGGTACGGCGACGCGCGGCGGCCTGCTCGACGTCACCGCGCTCGGTCATCCCGAATCCGGCGAGTCGATCGACGAGCGTCTCACGGAGCTTGTGAAAGGCCTGGGCATCGGAAACGGCGAGTCGCCGGCCGTGCCGCTCGGCGTGAAGATCGACGTCAACCGGCTCGGCAACGACGTCGTCATCCGGGAGTTCTGTCCGACGTACTTCGCAACCTCGCACCGTCCCGCGCACGAATACTCACTCGACCACGAGGTGCAGACCGCGATGGTCGAGGTCGCCGTGCCCGACGGACTCGATCTCTTCTCGAGCCGCGCGCCGCGCGTGGGTGCGAGGGGGATGGAGTACGACATCGACAGCGCGACGTGGCGCCGGGTCGGGAGCGAGGTCGAGCGCTCGCAATTCCTGCCGCGCGTCGACCCCTACTACTACAAGGTCTTCATCATGGCCGAGCGGTTGCTGCAGGGCGCGCGCGATCTCGCCGTGTGAGCCCAGTGGCGGCACGTGTCAGCCGTCGCGCTCATGTGGCGCGACGGGTGTGGGGCAGCGCGCGCGGTGCGGGTCGCAGACCGTAACGCTCGTCGGGAAGTTGTATCCGGCCGCGATGACCTTCGGGGCCGCGGCCGTGCCGTGGTCGTACGACACCTCGAGTACGCGCCCGCCGTTCGGCGCAGGGCCGCAGCCGACGAGCGGCGCGCGGCACTTGATGTGGATGTCGGCGATGTACAGGCTGCCGTCCGGTGCGAATGCGATGCCGAACGGGTTGATGCCGTTCGGGTCCTGTCCGACGTTGCTGATCGTTTCACCGCGGACCGGTTGCATCGAGGGCAGTGGCACGCCGCGCTCGTCGAAGAATGCGATCGCAGGATCGCCGATGACCGATGCGACGGCCCAGCAGTCGCACGCGGGGTCGCGCGCGATGGACTCGGGGAACGGCAACAGCGACTGACTCCCCTGCACGAAGACCGATGACCGGAGTTTTTCGGGTCGGTACAAGCCGTCCGCTCCGCAATCGGCCGCGCGACGCGGCAACGAGGAGTGGTCGAACCGCAGCACCCGTCCCGAGAACAGTCCGACGGTCGCATTGCCGGCGACGGGCACCAGGAGGTCACCGTTCTCGTCGATCGCGAGATCACCCGGCTGGTTGAGGCCGCCCGTACCGTCGACGTGATGCGGCCCGACGCCTCCCGACGTGGGACCCGTCACGATGCAGAACGTCCTGTAGGAGGGGGCGAACCATTCGATGATCCGGCCGTTGTCGGGCGGCGGGAACTGTCCCTGCGCGGTGCCCAGATCGGCCGCGAAGACGTTGGCGTGACGATCGACCGCGCATCCGGTGAAGGTGCCGTTCCCATTGAACGCGTTGCGATTTGCGTCGGACGGGATGTCGCCGCCGACGGTCTGTCCGGGCAGCTTGAAGGGCCCGGGTACGGACAGCGTCGTGCCCGTGAACTGCCCGTGCCGGTCCCACAATGCCTCCCCGACGGGAGGCTGCATGATGGGCTTCAAACTCCCGGGGTTGTGCTGCGACGGCAGAGTGGGGTTGTACCCGGTGACGAACCGGCCGTCGGGAAGAATGCACATCTGCCCGTTCGGGTCATAGGGCGGAATCAACTGTCCGACGCGGCCGGACGGCACCGAGAGGAAGTCCTGTTCCTCGTTCTGGTCCCAAGAGACGAAGTACGAATGTGATCGCGAGCCGTCGTGTCGCTCCGCCGCCTCGGCGGTGGGGAGGGCGACGGCGATCGTCACGATGCTCGCGATGGCGCCGGTCGCGAACAGGAGCGGGAGTCGGGCGCCTCGTCGCATGGTCCCCCCGGCGATGCATCGGCGTGTCGTGAACGTCACGGCACCGTGCGCGCGGACCCTAACGACGACCACAACCTCCCGCAACCGATGTGTATGACTCCTGGTGCTTACGGCTCGGGCGGTACCCTGCCGGAGGTGCACCGATGCGGAATGGGGTCGGTCGAACGGCGTGACTTCCTCACACTGCTCGCCGGCGGTCTGGTGGCGGCACTCGGGGCGTGCTCGAGCGGCAGTTCCCCGCGCGCCAAGCCGGGCGGGTCACGAGCCGGGGCGCCGGACCCCGCGCCGAGCGAGCCGCTGACACGCGTTCCGGCGCCGGCCGGGTCCTTGCCGCCCATTCCCCCGCCACATCCCGGCCGTCCGCAGGTGATCACCCGCGCCCCCAAGCCGACTCAACACGTCGCACTCACGATCGACGACGGTTATTGCCGCGATTGCGTCGACGGGTACGTCGCCTTTGCCGAGCGCACGGGCATTCACTTGACGTTTTCGCCCAACGGTCGTTTCGGCGACCTGTGGCGGCCGCATCTGTCCCTATTGAAGCCGTTGATCGCGTCGGGTCAGGTTCAGTTCGGTAACCACACGTGGTCGCACCCTGACCTGCTCCACGCCAACGATGCCGTTGTGCGTTCCGAGATCGAGCGCAACGAGGACTGGATCCAGAAGGCATTTGGGATCACCGCGCGTCCGTACTTCCGGCCGCCCTACGGCAGGCACGATCGTCGTGTCGACGAGATCGCGGGGTCGTTGGGCTACACCTCGATCCTGATGTGGAGCGGAACGCTCGGCGATGCGACGGTCGAGAGTCCGCAGGAGCTCCTCGGCCTGGCCGACAAGTGGGTGAAGGCAGGGACGATCGTCCTCGGACACATGAACCACCCGACCGTTCTCCGTCTGTTCGATCAGCTCCAGGCACTGATCGAACAGCGCGGGCTCGAGCCGGTGACCGTGGACGCGATGTTCGGCACCACCAGGGCACGGGGCTGACCGCGGGTTCGCCCGCCCGAGCCCAGGCCGCCGGAGCGCATTGGCGGTACGTATTGATCCGTTCGTACCATTTGCGGCAAACTAGCGGAACGCCCGGGGAGCGCGCAGCGCGAGGGAGCCGGAGAAAGCGACGGGAGAGCCTGATGACCGAGCCGTCAGTGACGCACGCGCAGCGTCCGTCCACCCCGTCCGGCGAGCCAGGATCTCCCCGCCGTGCGACCGGTGACGGCGAGCCGCCGCGGCGGTCGGTGCCGCGCGCGGCGCTGCTCGGACTGGCGCTGGTTGCCGCCGTCGGGCTCGGTTACGTCGTCGGCTACGAGCAGTACGCGTCCCGCCCGGCGAAGGTGATCGCGGCGACGCCGGCGCGGTCGTGTCCCGCCGCGCCGCCGGCCTCGCCCGGTGAGGTGCGGATCAACGGTGTGGTCGAGGGCCGTACCGACACGAGCTTCACCATGCGTGAGAGCGCCAAGGCCCGGACGCGCGTCACCGTGACGCTGGGCTCGGCACCCGTCTGCCGCACGGTCGCAGCGGGTCTCACGGATCTCCAGAGTGGCGACCACGTCGCGGTCCGGGGCACGCAGACCGCGAGCGGCGTGGACGCGGCGACGGTGACCGTCTCCGGCGGTACGGGCGGCTGACCCGAGCTCTGCTCGGCGCAGCCCTCGGGCGCGGAGGGAGCTGAAGAGATCGCCGAGGCGCGCCGGCTGCGGGCAGGGCACAGCCGGCGCAGGCCCCGACGCTCAGGGTGTCGTCGCGGAGAGACGACACGACCCTGGACAATCGTCGGAAGGAAGGCTTCGTGCGCCGGAGGGCGTCACGGGCGCTCGTCGACGGTACCAACGGCCGGGCCGGAGCGCGATAGATGGAACGGTGGAAACCGTCGACGAAACGTCGAAACGCCAAGGCGTGCGTCGCTGCGAGTCACTCAGTCCGATTGTGTGGACCCGACTGGCAGCAGCACCGGCCGCATCAGCAAGAGCCACGTGGTCCCGAGAGCGATTCCGCCGACCACATCGCTGAAATAGTGGACGCCGAGCGCGAGGCGCGAACACGCGATCAACACGACGAGCAGCGCCGCGCCGACTCGTACGAGTCGCGCCCGCGGCCCCGAGAGGTAGACGCCGAGCAGCAACACGAGTGCTCCGTAGAGGATCGTCGAGTTCATCGCGTGGCCCGACGGGAAGCTGCGACCCGTTGCATGAACGACGGCGAACGAGAGTGGTGGCCTCGGCCGGTCGACGAGGATCTTGAGTGCCGTCGTGAGCGCGCTTCCGCTGCCGACGCTCACGAGCAGTCGGAGTGCGCGGGCGGCGGCGTGACGCACGAGAAGGATGACGGTCGTGACGACGGCCACGGCACACAACCACGCGGTCGAGCCGAGGAACGTGATCACCTCCATGAGAACGCGAAATGCGGCGTGCGAGCGGCTGACGTCGGAGAGATGCCGCGTGACTGTGCGGTCGAAGGGTACGGCGCCGTGCTTCGCGGCCTCACCGAGCGCGAAGCCGGCGATGAGCAGTGCCACAGCGGCGACGACGACGCCGGCGAGTTCGCCGGCGAACGCGGACCGCTTGGTGGTTGTCCCGAGGACGCGCCTCACGGGGCTGCAACGCCGGGACCTGCGCCATTGGTTCCCGGAAAGATGAGCGCGAAGACCGGATGTGGCGTGGCCCGCTCGAGGACGAGGCGACCACCGTCGGTCTCCGCCAATGAACGTGCGAGCGCGAGGCCGATGCCGTGCCCATCACCGACGCCACGCGTCCAGATGGCATCGGGGCTCCCCGTGATGCCCGCGCCTTCGTCGGTGACCTCGATCACGACGCCTCGGGACGTACGGCGTGCCTGCACCGTCACACGTCCTGCGCCGTGTCGCGCCGCGTTGTCGACGAGCACGTCGAGGATCTGACGGGTCGCGGCGCGCGACGCGTGAACGGGCGGGAGCCCACGATCCGCCCGTACGACGATCGGACGCCCGCTCGCCGCGAGCCGGCCGCGCCAGTCGGTCTCGACGTCGTCGAGGACGCCTCGGAGCGCGAGGGGTCCCGCGTCGCTCTGCCGGTTGCGAGCGAGCGCGAGCAGTTCCTCGACCGTCTGCTCCAAACGTTCGAGCTCGCGCAGTGCTGCGCCGATCGCCGCGCCCTTGTCGGCTTCGGGATCGAGCTGTGCCGATTCGAGCTGCACGCGTACTGCGGCGAGTGGTGTGCGCAGTTGGTGCGACGCGTCGCTGCTGAAGCGTTGCTCGCGCTCGAGGACGGTACCGAGGCGTGCTGCCGTCGTGTCGAGCGCGGCGGCCACGTCGTCGAGCTCCGGCACGCCGCTGCGCCGACCCCCCGTCGCGAAGTCTCCGTCGCCGAGCCGGCGAGCATCCTCTGCGAGGCTCTCGAGCGGCACGGTCAAACGCCGGGACAGCCAGACGCCGAGCAGCGCGGCGGCGGCGACAGCGCCGAGGCCGATCGCGGTCATCACCAGCCATGCGCGATGGACGCGGTCGGTCACGATCGATGCGGGTGCCGCCGCCCGGATCGCGCCGACGACGTTCTCCGCATGCGAGACGGGCACCGACACCGTGAGGGTGTCGGCCGCGTGCACGTCGGACACGGCTCCGTGAAGGGCGGTCCACACCACCGTGTCCGCCCGTGCCGGACCGCGTCCCGCGACGCGCGCGCCGTCGGTGCCATAGAACGCGAGCTGCACCGTGCGCGAGTTGCTCTTCGGGAGCTCCAACGGGTCACCCGCGCCGATCACCCCCGTATCCACAGTGCGCGTCGCCTGCGCGGCTTCGCGTTCGAGGCGGACGATCTCCTGGTTGCGGTACAGGCGTTGAACCGCCAGGCCGAGCGGAATTCCGAGAATCATCAACGCGATGGTGGAGACGCCGACGATCGCCGCCAGTATTCGTCGCTTCACGAGACGTCGAGCCGGTATCCCACGCCTCGGAGGCCTGTGATCACCGGGCGGTCCGGAGAAGTGCTCCCCAACTTCCGGCGGAGCGCCGATACATGAACGTCGAGCGTCTTGGTGGAGCCGAACCAGTGCTCGTCCCACACTTCGCTCATGATCCGCTCACGGGTCAGCACGCGCCCGGGCTCGCTCGCGAGCAGCGCAAGGAGATCGAACTCGCGCGGTCGCAGCTCGAGCTCCTCGTCGCCTGCGAAGGCACGACGCGCGCCCAGATCGAGAACGACGTCGCCGACACGAAGCTCGGCCGGATCGGTCACGTTGTCGCGCAGTTGCACTCGCAGTCGGGCGAGCAGCTCCGCGAGGCGGAACGGTTTGGTGACGTAGTCGTTTGCACCGGCTTCGAGCCCGACCACCACGTCGACCTCGTCGTGACGCGCTGTGAGGATCACGATGCCGGCGCCGGGCAGTCTCGACCTCAGCGCCCGGCACACGTCGACGCCGTCGACATCCGGTAGGCCCAGATCGAGCACGACCAGATGCGGTGGGCTGCGCACGGCCGCGATCTGCGCCTGACCACCGTCGCGGGCCCACTGCACCTCGTATCCCTGCGACTCCAACGTCCGGGCGAGCGGAGCGCCGATCGCCTCGTCGTCTTCGACCAGCAGTACGCGCGATTGCACGGTCACAGGTTATGGCCGCGGCCGCGTCGCCGACCCCGCGCGGCCATGTTTGCCCGGCGCTAACCCAAGACTGGGCAAGCACTCACCTCGCTCCTTCTACGGTCGTGCGTCGTCGTTCGGCACAACGGAGGTTTCGTGCACAAGCTGTCGCGCCGGGGTGCCGGAGTGATCGGAGGCGCTGTTTCGCTCGTCCTGCTGGCTGCGGCCTGCAGTGGCGGCTCGAGCGGGAGCGAGACCAGCCGGTCGACCGCCGCGGGCGGCGGCGTGGGCAGCACGTCGACGCGCGCGCAGGGGGTCAATCCCAATGCGCAGGAAACTCAGGTCGCGGGCGACATCCCCGACACGCAGGTGTACGTGGCGTACGCAGGTCAGGGCTACACCATCAAGGTCCCGCAGGGTTGGGCCCGTGCGGACACCGCGACCGGCGCGGTGTTCACGGACCACTTCAACACGGAACGGTTCGACCGCGCCGCGACACCGACTGCGCCCACCGAGGCCTCGGTACGGACCGTCACGGTTCCGCAGCTCCAGAGCAGCAACAACGGCTTCACGCTGAAGAGCGTGTCGACCGTCAGCCGCCCCGCGGGCACGGTCGTGATGACGGCGTATCAGGCGAACAGCGCGCCCGACCCGGTCACGAACAAGTACGTCGTGTTGGAAGTGGAGCGGTTCGACTTCTGGAAGAACGGAACGATGGTGACGGTCACGTTGTCGGCTCCCAAGGGTTCCGACAACGTCGACCCGTGGAAGACCATGACGGATTCCTTCGCGTGGCAGTGACGCCTGCGCTCGAAGCGACGAACCTGTACCGCTTCTACCATGCGGGCGACGACGAGGCGCTCGCGTTACGGGGCGTGTCGCTCACCGTCGCGCCGCACGAGGTCGTCGCCGTGATGGGGCCTTCGGGCTCCGGGAAGTCGACGTTGCTCACATGTCTCGCCGGCCTCGACGATCCCGACGGCGGGATGGTGCGCGTGGCGGGCACGCCGCTGTCGCGCCGTCCGGAGGCGGAGCGGGCGCGGATCCGGGCGCGGCGCATCGGAATGCTGTACCAGTCCGTGAATCTGCTGGATCACCTGACGGTCGCGGCGAACGTGCACATCGTGCAACGCCTGGCGGGCGGTGCACCCGCGCGTGACGTCGACGACCTTCTCGCCTTGGTAGGGCTCACCGAGCGGGCGAACGCGCTGCCGTCACGGCTGTCGGGCGGCGAGGCTGCGCGCGCAGGGCTCGCGGTCGCGGTGGCGAACGATCCTCCTGTCGTCCTCGCCGACGAGCCGACCGGCGAGCTCGACAGCGGCAGCACGGAACGCGTGCTCCAGCTGCTCGTGGACCTCGCGACAGCCGGGAGCGCGGTGCTCGTCGTGACGCACAACGACGCGGTCGCGGCGGCCGCGCACCGTGTCGTGCGCATGCGCGACGGAGTGTTGGAGCCATGAGCACGCTCGTTCGCTGCGTCGGCGCCGGCCGGATGTACGGCGCGGGTCCGACCGCGGTCGTCGCGCTCCACGACGCGACATGCGAGATCCGCGCCGAGCAGCGCATCGCGGTGACGGGTCCGTCGGGTTCCGGAAAGTCGACACTGATGCACCTCGTCGCGGGTCTCGACACACCCACGACCGGAATCGTGGAATGGCCCGAGCTCGGCCGTCGTGACGAGCTCCGACCCAAGGCGGTCGGCGTCGTGTTCCAGGGTCCGAGCCTCGTCGCACCGCTCGACGTCGTGGAGAACGTCGCTCTGCCGCTGTTGATCATCGGCTGGTCCGACACCGAAGCGATGAAGGCGGCGCACGAAGCGCTCGAGCAGCTCGCGCTCGACGATCTCGCGCGCAAACTCCCCGAGGAGTTGTCGGGTGGCCAGGCACAACGAGTCGCGATCGCACGTGCCCTCGCGCCCCGGCCACGACTCGTCCTCGCAGACGAGCCGACGGGCCAGCTCGACCGCGAGACGGGCGCGGCGGTGATGGACGTGCTGATTCGCGCCGCCGCCGAATCGGGCGCCGCGCTCGTCGTATCGACGCACGACGCCGCCGTTTCGACGCGTCTCATCGACCAGTGGACGGTCACCGACGGCAAGCTCGTCACCGGGGAGCTCGCGTGCTCGCGCTGACGTGGGCGCGCGGTCTCCTCGCGCGTCGGGCCGGGCGCCTCGGAGCGGTCGCCGCGGGCGTGGCGGTCGCGGTCGCGCTCCTTGCCTCGATCGGCGCGTTCCTCTCCGGGTCGAAGGCAACGATGACGCAGCGGGCGGCCGCGAACGTCGCGATCGACTGGCAGGTCGAGACCCAGTCGGGCGCGGATCCCGGCGCCGCCCTCACGGGTACGAAGCAGGCGAGCCGGGTGCGTGCGGCGCTCCCCGTCGGATATGCGTCGACGAGCGGGCTCGAGGCGAGGACGCACGGAACCGTGCAGACGACAGGCGCCGGTGTGGTGCTCGGCATCCCGCCCGGATACAGGTCCACGTTTGCCGGTGTCATCCGGGACCTGGTCGGTGGAGGCGACGGCGTGCTCGTCGCCCAGCAGACGGCGGCAAACCTGAGGGTCGCGCCGGGTGACACGGTGCGTATCGGGAGGGCAGGCCTCCCGCCGGTGGACGTGACGGTACAGCGCGTCGTCGATCTCCCGAGCGCCAACTCGTTGTTCCAGAAGGTCGGAGCCCTGCCCGGCTCGCAGCCGCAGGCGCCTCCCGACACGGTCGTGCTCGTGCCACTCGCCGACTGGCACACGATGTTCGACCCGCTCGCGTCGGCCCGTCCAGACCTCGTTCGTGTGCAGGTCCACGCGCGCCTGAGCCGTTCGCTGCCCACCGATCCCGCGGCGGCGTACAACGCAGTGACGGGCGCGGCGCGGAACCTCGAAGCGCGTCTCGCGGGACAGGCTCTCGTCGCGGACAATCTCGGCACGACCCTCGCGTCGGCGAGAAGTGACGCGCTCTACGCACAAGTGCTGTTCCTCTTCCTGGGTGTCCCCGGCGCACTGCTCGCGGGACTGCTCACCGCCGCCGTCGCCGCGTCAGGCGCGCAGCGACGACGACGCGAACAGGCACTGCTACGCACGCGAGGCGCAACAGTCCGTCAACTGGTGAGCCTCGGCGTCGTGGAGACGGCGCTCGTCGGCGCGACGGGCGCAGTCGTCGGCCTGGGCGTCGCGGCCCTCCTCGGCCGGTACGCACTCGGCAGCGTGCGGTTCGGCGCCACCACCGCCTCCGCCGTCGCCTGGAGCCTCGCGGCGGCCCTGGCCGGCTTCGTGATCGCGGGGGCGACCGTGGCGCTCCCTGCGTCGCGGGACGCGCGTTCGGTCACGGTCGCGTCGGCTCGGGCCGCGATCGGTCGCGCGCGTGCACCGAGATGGACGCGCTTCGGGTTGGACTTCCTCCTGCTGGGCGCGTCGGCCGTCGTCTTCTGGTTGACGAGCCGGAACGGCTACCAACTCGTTCTCGCGCCGGAGGGCACACCGTCGATCTCGGTGAGCTACTGGGCGCTAGCGGGCCCGGCACTGCTGTGGGCCGGCGCCGCGTTGCTCGCATGGCGCATCGCCGCGTTGTTCCTCGCGCGCGCCCGCGGTGCGGTGGCGGGCCTCGCCCGGCCTTTCTCGGGACGCCTCGCGAGCTCGGTGGCCGCATCGATGGCGCGCCAGCATCGACTCGTCGCGCGCGGGCTCGTGCTCGTCGCGCTCAGCGTTGCATTTGCCGCGTCAACGGCGGTGTTCAACACGACGTATCGCGCGCAGGCGGAAGTGGACGCGCGACTCACCAACGGCGCCAACGTGACCGTCACCGAGCCGCCGGTCTCCGACGTGGGCCCTGCGCAGGCGCGGGTCATCGAACAGACCCCGGGCGTACGTCATGTCGAACCGCTGCAACACCGCTTCGCGTACGTGGGCGCAGACCTTCAAGACCTCTTCGGCGTGCGCCCGTCGACCATCGTCGGCGCCACGAAGCTCCAGGACGCGTACTTCCAGGGAGGCAGCGCGCGCGAGCTGATCGGCCGCCTTCGGAACCAACCCGATGCGTTGCTCGTCAGCGCCGAGACCGTGAAAGACTTCCAGCTCCGTCCGGGCGATCTGATCAATCTCCGTCTGCAGGACGGGGCCACGAAGCGGTACCGCACCGTGCCTTTCCACTACGTCGGCGTGGTGAAGGAGTTCCCGACTGCGCCGCGCGACAGCTTCTTCGTCGCCAACGCGGACTACGTGACGCAGCAGACGGGAACGAGCACTGTCGGTGCGTTCCTGGTCGAGACCGCGGGCGCATCGCCTGGTGCAGTCGCGGCGCGCCTGCGCTCGACCCTCGGGCCGTCGGCGACCGTCACGGACATCGGTACGGCGCGAAAGGTCGTCGGCTCCAGCCTGACCGCTGTCGATCTCTCGGGCCTGACGCGCGTCGAGTTGGGGTTCGCGCTCGTGCTGGCCGCCGCGTCGACCGGCCTGCTGCTGGCCCTCGGTCTCGCGGAACGGCGGCGTACGTTCGCCATCACCGCCGCCCTCGGGGCGAAGAAGCGTCAGATCGGGGGCTTCGTATGGACCGAGGCCGTTTTCGTGAGCGTGGGCGGCCTCCTGCTCGGCGTTGTCACGGGAGGCGTGCTGGCCGAGATGCTGGTCAAGGTCCTCACGGGAGTGTTCGACCCACCGCCTGCCGCGTTGTCGATACCGTGGGGCTACCTGACGCTCGTGGCGCTCATCGCGGCGGCGGCGGTGGCGGCGGCCGGGTTGATCACGGTGAGGTCTGCGAGCCGGGTGTCGGCCGCAGCCTTACGCGAGCTGTAGGCGACGAAGGAGCCGAAATGAAGTCGTCGATCCGTTTCCGACCGCTGACCGGTGTCCTGATCGCGGTCGGGATCGCGTTCGTGATCCTGGCGATCGTGTACTTCACCACGTCGGCGGCCGATCTGCCGTCGTTCGTGCCCGGCCACCAGGCCAACTCCTCCCACCATCACACGAAGCACGGGTTGGCGATGTTGGGTCTCGCGGTGCTCGCGTGGATCGGCGCCTGGTTCTCGACCGCGCCCGCACGCGGCGCGAGCGGGTAGCCGCTCGCAACTGATCAGGTGACCCGCGGGCCTCGGAGCACTTCGCTCGGGACCGGCAGCACCGGCCCTGCGTCGTCGTGGGACACGAGATCGCGCGCCGCAGGAGTCGTCGACCGCCGCGCGGTGGAGTAGGTGGCCAGCTCGAATCCGAGGCGGTCGACCGTTCGACGGATCGAGGGGTCGGTGAGTGCCGACAGCTCCTCGGGCCACCGGTAGCCCCACTGGTAGCGGACCCGCTGCGGATCGTGCCGTTCGCCGGGATGGACGGTGAGCTCCACGATCGGGCCGTGCGTGCGGGCGAGACGCTCCAGCGTGGCGCGGAGGCGACTCGACTCGAGCGTGCCGGCCACGTCGATACCGATGCTGCAGTCGGGCACGAGCAGGCCGTGGCGGGTTGCGCGCCGCCGGAGTCTCGAACCGAGAACGCCGATGGGTACCCACAGGCGATTGACGGGCGACACATCCGGAACCCTGATCGCCGGTACCCGGAAGCGTTTGGCCAGCGCGACGATCGTCTGCCCGATGAGCGGGATTAGCTGGAGGTGCTGGTGCGCGTCCAGATGGCTGATCGGGTGCCCGATCGCGGCGACACTCTGGATCTGCGCGGTGAGCTCGCGGGCTACGTCGCCGGAGTCCACGCGACCGAGTGCCGCGCGAGCAGCGAACGTGCGCCACGTTCGCGGGAAGTGACCTCGCCGGTCGACCAGCGTCGGTATCTCGAACGCCGGCAACAGCGGTGGATCCTCACCGACGAGCGCACAATGGACACCGACGCCGATACCGGCCGTGTCGGCGAGCCACTGTGCCGCCTGTTCGAACGACGGACCCAGGGCCAGCACCGAGGTGCTCGTGACCACTCCTTGGCGCGCAGCCCGGAGGATGCCGCGTGAGATCCCGTCCGTCAACGCGTAGTCGTCAGCGTTGACGATCAGCTTCTTCCTCTGCTCGTGTGCGTGTCCTGTCATCGATGCCTACGAGACGTAGTACCCACGGTTGAACATGGCCGCGAGCGCGACGAGAAGCGCAGCACTGCATACGAGCCCAACGCGAGTCGCAGCGCGATCCGGTGAAAGGCGTGTTGCCGCGGCTGCGAAACACGGAAAGGCAGCCAGAACATAGCGGGCCATGCTGAAGAAGTCTTTTGTCGAGATTGCGGGAATGAGGATGGCCACGAGCGCGTAGACTCCGTACGCCCGGCCGAACCGCCGCCATACCGTCGGCACGAACGCCAGCGCAACGATGGTCATCACAGCATGGGCGGAGTAACGCGAGACGTTCCACGCGTTGCCGCTCGCGAGGTGCTGGAAGAAGGACACCTTGAACCACGTGGCAGGGCCGGGAGCCTGATGCCATCCCGCTTCTGTGTCGACGAACGCCAGCGGCGCACGGAACCGCAACCAGAGAAACATCATGTACGCGGCCAAACCGGTGAGGGTGAGGAGTGCGGGCACGAACGTGCGGATATTCGGGCGCCGGTCTCGCGCGTCGTCGCGCTCCAACTCGATGTTGCGCAGCGCCAGGGCGATGACCAGCGCGACTCCGACAGGCCGGGCCGCGCCCGCCAAGGCTCCGCACAACCCACTCAGTAATGGATGGCGCGTCTCGAGCAGAAGGAACGCCGCGAGCGCGGCGGCCAGAAAGAACGCGTCGCTGTAGACCGCACCGTACAGATAGAACGAGTAGGGATAGACCAGCAGCAGGGCGACAGCGAACAAGCTGGTGCGCGGGTCGAGGAAACGCCGGGTCCACGCCGCGAACAACGCCAGGGCGGTGGCACCGCTCGCGATCGTGACGACGATCCCGGCAAGGCCCACACGCATCACCGCAGCCAACCCGCGCACGATCAGCGGGTAGGCCGGGAAGAACGCGACGGTCGACTGCTTGCCGGGGCTGTATGAGTAGCCGCGTGACGCGATCTGGCGGTACCAACCGGCGTCCCACCGATTCCACGCGTCGACGAATCCCTGGGGAAACGGCCTGCCGTGATGGTGCGCGACGCCGAACCACCGGATCGCCAACATGCCCGAGGCGAACAGGGTGACCGCGATAACGGCATACGCGGCGCTCGCGGTGGTGACCGGATCGGGGCGTGGTGCTCCGGTTGCGAGACGAAGGTCTGAGCCGGTTGTGCCGCCTGCCACCGTGTTCTCTCGCACCCGAACGCCACGCTCCTTCAGCCTGCTGCCTCTGTATTCGCACCGCGATGAGAAGTAAATGAAAGGCGCGCAAGCGAACGCAATTCGCGCGTGGCGGGCTTCGAAGCGCGCGGCGAATGGGGAAACCGCGCGCAAGGGTGAGCGGGGAGAGCGGGGAGTCAGTCGGGCCGGGGCACGGGAAATCGGAGGAACGCCGCGACCTCCAGATCAGCCAGGGGGGTCTCGGCGAAGACGTGCTCGACGCGTCCGCTGCTGTCCGCGACGGCGGCGGCCATCTCGTCGAAAAGGTCGGGAGTCGAGCGGGTGGGGGAGCCGTCGACGGGGCACTCCGCCTGGTCGAGGCCCAACCAATCGCAGCGCTCGCAGACCCGGCCCCCGCGCTGCACGTCGTCGTGCACGAGCAGATGGTCGACAGCTTTCTCGTTGACGGCATGCACGCACCACGTCAGGCCCGCGGCCCCCAGTCCACCGGCGCCGACGCGATCGAGCACCTCGGCGACCAGGCGTCGCTCCTCGTCGCGCTCGTGGCTCTCGATGATCCGGTCGGCCTGCTCGCGCACGCGCCCGGACGACATCGTGTGGGGATCGACCACGAACGAGCCCACCACCTTGCCCCTGATGGCCTGAGGCAGAACGGGCAGGAATTCCGCGACCGTCTCCTCGTGACCGGCGACGAGGATCAGCTCGGCGGCCGTCGCCTGGAACATCTCCTCGGTAGCTGCCGCGGCCTCGCGAAAGTGCCGTCGCTCCCGTTCCTCGGCGCGATTGCGGGCGTGGTACTCGTCGAGACCGTGCCATCCGCCGTAGCCGCGCTTGCGCACGTGACGGCCCTTCACGCGGTCCGTGGCTTCGAGCTGACCCAGGTAGAACTCGTAGAACCACGCGTTGTCGCGCGCTACGACGACGACGAGGTAGCGATGGGCTTCGTCGAGCACCGACAACAGCGGACGCACATAGGGCGTCGTGTCGACGACCGCGCGGTCTCGTACGACGCGTGGGAGCTCGACCTCCTCGTACAACCCCGAGAGGCCGCATGCGAACACCCCGAGCGCGCGGCCCTGCGATTGATTGGCCCGCGACGCGACTCCGAGCACGCGCTGCATGTCGGCACGCAGCGATTCACGGTGCGCGTGTGGCAGCCCGTCGGATCCGACGACGTCGCGAACCGGTTGGAGCAGCGAGAGGAACCGCGCGTGCGTCCCCTTGAGCTCAGCCGGGTCGGGAGGAATGCCGACATAGGCGGACAGCACGGGCGCGCCGCTCGAGCGATAGTGGAGGAGGCGGTCGACCGTTTCCTGGCCGAGGGCCATCAGCTGTTCTTCGCCGGCGCCGTCCGCGGGATCAGGGTCACGATGGTGTGCGTGCCGTCGCCGTCCTCGACGTCGACAGCACGCGCCGCGTCGGGTTGCGGAGGATCGACCAGGACCTTCCGCGGGTGGTAGATCATGTGGCGAAGTAGGGGATACCGGGCATCGCGGCCCCCGACGGCCACGATGACGACATCGTCCTTGTTGTCGTATTCGAGGTACGAGAACGCCAGCCGTTCCGCCTCCTCCTGGTCACCGAACTCCGGGCTCAGCACCTCGATGGTGACCTCGTCGCCCTCGTGCTCTCTCGTCAACTGCTCCAAGAAATCGCGCCACTCGACCGGCGCGCGTTCTGCTCGAACCTGCGTCACTTGACCGCTCCTGACTCGACGTCCGGTGCGCGTGCCCATCCATCCTGTGTTGGTCCCGCCCGGACTGCACCACGCGTGTGCGTAGTCGTCGGGAGACCGGAAGATCAGGGGACGCACCGGGCGCCGTCGAGCGCTTGCGAGACGATTCGCTTCACGACGCGAGCGCTCAGCGACTCTCCGCTGAGCAGGAACCGGTACATCACGGGCCCGTACAGCGCGTCCGCCAGCACACCGAGGTCGCAGTCGTCACGGATGAGCCCGCGCTCGGAGCCCCGCGCGAGCACCTCTCGGATGGCGCTCCCACGCGACGCCATGAAGATGCCATGGAACTGCGCGGCGAGGACCCGGTCGTGCTGGGCCGCCGCGATGAGCGCGCGGAGTGCACCCTCGACGCCGGGATCGGTGATCAGAGCGACCCACTTGCCGATGAGTGTGGTCAGATCGCGCTCCAGCGAACCCGTATCGGGTACCGGGACCCGTTCCGAGGTCAGCGCCTCGAACGCATCGACGACCACCGCGGCCTTGTTGGGCCACCAGCGGTAGATCGTCTGTTTGCCTACGCCGGCCCTCGCCGCAATCTGCTGGACGCTCGTTCTGGCGTATCCGCGCTCCTCGAGCATCTCCGCGGCTGCCGCCAGGATCGCCTGTTCGGCCCGATCGCTGCGCGGTCGGCCACGCCGCGACGGCCCGCCGCCTTCCCGGTCCACGGCAACACTCCTGTTGTTCACGCGACCCGGGCCTTGCCCCCGGGTCCTGCCGCGCGTGGCGAACCCTAACCCCTCGAGCTGCGTGGGCTCGATCCCTCTCCACGTCACCCCCGCCAGGGTGTTGCTCGTCGCCATGCCGAGCATCCGCGTGGGGCGGAGCAGGACTACGCGTCCACGTGAGGTTCCGAGTCCGACTTCGTCGCATCATGCGACGTAATCCATGGCCACCCGAGAGCGCGCCGCAGCACACGCGTCTCCGTCAACGAGGACAACGCCCGCATGGATTCACGCGCTGCATTCTTGGAGTACCGACGCACACACGACCGAGCAATGCGTGACGAGCTCATCGAGGCTCACCTCGGTGTCGCGTACGCACTCGCACGCGGATTCGCAGGCCACGGCGAGGAGCTCGAAGACCTCCGGCAGGTGGCACTGCTCGCTCTCTTCAAGAGCGTGGAGCGCTTCGATCCCGACTTCGGAGTGAGCTTCTCGACGTTCGCAACACCGACGATCGTCGGTGAGTTGAAGCGTCATCTTCGCGACCATGGTTGGGCCGTTCGCCCGCCGCGCGACGTGCAGGATCGGTCACGCGAGGTCGCATCGCTCGTGGAGTTGCTCACGCACGAGCTGCACCGTTCGCCGACGGTCGCCGAAGTCGCCGAGCGCGGCGAGTTCCATGAGGAAGACGTCGTCGAGGCGATGGAGGCGCTGTCAGCGTGCAGACGCATCAACAATCCCGTCGACGAGACGCTCCCACCCGGTGTCGGAAGCGTCGAAGGCGGCCTCGAACGGGTCGAGAAGCGCGCGACGGTGACCAGGCTGTTGGAGCAGTTGCCTCCGCGCCAGCGCGAGATCGTCGTGCTGCGATTCTTCGAGGGCCAGACCCAGTCGCAGATCGCGCGCCGGATGGGCGTCAGCCAGATGCAGATCTCACGGCTGTTGCGACGCAGCTTGCACGAGCTTCGGATCGCCGCGTCGCAGCCGAACCCGGACCCGCAGAAGCACCGCCGCGAGGGACCCCGGTCGCGTCCGGCCACGAGGAAGCAGGTCGTCAACCGCCGTGGGGAGAGCAGGGCGCGAACGCCTGCGGCCACGGCTCGTTGACCGTGGCGCACGGCGCCCGTTTCCCCGGTTCCCCGGTTCGGCTCCGTCCGTGCTCGCGTCTTTGCGTCACACGGCGCGCGTCCGGTACGGATACGGCCGATGTCGCAGCGGAGAGCCTCCGGAAACGCCGGCTTGCTCGGCGGGATGCGCGTGCTCGACCTGTCGGCGTGGCGGCCCATGCCGCACGCCACGCAGGTGCTCGCCGATCTCGGCGCCGAGGTCCTGAAGGTCGAGCCGCCCGGCGGCGATCCGATGCGCGCGTATCCGGAGCTCTTCGCGGCCATCGCGCGCGGCAAACGCAGCATCATGCTCGATCTCCGCAGCGACGACGGCCGCGCCCGGGTTCGTGAGCTCGTCGCGGAGGCCGACGTGGTATGCGAGGCCTGGCGACCTGGCGTGGCCGATCGCCTCGGTGTCGGCTACGAGGCCGTCGCCGCGATCAACCCCCGGGTCATCTACTGCTCCCTCACCGGTTACGGCCAGACCGGTCCGTGGCGCGACGTCCCAGGGCACGACGTCAACTACCAAGCGCTCGGTGGTGCACTCGCGCCGCCACGCGCTCCACTGCGCGAACCCGCCGTGCCGAGGCTCCCGGTCGCCGATCTGGAGGGCGGCACGATGTGCGCGCTGCTCGTCTGCGCCGCATGGGCGCGACAACAGCTGAGGGGCGAGGGCGAGCGAATCGACGTGGCCATGGCCGATGTCGTCTCGTGGTGGGTCGGCGCGCATTCCGGAACGACGCACGTTGCCTCCGACGAGCCGACCCGAGGCTCGCCCGGATACGGCGTCTTCGAGACGCACGACCATCGCTGGATCGCGATCGGCGTACTCGCAGAGGAGCGGCTGTGGCAGTCGATCTGCGACGCGCTCCAGCTCGACGATCTCGCCGGCACCGACTTCGCGGCGCGTCTCAACGCGGTCGAAGCGGTCAACGAACGCGTCGCGAGCGCCGTGCGCGCGCTGGATCTCGCCGACGTGATGCAGCGCTTGCGTTCGCACGGCGCTCCCGTGTCGCCGGTCCTCACGCCCGAGGAAGCGCACGTCCACGAGCAACAGGTCGCACGGGAGCTCTTCGTATCGACGACCGCGGGTCCGGTTCCCGGCTTGCCCGCCCTCATCAGTCGCAATCCCCGCCGCTCCGGCGCCCCCATCCCGGCGGTCGGCGAACACCCCGAGGGTTTCACGCCGCGTCGGGCGGCGGACCGACCGGCATAGACACCCCGTACCATGGGTCTCATGTGCCGCAATATCACCGAACTCCGTGGTCTCGAGCCGCCCGCGACCGAAGAGGAGATCAAAGCCGCGGCGGTGCAGTTCATCCGGAAGGTCACGGGTGTCACCAGGCCGACGGGTGAGGTCGAGATCGCGATGAGGGAGGCGGCCGGTCAGGTCGCCGCCATCACCGAGAGGCTCTTGGATCAGTTGCCCGCCCGCCGGCAGCCTCCGCAGAGCGTGCCGCCGTTGCGGCGGCCGGAGGTCCGCAGGCGAATGGGTCTCGGTCCGCTGCCGGCCTGAGCCCTCTCAGCGCGCAGCGGCGGGACGCCGGCGCGGCGCGGTTTCGTGCGCGCGTCGGGCCACAAGTGTGCACGCGTCCTCGAGTGCGTCGACGAAGCCGTCGCGGTCGGCGGCCGCGAGGTAGTGGTCGCCGTCGACGACGTGGAGGGTCGCGCTGGGTATCGCGAGTGCGAGCTTCACCTGCCGGCGAACGGGTACGAGGCTGTCGGACGCGGTGGCCACGACGGCCACCGGTACGTCGATCCGCCCGACCCACTCGCGTGAGCTGAAGCGACCGAGCGCGGCGGCGGCCTCGAGGATCGCCGGGATCTGCCCGCGCCGGAACTCGTGCAACATCCAGTCGGCGTAGCGTTCGCCGCGGCCGCGACCGGCGAGGATCTTCGTCGTGGCGGTCAGGATCGGCGACGACGGTACGGCCCGCGCCGCGAGCGAGAGCCACGGCGTCACTGCGAACGAGGCCCAGTCGCGCAACGAGCCTTGGAAATCGCGGCTCGTGGCACACAGCACCATTGCCTCGACGCGCTCCGGATGCCGATGCCAGAGCAGCTGTGCGATCGGACCGCCCATCGAGTACCCCACCGGGATGAACCGGTCGATGCCCAGCCCGTCCGCGACCGCGACCGCGTCGTCGGCGCAATCGGCCAGACGGAAGTGCGCGTTCACCCGCATTCCGTTGCCGTGCCCCCGATGGTCGATCGCGACGACGCGGAAGTTGCGGGCGAGCGTGCGGTAGCAGAACCACCAGTTGAGGTCCGCGGTGGCGGCCAAGCCGTGCAGGAGGAACAGCACGGGAGCGTGGGACGGACCGGGAGCGTCGCGCACGAACGTGGTGCCGCGGCCCGGCAACTCCATGAACCCGCCGGGCGGCAGCGGTGGTACGTCGATCGCGGGCGCCTGGGCCACCCGCCTTCGAATCATCAACCCCATTCTGCTCCGCTCTTGCCCACTTTCGGGTGATGCAAACCTCCCGGGGCCATGCCGGCACGTCCGGCAGTACAAAGTGTCGGGGCATGCGGTCTTGGGTGACGCGCTTGACAGCGACCGCGATGAGGTCCGATCGTGCCTCGACGAAAGGTCTGTCCCATGGAGCGCGTCACCGTGCTGAGCGACGAGGTGCACGACGTCGAGGCCGTCTTCGCCGGCGACCGCGTGCTCATCGAGCCGCGCCTGCTGCCCTCGGTGCTCGGGTGGCAACTGAAGCCCGAAGGACTGTGCCGGGACGACGTCTGCGTTCCTGTGCGAGACGCCCGTACGTTGCTCGTCGGGTCCCGACTCGATCTCACCGCGGCGGCCGGCGCGCTCGGGCGTCCGTCGGTCACGGATGTCGACGCCGGTCTCGTCGCCATCGCCCTCCCGTCCGAGGAGCGGACCCGCGCACTCCACGGCCTTCGTGCACCTTCGTTCACACTCGCCGATCTCGACGGACAGCCCCACACCCTGGCCGAGTGGCACGGTCGCAAGAAGCTCCTCGTCGCGTTCGCGAGCTGGTGAGGCTGCCGTTACGACCTGCCCGGGTGGCAGGCGCTGCATGATGAGCTGCGCGACGGTGGCTTCACCGTGATCGGCGTCGCGCTCGACGACTCGCCCGACGACGTGCGTCCGTTCACCGGCGGGGTCACCTTCCCGGTGCTGATCGATCCACAGCACGTGCTCACCGAGCTCTACGCGATCAGCAACGTCCCTACCGTCGTCTGGATCGACGAGGACGACGCGATCGCGCGCCCGAACGGGGTCGCGTACGGCACCGATCTCTTCAAGGACTTCACCGGCGTCGAGGCCTCCCCGCATCAGGAGGAGATCAGACGGTGGGTTCGCGACGGTGTCGTGCCGGTCGCTCCTGAAACCGCGCGCCGGGCCGTCGGCAACCTCTCCGACGACGAGGTGCGGGCACGGCTGCACTTCCGCATCGCGGCCCACGCCCGCCGCGCCGGCGATCAAGCCGTCGCGGCGCGGCACTTCGCGCGCGCGGGCGAGCTCGCCCCCGACGACTTCACCATCAGGCGTGCGTCGATGCCGCTCCTCGGCGAGGACCCGTTCGGCGCAGCATTCTTCGAGCTCTACGAGCAGTGGCAACGGCAGGGGAGCCGCTACCACGGACTGGGTCCGACCCTCGCCGCTCCCGACGGTTCGTCGTAGCGTCGGAGTCGAGCGTGGGTGCGCACCGGCCCGCAATGGGTAGGCGCGTCCAGGTTCGAGTCGCTGCGCCGCCGAGCACATGGAGAGCATCGACGCCGTCGTCGTGGGCGCCGGCCCCAACGGGTTGGCTGCCGCAGCCACGCTGGCCTCGGCCGGCGTCTCCGTACGCGTCTACGAAGCGGCGCCGACGATCGGCGGCGGCGCGCGCACCGAGCCACTGACCCTGCCCGGCTTCCTGCACGACCCCTGCTCGGCGGTGCACCCTCTCGGCGCCGGTTCCCCGGTATTTCGCGCGCTCCACTTGGAGCGCTACGGCGTCGAGTGGGTGCATCCGGAGATTCCGCTCGCTCATCCGCTCGGCAACGGCCGCGTTGCGGTGCTGCACCGGTCGCCGGACGAGACAGCCGAGTCTCTCGGCGCGGCCGGGGACACCTATCTCCGGCTGGTCTCGCCGTTCCTGGGGAAGTGGGACGCGCTCGCCGCCGACGTCCTCAAACCCGTGCTGTGGTGGCCGCACAACCCGCTGACGTTCGCGCGCTTCGCTGTGCGGGCCGCGTTGCCGGTCGACGTGTTGGCCGCGCCCTTTCGCGACGAGCGCGCGCGGGCGCTGTTCGCAGGTCTCGCCGGGCACGCGATCGCGCCGCCGACTTCGCCTGCGACCGGCGGTGTCGCATTGCTGTTCGCGCTCGCGGCGCACTCCGAGGGGTGGCCGTTTCCACGCGGGGGCTCGCAGGCGTTGCCGGATGCGCTGGCGGCGTACGTCCGATCGTTGGGCGGGGAGATCGTCACGGGAGAGCCGGTGCGTTCGGTCGACGAGCTCCCACCGGCGCGCGCGTACCTGCTCGACCTCTCGGTGGAGGACCTGATCGCGGTCGCGGGGCATCGGTTGCCGCGGCACTACGTTGCTCGTCTCCGCCGGTACCGGCACGGTCCGGCCGTGTTCAAGGTCGACTACGCGCTCAGCGAGCCGGTCCCGTGGACCGCGCAGGAATGCCGAAGCGCGGGCACGGTGCACGTCGGTGCATCCGCACACGAGATCAGGGAGGCGTTGCGCGCCGTCGCCAAGGGTCGACCGCCGGAAAGACCCTTCCTCATCACGGCGCAGCCGAGCCTGTTCGACCCGACGCGCGCGCCGGCCGGTGCCCATGTCCTCTGGGTCTACAGCCACGCGCCGTACGCATTCTCGGGGGATCTCACCGCCGCGATCGAGCAACAGCTCGAGCGCTTCGCACCCGGGTTCCGCGACGTCGTGCTCGCGCGCGCAGTCTCCGGCCCGCACGAGATCGAGGCGCGCAATCCGAACAATGTCGGAGGGGACATCGCAGGCGGGCGTTTCAGCGGCACGCAGGCGCTGTTCCGTCCGATCTTCACCCGCACGCCCTACGCGACACCCGATCCCGCCGTGTACCTGTGCTCGTCCGCGACGCCGCCCGGGCCCGGCGTCCACGGCATGTGCGGGTATCAGGCGGCCCGCACCGCGCTGCACCGCGTGTTCGGTCGCCGCGACACCGCCACACTCGACGCGAGGAGCGGCCAGAGGTGAGCTGGTTCCGCGCGCCCGACTACTGGCTGAGCCGGTTCGTGTTCCAGCGCTCCCTCGCGACCGTGTACCTCATCGCCTTCCTCGTGGCGAGGAACCAGTTCCGGCCCCTCGTGGGGCAGCACGGCATCCTCCCGATCCCACGTTTCACACGCCGGGTGCCGTTCCGGCGGTCACCGAGCCTGTTCCATCTCCACTACTCGGACCGCTTCTTCGAGGCGACGGCATGGCTCGGAATCGCGCTCTCCATCGCGGCCGTCGCGGGCCTCACCGATCGCGGCCCGATGTGGCTCTCGATGTCGTCGTGGGCACTGCTCTGGGCGCTGTACCTCTCGATCGTCAACGTCGGCCAGACCTGGTACTCGTTCGGTTGGGAGACCCTTCTGTTGGAGACAGGGTTCCTCGCCGTGTTCCTCGGGCCGCGAAACGTTGTCCCGCCCACCCTCGTGTTGTGGCTGCTGCGTTGGCTGCTGTTCAGGGTGGAGTTCGGCGCCGGGCTCATCAAGCTTCGGGGCGATCCGTGCTGGCGCGACCTGACATGCCTGTATTACCACCACGAGACCCAGCCGATGCCCAACCCCCTGAGCTGGTACTTCCATCACCTTCCGCCGGGACTGCACAAGGTGGAGGTGCTCGCGAACCACTTCACCCAACTCGTCGTTCCGTTCGCTCTCTTCACGCCACAGCCCGTGGCCGGTATCGCTGCGCTGGTCATGATCGTGACGCAGTCGTGGCTCCTGCTGAGCGGCAACTTCGCATGGCTCAACGTGCTCACCATCACGATCGCGATCCCTGCCCTCGGCGATTCGCTCTTGCATCACGCGCTGCCGTTCAGCCGCGCATCGTCGTTGTCGTCGCCCGGCTGGTACGAAGGACTCGTCATCGCGGTCACCGTGCTGATCGTGGTTCTGAGCTTCCGGCCGGCCCGCAACCTGGTGTCGCGCCGGCAGCTGATGAACGCCAGCTTCGACCAGCTTCACCTGGTGAACACTTATGGCGCCTTCGGGGGCATCACGCGGGTGCGGCGCGAGGTCGTCGTCGAAGGGACCACCGACACCGCGATCAGCGAGTCGACCGAGTGGCGTGAGTACGAGTTCAAGGGCAAACCCGGTGACGTCCGCCGAAGGCCGCCACAAGTTGCGCCGTACCACCTGAGGCTCGACTGGCTCATGTGGTTCGCGGGCATCTCACCCGCCTACGCGCAAGAGTGGTTCGGCGGATTCGTGACGAAGCTGCTGGAGAACGACCGCGCCACGCTCAAGCTCCTGCGCCGCAACCCGTTCCCCGACGAAGCCCCGGTCTTCGTCCGCGCCCGGTTCTACACGTACCGCTTCACGACCCCCGAGGAGCACCGCCGGACCGGTGCCTGGTGGGATCGCAGCCTTGTCGGCGAGTTCCTCCGCCCGGCGCACCTCGAGGGCATGCCGGTCGGCGGCCGCCAGAGTCCGGTGCGCGACGACACGGCGCGCTGACCACATGGAAATTCTCGGCAAAGATCCGCCCACCGGGCCTGCCGCGATGTGACGACACACCAGTTGCGCGGCCAACGTTGAGGTCCCAACATGGAAGTGGGAGCGCACCTGATGATGTTCGGCAAGGCCAACCGCTCAACCCGTCGCCGCCGGGCCGGCAGGGCCCGGACCGTGGGTCGTCGCGCGTTGACGCCGTCCGAGGTCGCGGACAACCGCCGGTTCCTCAGCGCGCAACGATCGGGCCACGACGATCGGGGCGCCCGAACCAGCTGACCGGTCGGCAGCTGACCGGTCGGACCCGCGTCAGACGATCGTCCGCAACAACAGAACGACCCCACTCTCGTATCGCGTGATCGTGCACTCGAGGCGCCCTGCTGTCGCAGGGATGACGATCAGCTGACTGGCGAGCTGACCGTCGAAGACGGCGGACGCCGCATCGAGCAGCGCCCTTCCGGCGGGGAGGTCGCTCAGCCTGGTACCCATGATCGCGGTTCGGTCGGTCCCGAGCGCCGCACCCGCAGCCGGGTTCGCGTACTCGATGACGAAGTGTCGAGGGTCAGCGGCCGACTCGTTCGTCAGGGGCACGATCGCGATGCCTTCCGCCACCGCATCGAGGATCGACCCGAGTTGTCGCCGGCGAGCGTCGTCGGCGGCGCGGTCCCGCTCGACGCCCACGAGTCGAAACTGGTCCGAGAGGGTGCTCACCGCCCAGCGGTTCCTCTCCTCTGCATGCCGCGCCGCTTCTTCCGAACGGGCGCGCTCGAGCGCCATACCGCAGAGGTCGGCGAACGCCTCGAGATGGGTGCGCTCGGCGGACGTGAACCGGTGTGCGTTGCCGATCCCGATGGCCAACGCGCCGATCACCCTGTCGGTGACGACGATCGGGAGTGATGCCGATGCCACCGACGCGGCGTTGCCGTCCCGCATGACCGGGTAGCGTCGGTCGCGCTCCTCGCCCGTCTCGAGCCACACGGCATCACCGAAGCGCACGGCGTCGGTCACGGGCACGGCGGAGGCGATGCCCAGGTCGAGGAAGCGCTCGAGCACGTCGGGTGACATCCGGCTCCGGGCGACGAGCCGCAGGTCACCTCGGTCGTCGAGCAGCACCACGATGCCGCCGAGCGCCGGGAACGGACGCATGGCGAGCTCGAGCAACTCCCCGACGACGTCGGGATCGCGCCGGCGTGCGGCCAGGTGAACTGCGTCGGCGAGAAGCGTGCTGAAGCTCTCGCCCCCGGGGGTGTCAGCCACAGGTCACCTTACATTTGCGCGTGCGCGTATCGCCCCTGTGTCCGGTAGTGCTACCAAGGTGCGGTGGCTGGAATCGGTCTCGTACTCGGCGCCGGCGGCATGGTCGGCCATGCGTTCCACGCGGGTGTGCTGTCCGCGCTGGCCGACGCGACCGGATACGACGCCCGTGACGCGCGAGTCGTGGTCGGCACGTCGGCGGGCTCGGTCGTCGGATCGCTCCTGCGCGCAGGCTTGTCTCCCGTAGATCTCGCCGCACACGCGACGGGTGCCGAGATGTCAGCCGAGGGTGCCGAGTTCGCCGCACGGGCCGAGCGGGATTCGTCGCGAGCGCCGCTGCCGCCCCGCGCAGCGCGCGACTCGCGTACGGGCCGTGCCGGATGGCCGAACATGGCGTCGCCGGCTGCGCTGCTGCGGCTCGGCCTGCAGCCGTGGCAGGCGCGCCCCGGCCTGGTGGCCGCGGCCGCGATGCCACCCGGCACGATCCCGACCGAAAGCGTCGTCGCCGGCCTCCGGGCGGTACTGCCGGCCCGGTGGCCGGATGGTCTCTGGATCACCGCCGTCAGGCTCGACACCGGGCGGCGCACCGTGTTCGGTCGCGACGACCACACGACCGCCGACGTCGCGACCGCGGTTGCGGCCTCGTGCGCGATCCCCGGCTTCTTCGCCCCCGTTTCGATCGACGAGGCGCGATTCGTGGACGGCGGAGCGCATTCGCCGACCAATGCCGATGTCGTCGCGGCGTTGCAGTTGGATCTCGTGATCATCAGCTCGCCCATGTCCGTCGTCGGACGGCCGCTTCGGGCCGATCTGGCCGCGCGGCGCCTCGCCCGCTTCTATCTCGCTCGCGAGGCGGCCGCGATCCGCCGCCGCGGTACGGAGGTTCTGACCTTCCAGCCGACGGCGCCGGACCTCTCGGTGATGGGGTTCAACGCGATGGACGCGACGCGCGTACCCCGCGTGGTCGCTCAGGCGCGCGAGTCCGCGCTGCGACGGCTCGGCGGGAGCGACGTGCGCGGACGCGTCGAGCTGCTCAGGGCGCGTCAGCCAGCTTGAGCAACTCCGTCATTCCCGATTCGATCCCGCGACAGAGCACCGAGATGTCGGGCGAGGCGTCGTAGTCGCCGGTCACGCCGTAGTTCAGCATCCCGTGATACGAGAAGATCGCCACGGTCACGGTCATCTTCGGGCCGAGCGGGACGAATGGGAATGCCTCCAACATGGGGCGTCCGCACGCGTACAGCTGCCAGTGCGGTCCGGGCACGTTCGTCGTGACCGTGTTGATGTTCCGCTGCGGGATCCGCATCGCGACCCGAGTCCCGAGCGCCAGGAGCAGTGACGGCGCGAAGCCCGAAAGCGAGGTCAGCACCTCGCCCGCGACCGCCTGTCTCGACTCCTTCAGTCCCGCCATCTGCCGGCGGATCGCGTCGAGCCGTTCCCGCGGATCTGCGATGCCGACCGGGAGCTCGGCGATCATTCCCGAGACACGGTTGTTGTAGGTGCCGCGCTCGCTCTCGGACCGCACGGAGACCGGGACGAGCGTACGCACCACGCGGTTCTCCACTTCTTCCCCGCGCTCGATCAGGAGGTCGCGGTAGCCGCGCGTGAGAACGCTCAACACGACGTCGTTGACGGTGCCGCCGAACGCGTTGCGGATCGTCTTCACGTCGGCCAGCGTCGTGCGCGCCCAGTCCCAGCGCCGGTGTGGCCCGATCGGACCGATGAGTGTCGAATGGGGAACGGGTCGGACCACACCGGTCCACGCTCGGAGCCCGTGCGCGATGTCGCCGAGCTGACGCAGCGCCGCCCGCGGCGCTCGCGTCGCGGAGCGCACGGCCCGGAACTGCTCGTAGGGCCGCGCGACGAGGTCGATCAACGAATCGACGACGAGACGCACGTCGCTCGGCTGCGACTCCGGGACCCACTCGGCAGGGGTCGCCCGCGCCGGCTCGGGTTCCGAGTCGAGCATGACCGCGAGGAGATCGGTGCCGGACACG
>CAZJSY010000002.1:0-124543 GCA_964548555.1 uncultured Burkholderiales bacterium
CTTCCTGCGAGGCGTTGCGCGCGACTCCGAGGACGTCGTAGTAGTCGCGCCGGTCCGCCATTACTCCGGCGACCTCGACACCACCACCCCGGCCGGGCGAAGGATGGTCTCGTCGGTGCCGTAGCCGGGGCGCACGGCGGCCACGACGGTGCGGTCGGGCGCGTCCGCCTCGACGGTGCTCACCGCTTCGTCACGTGCGGGATCGAACGGCCGGCCCACATCGTCGAAGCGCGGGAAGCCGAGGCGCGCGAGCACGGCGATCGCCTGGTCGAGGACCGCGCGGAGGCCCTGGACGAGCGGGCCCTCCAAATCCTCGGCGTGCTGCAGCGCGCGCTCCAGGTTGTCGACGACGGGCAGCCACTCACTCGCGGTGCGACCGCGCTCGTCCGCGCGCTCGCGCGCGAGCTCACGCGCGTACCGCTTCCGGAGGTTGTCGAGGTCGGCGAGCGCGCGGGTCAGTTGGTCCTCGAGTCGTGCGACCACCTGATCCGCCGGAGGCCCGCTCCGAGTGGCGTCCGCCGACTCCGCCGGCTCAGGGAGGTCCCGGTCCGCGGCGTCGGCGACGGTCGGTCCCGAACGCTCGCCCTGGTTCACGGTGCTGTCACTCATGTCGATCCGTTCCCGTGTCGCGGTCGCGTGTCACCCAACGGTGAAGTCGGCGTCGATGACGTCGTCGTCGCCGGACCCCGGCTGGCCTCCTCCGCCGTCGCCGGGCTGGCCGGGTGCCGGACCTGCGCCCGCTCCGGCGCTTGCACCTGCGGCCGCTTGGAGTGAGTGGAAGACCTGCTGCAGCTCGCCCGTCAGCTCGCGCACGCGATCGAGTGGGGCCTGGTCGCGTACGGCCTGGCGCGCGTCCGCGATGAGCATCTCGGCGCGCGAACGTTCGTGCGACGGGACGGCGTCTCCGAGCTCGCCGAGTCGCCGCTCCACCTGATACGCGACGCTGTCGAGCTCGTTGCGGGCATCGACCTCCTGGCGCAGTCGCTGGTCCTCGGCGCGGTTGCGCTCCGCATCCTGGATCATCCGCTCGACCTCGGCCTGGTCGAGGTTCGAGCTCTCGCTGATCGTGATGCGCTGCTCCGCTCCGGTGTCCTTGTCACGCGCGGAGACGTTCACGATGCCGTTCGCGTCGATGTCGAAGGTCACGTCGATCTGCGGCTCACCACGGCGCGCGGGCCGTATTCCCTCGAGCCGAAAGCGACCCAGCGCGCGGTTGTCGGCCGCGCGCTCGCGTTCACCCTGCAGGACGACGATGTCGACGGCGGACTGGTTGTCCTCTGCGGTGCTGAACGTCTCCGTTCTCCGTGCCGGGATGGTGGTGTTGCGCTCGATGACCCTCGTGTTCACGCCACCGAGGGTCTCGAGGCCGAGCGACAGCGGTGTCACGTCGAGCAGCAGGACGTCCTGGACCTCGCCCTTGAGCACACCGGCCTGGATGGCCGCACCGACCGCGACGACCTCGTCGGGGTTCACGGTCATGTTCGGGTCCTTGCCACCGGTGAGCCGGCGCACGAGGTTCTGCACCGCGGGCATGCGGGTGGAGCCGCCCACGAGGATGACCTCGTCGATGTCGTCGGCCGTCACCTTCGCGTCGGCCATCGCCTGCTGGACCGGGCCGAGACAGCGCTCGAGCAGGTCGGAGGTGAGCTGTTCGAACGTCGCACGCGTGACCGTCATCACGAGGTGCTTGGGCCCGTTCGCGTCCGCGGTGATGAACGGCAGGTTCACCTGGGTCTGGGTGACCGCCGAGAGCTCGATCTTCGCCTTCTCGGCCGCCTCGACGAGCCGCTGCAGCGCCTGCGGGTCCTGACGCAGGTCGATGCCGTTCTCGCGCTTGAACTCCTCGGCCATGTAGTCGACGAGGCGGCGGTCGAAGTCGTCGCCACCGAGGTGGGTGTCGCCCGACGTGGCGCGAACCTCTACGACGCCGTCGCCGACGTCGAGAATGCTCACGTCGAAGGTGCCGCCGCCGAGGTCGAAGACGAGCACCGTCTCGCTCTGCTTCTTGTCGAGTCCGTAGGCGAGTGCGGCGGCGGTCGGCTCGTTGATGATGCGCAACACCTCGAGACCGGCGATGCGGCCTGCGTCGCGTGTCGCCTGTCGTTGTGCGTCGTTGAAGTACGCGGGCACGGTGATGACCGCCTCGGTGACGCGCTCGCCGAGGAACTTGCCCGCGTCGTCGGCGAGCTTGCGCAGGATCATCGCCGAGACCTCTTCCGGCGAGACGAGCTTGTCGCGCACCTTGAAGCGGACCGTCCCGTCGGGCCCTTCCACGACGTCGAACGTCACCGTCTCGGCCTCGTTCTTGACCTCCGCGTAGCGGCGGCCGATGAAGCGTTTCGCCGAGTAGATGGTGCCCTTCGGGTTGAGGACGGCCTGCCGCTTGGCGAGTTGACCGACGAGCCGTTCACCGTTCTCGAGGAACGCGACGACCGACGGTGTCGTCCGCGAACCCTCCGCGTTCGGGATGACGACCGGCTGTCCCGACTCGACGGTCGCGATCACCGAGTTCGTCGTGCCCAGGTCGATGCCGACTGCCTTGGCCATCGTCTGTCCTCCCTCGCGAGCGCGCGCGAAAAGCCACGAGCCCGTCCACACGCGGTGCCTCCTATGAAAAGCCTCGCCATCGGGGCGCTCCAACTCACCACGCGATCACGTAGTTCTCCGGGGCCGGAGCCGAAGAGCGAACTACGCGTGCACGGGATGCCGGTGTCGCCGGCGGTTCCCATACTGCGGCGATCCCAGGGCAGACGATTCAGGGAGACGCCGCATGATCTCGAGACGCGCCGGTGAGGAAGGCACTGTCGTGAACGATCGCGAAGGCGATCTCTTCGAATTGCTTTCGGAGTTGCGGACCGAACGGGAGCAGCTGTGGGCGGTCTCGCTGTCGGGCAATCTCGACGATCGCGGTCGCAAACGCCTCGCGACGCTCGATCGTGACGTCGAGCAGTGTTGGCAGCGTCTGCGACAGCGCCGGGCGCACGCGCGCATGACCGTGACGAACGACGTGTCGCTGCGCTTGAGTCTGCGGTGCTCCGGCACGCTCGTCCGTCACCTCGACGACGTCCCGGTGCGTTGCAGTCTTGCGGGTGACTGTCCGGGCCTGGATCGCGAGCACGCCCGCAAGCTCCGCTGCCGTGATACGGGGGATCGCTGCACCGAATGCGAGCGGATCAGGGCCGCACGTTCCCGCCGGGTCGTACAGGCCGGCTCCGACAGGTAGAACCGGGTAGAACACAACCGGGGCCCGGTTCGGACCGACCGGGCACGGCGCACAGCAACCTGGCGTCGTTTTGGTACCGGCGCGGTACCAAACGACACCTGAGGGAAGGCGGGGGGGGCGCGGTGGTTCTGGGCCACACGGCGACCGATCGCCGAGGCGGCTCGCCGGCCGCCGGCGGCCGATGACGCGCGCCGACCCGCGTGTCAGGGTTCGCGTGCGCATCGAGGGCATCGTGCAAGGGGTCGGCTTCCGGCCGTTCGTCCATGGTCTCGCGACGGATCTGGGCCTCGCGGGATGGGTACGCAACGACGTGAAAGGCGTCGTCGTGGAGGTCGAGGGCGATGCCGGCGCGATCTCCCGGTTCGTCTCGTCCATCGAGGACGGCGGCCCGCCGATGGCCGTGATCGAGCGGGTCGCGAGCGAGCACGTCGAGCCGGTCGGTGCGTCGAGCTTCGTCATCGACGAGAGCGATCGCAGCGGTCAGCGCCGCGCGCTCGTGTCGCCGGACGTCGCGACCTGTCAGGAGTGCTTGCGCGAACTGACAGACCCTGCCGATCGACGGTTCGCGTACCCGTTCGTCAACTGCACCAACTGCGGCCCGCGGTTCACCATCGTCGTCGACGTTCCCTACGACCGGGCCAATACCACCATGGCCGGGTTCGCTCTGTGCGCGGCCTGCTCGGTCGAGTACCGGAATCCCGCGAACCGGCGGTTCCACGCGGAGCCTGTCTGTTGCGCCGCGTGCGGGCCGCGCATGCTTCTCGTCGACCGAACGGGCGCCCCGATGCCCGGCGCGGGCGAACCGGTTGCGGGCGCGGGCCGGCTGCTGCACGAGGACGCGGTGCTCGCCGTGAAGGGCCTCGGCGGATACCACCTTGCGGCGCTCGCATCGTCGGACGACGCCGTGCGCGCGCTGCGGGCGCGGAAGCACCGGGAAGAGAAGCCGTTCGCTGTGATGGCCGCGAACCTCGACGACGCGCGTCTGCTGTGCACCGTCGACGACGCCGAGGCCGCCGTGCTCACGAGCCCGCGACGTCCGATCGTGCTCCTTCGAAGGCGTCCCGATGCAACGGTCGCCGGGGCGGTCGCGCCGCGGAACCGCGCGCTCGGCGTGATACTGCCGTACACGCCGCTGCATCACCTGCTGCTCGCGGAGGTCGGCGCCCCCATCGTCCTCACGAGCGGCAACGTCTCCGACGAGCCCATCGTCACCGACGACGACCTGGCGTTGGAGCGCCTGAACCCGATCGCCGACGCCTTTCTCACGCACGATCGGCCCATTCACACCCGGGCCGACGACTCGGTCACGCGCGTGTTCCGCGGTCGCGAGATGGTGGTGCGACGCTCCCGTGGCTACGCACCCGAACCCGTGACGCTGACCCACCCGGCGCCGCGCCCGGTGCTCGGGTGCGGCGCCGAGTTGAAGAACACGTTCTGCGTCGCGAAGGAAGCGCACGCGTTCGTCTCACACCACATCGGTGACCTCGAGAACTTCGACACGCTCCGGTCGTACACCGAGGGCATCGAACACTTCTGCCGTCTCTTCGACGTGACGCCGGAGATCGTCGCCCACGACCTGCACCCCGAATACCTGTCGACGAAGTACGCGCTCTCAGTCGAGGGCGTCGACCTCGTGGGCGTGCAACACCACCACGCACACATCGCGTCGTGCCTCGCCGACAATGGCACCGACGACGCGGTGATCGGCATCGCGTTCGACGGTCTGGGCTACGGGACCGACGGCACCATCTGGGGCGGCGAGATCCTCGTCGCCGACCTTCACACCTCCGAGCGGCTGGGTCATCTCGCGACCGTGCCGATGCCCGGCGGCGCGGCCGCGATCCGCGAGCCGTGGCGCATGGCGGCGGCGTATCTCGACGTGGCGTACGGAGACTCCGTGCCGCCCGTGCTGGACGTGATGACGCGCAACGGGCGCCAGTGGGCCGACGTGCTCGCGATCGCGTCGGCACGGATCAACTCGCCGCTCACGTCGAGCGCCGGGCGTCTGTTCGACGCGGTCGCCGCGCTGCTCGGCGTACGTGACCGCGTGACCTACGAGGGCCAGGCCGCGATCGAGCTCGAGCAGCGCGCGGATCCCGACGAACGCGGCGCCTACGACACACCGATCAGCGACGACGGTGAGCTGGTGATCCACTCCGAAGCTCTCGTGCGCGCCGCGGTCGAGGACCTCCTCGCCGGTGCCGAGCTCGCCGCGATCGCAGCACGGTTCCACAACGGTGTGGCCGCGTTCGTGGCCGACGCTGCGGTCGCGGCGCGCGATCGCACGTCGATCGACCGTGTCGCGCTGTCCGGAGGCGTGTTCCAGAACCTGCTGCTGCTCGAGCGAACGGTGGATCTCCTGGAGCGCGACGGGTTCCGCGTGCTCGTGCACTCACGCGTGCCGCCGAACGACGGCGGCATCAGTCTCGGTCAGGTGGCGGTCGCGGCCCGTGCCGTCACGGCCGGGGCCAGTACGGGGCGTCGTTGATCGGATCCTCCGGGAGCACGCCCGTGGAGTAACGCGCGTTCGACAAGCCGGCCGGCCGGTCCGCGCCCTGGACCCGGCGCCAGATACGACCTGGTTCCTTCCGCTTGAAGGCGAGCATGTTGCCCTGCTGGTTGATGCTCTGCCCGACGAACTGGGTCGCCGGGTCCGGCTTCACGACCGGCCGGCCCCGTGACGACGATTGCGTCGGGCGCCCCTCGAACGCGCGGTCACCCGCCTGGCGGGCCGTCGGGCTCGCCCGCCCGACGTCGGGACCGGTGCCGTGGGCGCTCTCCCCGCCGAATGCGCCGATCGGTTCCTGGGCCTCACCGTTCCCGCCGAACGACGTCCCGCCTGTGTCTCCTTGGTCTCGAGCCATGTCGGACCCCTTCGTTCGATCTCAGCCGTTGGTACCCGATCCGCTCACCTGCCGAACCGGTCAGCAGATGCGGGGGAGCGGATCACCGATGAGCAGGTCGACGATGCGCGTGCCGCCGAACTCCGTGCGCAGCAGCACGAGGCCGGGCGGGTCGTCGCGCACGGTTCCGACTCGCGCCGCGTCACAGCCGAGCGGATGCGAGCGCAGCGCGTCGAGCGCCGCGTCCGCCTCGTTGCCGTCGACGACCGTGACGAGGCGGCCCTCGCACGCGACGTACAGCGGGTCGATGCCCAGCAGTTCGCACGCTCCCCGCACCTCGGGCCGCACCGGCACCGCGGCCTCGTCGAGCACCACCGCGACGCCTGCCGCGGCCGCCACCTCGTTCGCGATGGTCGCGACGCCGCCCCGTGTCGCGTCGCGCAGGCAGCGGACGCCGGGCGCTGCGTCAAGCAGCTGCGCGGCGATCGCGGCGAGCGGCGCGGTATCGGAGCGCAGGTCGGACTCCAGTGCGAGCTGCCCGCGGGCGAGCATGATGGTGACGCCGTGGTCGCCGATCGGTCCCGACACGATGACGGCGTCTCCGGGACGTGCGTTCGCCGCCGCGAGCGTGACGGGCCGTTCGAGGACGCCGACCCCCGCGGTGGTGATGTAGCAGCCGTCGGCCTTGCCCCGTTCGACCACCTTGGTGTCGCCCGTGACGATCTGCACACCCGCCCGGGCGGCGGCGGTCGCCATCGACGACGCGATGCGGCGCAGATCGGCGACGGGAAAGCCCTCTTCGAGGACGAATGCCGCCGAGAGATGCAGCGGCCGCGCGCCCGACATCGCGAGGTCGTTCACCGTTCCGTTGACCGCGAGGTCGCCGATGTCGCCGCCGGGAAAGAAGAGTGGCGACACGACGAACGAGTCGGTGGTGAACGCGAGCCGCCGGCCGTCGACGGAGAACACGGCCTGGTCCTCGAGCGGTTCGAGCAACGGATTGCGGAACGCGGGGAGGAACAGCGCCTCCACGAGCGTGCGGCTGGCCTTCCCGCCCGCGCCGTGGGCCATGCTGATGCGCTCCTCACGGATCGCGGGAACCCGCCGTCGAGCACGCTCGATGCGCTCCAGAACCTGTTGCTGCCTCGCGTCGATGTTCATGGCTCCCGGACTCATCTGACCGTGGCGCGCACGCGGGTGCGGGTGAAGCGGCCGAAGTTGTAGAACGCCGCGCACGCGCCCTCCGACGAGACCATGCACGTGCCGATCGGAGTCTCCGGTGTGCATGCCGTGCCGAAGACCTTGCACTCCCATGGTTTGATCGCGCCCTTCAGCACCTCGCCACACTGGCACGCTTTGGGATCGGCGACCCGGTTGCCCGGTATGTCGAAAATGCGCTCCGCGTCGAAGCGCGCGTACGCGTCACGCATCTGGAGCGCCGAATGGGAGATGAACCCGAGGCCGCGCCATTCGAAGTAGGGCCGAAGCTCCATGACCTCGGAGATGACGCGCAGCGCCTTGGGGTTTCCGTTCCATGGCACGACCCGCCGGTACTGGTTCTCCACCTCCACGCGGCCGTCGTGCAACTGGTCGAGCAACATCGCGATCGCCTGCAGGATGTCCAACGGCTCGAAACCCGCGGTCACGAGCGGACGTCCGTACTGGCGCACCACGAACTCGTATGGGCGGCATCCGATCACGGTGGAGACGTGACCGGGGCCGAGGAACCCGTCGAGACGAAGGTCGGGGGAGTCGAGGATGGCCTTGATCGCGGGCACGATCGTGACGTGATTGCAGAACACGGAGAAGTTGGTGACGTCCTCGTTCGCGGCCCGCAACACGGTCATCGCGGTCGACGGCGCGGTGGTCTCGAACCCGATCGCGAGGAAGACGACCCGGCGATCGGGGTTCTCGCGTGCGATGCGGAGCGCGTCGAGCGGTGAGTACACCATCCGGACGTCGGCTCCACGCGCGCGTGCGTCGAGGAACGAGCCCTTTCCGCCGGGCACGCGCATCATGTCGCCGAAGGTCGTCAGGACCACGTCCGGTTGCTCCGCGATCGCCATCGCATCGTCGATGCGCCCCATCGGGATGACGCAGACCGGGCAGCCCGGACCGTGTACCAGTGTCACGGTCTCCGGGAGGTAGTCCTCGATTCCGTGCTTGTAGATCGTGTGCGTATGGCCCCCGCACACCTCCATGAACTTGTACTCGCGTCCCGGTTCACAACGTGAAGCGATCTGGGCTGCGAGCGCCTGAGCCTTTCCGGCGTCGCGGTACTCGTCGACGTAGCGCACGACACCTCCTTCGATCGCTATTCCGGCGCGCTCGCCCGCAGCGCGTCGAGCTCGTCGGCATATGCCTGCCCGATGCTCTCGAGGAACTCCAACGCGTCCGCGGCCTCACGTTCGTCGATCTTCGAGAGTGCGAAGCCGACGTGGATCAACACCCAGTCGCCGGGAACGAGCGACTCTCCCTCCAGCAAGCCGATGTTGATCGTCCGCCGCACGCCGCTGACCGCAACGGTTGCCAGATCGGGCTCCTCGTCGCGCAGCTCGACGATCTCACCGGGTATTCCGAGACACACGGGGCCTCCTCTCGCGGCTACATCGCCCGGATCTTGAGGTAACGCTCGAGGTCGGACCGCTGCCGGTACGCGACGTAGGCCGCCAACCCCAGCAGTGCGAGCATCATGAGCTTTCCCATCCGCATCACTCACCGTCCTTGTGTCGGACCAGCTGTCTCGTCTCGGCCTCGAGGAGGTCGCGTACGACCGCCACCGCTTCGTCGACGGCCCGTTCCACGGCCGCGCTGAGACCGATGCCCTCGCCCACGTCGGCCGGCTCGCATCCCACGACGAGCGTGACCGGTGGGCGCGCCTCGAGCGCGGTGAGGAGCGTGAGCACCGACACCGGTTCGAGCGAATGGCCGTCGCACATCGGGGGGTTCTGCTCCGCGGCCGCGTCGAGCTCCGCGAAGTCGGGTTGGAACACGCAGACGGTTCCGGGTTCGACGCCGCGGGGCAGCGCGTCGACCACGATCAACGCGTCGTAGCCGTCGAGGAGCTGGTACGCAAGGTGGATGCTGCCCGTCCCGACGTCGAGAACCTCGACACCTTCGGGGAGCTGCTCGCGTGCGAGTCGTCCGACGACCTCGACGCCGAACCCGTCGTCGCCGAGGAAGATGTTGCCGACGCCCGCGACCAGGAGTCTCACAGCGGTTGCACCTCGTCGGGTGAGAAGTAGAGGAACCGGCCGTGCCACTGCAGGATCTCGGACGCGGGGTCGTCGTCGACCGTGACCGCGAGGTAGTGCCGGTCGTCGACGTCGGCCAGCACCGCTTCGACCGTCGCGACGCGCCCCTGGAGGAACATGTCCTGCGCGTCGGCGCGTTGCGATCCCGGGTGCAGCCGGACCCGTGATCCGCGGGCGAGCACGACCGAACCGACGACCACGGAGTCCGTCTCGGGCGAAACGGTCGTGTCGCTCCCGGGATCCCACCACGGAACCGATGCGTCCGAAGGCTGCGGCGGCGCGCTGGTCGAGGTGGGCGTGACCGAGCGGATGGCGCCGTGGAGCCGTTCGAGCCACTCGGGCGGCATCGCATCGACCCGGTCGACGACCGCGGCCGCGCGTGGATCGGTCGCGCGGGCCGCTTCCTTCTCGTCGTCGGTCAGCGCCATCGTGCGCAACGTCAGGATCTCGTCGATCTCGGTGCCGTCGAAGAGCTCGCCGGCACTCTCCGGCGCGATCTCGGGCCGGTCGTAGAGGATGATCGGAGACGACAGCACGACCTCGCCGCCTTCGCCGTCGTCGACCAGCACGGGATACGTGTGGAGGTTGGCGCACGCCTGCGCCTCGTCACGAGCCCACTCCGGTGGGTCGAGGAGCGAGATGAAGCGCCCACCGTCCAGCGCGAGCAACACGTGGGTGGAGACGAGCGCGCGTCGTAAAGCGGTGTCGCGACCGATGGAAGGTTCAACCCGCGTCGCGTTCACCACCCGGATCCCGAGTCGGACGGCACCGAACGGGCCCGGAGTCCGCTCGGCACGAGCGCGTACGACACCCCTGACGGGCAGCTGCTCGCGCACGATACGGCCCACCTCGTGTCCGGTTCCGTCGGTCACCGGCTCCTCGTCGCGGCCCGCGGCGATCTCGAAGGGTGTTTCCCGTTCCTGGTCGAAGAGCGCCGCGAGCTCGAACGACACGTCCACCTCACGTGCGACGCCTTCGTCCCACGTGACGTACTGGTGGCCGTCGACGACGAGCGAGTCGACGGCTGTGAACCCTGACTCGACGAGCTGTTCGACGCGGCGCGCCTGCACCTGCAGGAAGCGCACACGGACGTTCAGCGTCGCGTCTTCGGCTGCTTCCAGCAGCAGCTCGGTGTACGAGAAGGTCGTCTCTCCGGCGGCCTCCGCGTAGCCCGACGGTGCGAGCACACCGAACTGCCAGCGCACCTGGTTCTTCTGCGCGGTGCTGCGGTACGGATAGAGCAGGTACCCCTCGAAGAGCACCGCGTCCGCGACCTTCGTCGCCGCGTCGAACCTCACCGGGTCTCCTCCCCGGCTTCCTTGAGGAGCCGCTCGACCGCGTCGTCCCACGTGGCCATCGCTTCGCGGCCCCGGTAGCGGCGGAGCGCGTCGATGGTTTCGCGCCGCATCAGGAGCCAGCCCTGGTTCGGGAAGAACGAGTCGATCATCTCGCGCCACACCGCCACGGGGAGCCGGACCCGCGTCTCGTGGTGCCACGGGATCTGGTGCGCGCTGAAACCGCTGTCGCCCTGCGCGAAGACCGTTCCGGAGAAGAGGAGCACCAGTGGGATCTCGCCGCCTTCCAGCGAGGCGAAGTACTTACCCCACGCGACCTCGAGGTCGTAGCTGCACGGCACGCTCAGCGTGGTCTCGACGTGGTGCGTGAATCCGGGCACGGTGTGCGACACGGATGCGAACTGCATCGGGTGCACCGTGTCGCCCCAGTGCTCCGGTACACCGAACAGGTCGTACAACGCGGTCTGCTCGGCCGCGGTGTACCGGCGCCGGCCCGGTTCGATGCGGATCTGGCAGCGCAGCGCCATCGCGTGGATCCGCTCACCCGTGCTCTCGTTGATCCGCAGACCGAAGGAGAGGGTCGGTGCGGCGGCGTACCGGTCGCTGCGTACGTCGACGCACTCGAACGACAGCTCGAGCGGCACCACGGTCATGCCCCGCTCCGTTCGCGCAATGCCGCGAAGAACCGCCCCATCTCGCCGCGAAGCTCGGAGCCGCCGTCGAACCCCTTCCAGCGCGCGCGCATGAGCCCGACCAGCTCGTAGCACGCGTCGATCGGCACGAGATACGACGCGAAGCCGCTTCCCTCGCGGGTCACGAGCACCGCCTCGACATCGGACACGAGGTCGGTGAAGAGCGGGTCGGCGCCCGCGATCTCGTCGCACGTCTCGGGTCCGAGTGTGCACTCCGTCGCACCGGCCGGGCTCGGATAGAACGCGACGATGCGGTCGAGGACCGAGTTGCGGAAGAAGAACGCGGTCGAGACGGGGATCTGTGCGGCGTCCCACTGGGCCGGCCCGATCGGCGACGACGCCTGATACCGGTATCGGTCGGGCACCGCGCGGTACCGGCCGCCTCCGGCTCCCGACCGTGTGAAGAGCAGCCGGCATGCGGTACACGTGCAGAGCAACCGGCGGGTGTCGGTCTCGACGACGTGGCCATGCTCGTGCGCGATCCGCTCGCCGCACAGCTCGCAGCGCTCCTCGCGCTCGCGGGTGGTGCGCACCGGTTGCGCGAACCGCCGCAGCACCCCGGTCATGGGCGTCCCATCCGCCGCTCAGTTGGGACGGTTGTCCGTGATATTGACGGGAAAGTGTCCCAACTGCCGAAGGGGTGGGGGGTGGTCATGCCGACGCTCCGGAGGTGCGCGTCGGGCCGAAGGTGACCGGCACCGCGACGGGAGCGGTCTCCACCTCGACGCGGATCACCTCCGGCGCGGCCTCGAGCACCGCGGTCTCGAGCAGCGCGGCGATCGCACCGTTCGACGCGCCGCAACCGTTTCCGCGTCCGTCGGTCCGGAACCGCGCGATGCCTTCCCCGTCGATCCCGACGAACTCGACGTCGACGCCGGCACCAGAACGAAGCCGGTGCACGGTCTCGCGGATCCGCGTGTGCGCGTCGACGGGGTGGATGCCGTGCAGCAGGAGCAACGCGGAGACGAGCTCGTCGCTCGTCAGGCGGACGGCGTCGTCGCCCAGCAGCTCCACGACACGGGTGAGGCCGGCACCGTAGAGCTCGACGAGCACTGCGACGAGCTCCTCGGCTTCGTCGCGCGCGCCGTCACCGCGTGCCGCCAACCGGTCGAGCAGCGTTTCGATCCGATCCTCCATCTCGCGCGGGTCCACCGCCACGACGGCCGCCTACCGGTTGTACGGGAGCATCGTGGGTGAGTGCACCTGCTCGAGCACCTTGCCCTTGCCGAGGTACATGTGCACGCCGCACGGCAGGCATGGGTCGAAGCTGCGGACGGCCCGCATCACGTCGATGCCCTTGAAGTTCTCGGGCGGGTTCTCCTCGAAGATCGGCGTGTTCTGCACCGCGTCCTCGTACGGTCCCGGCGTGCCGTAGACGTCCCGGACGCTGCCGTTCCACGGCGTGGGCGGGTACGGGTGATAGTTCGCGATCTTTCCGTCCCGTATCACCATGTGGTGCGACAGCACGCCGCGCACGGCTTCGGTGAATCCGCAACTGATCGCCTCTTCGGGCACGACGAAGGGCTCCCACGTCTTGGTGTGTCCGGCGCGCACCTCAGAGAGCGCTTTCTCCGCGAAGTGCAGCGCGCACGCGGCCGAGTATGCCTGGAAGTAGGTGCGGGCGCGGTCGCGTTCGATGGCGTTGCTCCACTTCGGGATCTTCCACTCGAAGTGGGCCTCGGGCTTCGTCGCGGTGCGCGGCAGGTTGATCTCCACGCTGTTGCCGGTCGCCTTCACGTACCCGATGTCGACGAGTCCCGCGAGGGCCGTGGCCCAGAGCCGAGCGAGGGGGCCACCCCCGGTGTCGAGCGGCAGGTAGTCCTTCCCGTCGAACCACCGGGGAGACATCACCCAGCTGTACTTGTCGTCGAAGTCCCGCTTCTGCGGCTTGGGGATCGTGTGCTGGTTCCACGGATGACGGCGATCGACGGGATTCCCGAGCGGGTCGTGCGTGACGAAGCGCTCCTTGTCCTCCCAGTCCTCGTAATAGGAGCTGCCGAGCAGGATCCGGAGGCCGAGGTTGATGTCGACGAGGTCGGTCGTCACGAGACGTCCGTCGACCACGACACCGGGCGTCACGAACATCTTGCGACCCCAGTTCGACATGTTCTCGTACGTGAAGTCGCAGTGCTCCGGGTCGTTGAGGCTGCCCCAGCATCCGAGGAGCACCCGGCGCTGACCGACCTGCTCGTAACCGGGGATGGCTTCGTAGAAGAAGTCGAACAGGTCGTCGTGCATCGGTACGACACGCTTCATGAACTCGACGTAGCGCATCAAGCGCGTCAGGTAATCGGTGAAGACCTGCACCGTCCCCGATGTCCCGACACCGCCCGGATAGAGCGTCGACGGGTGAACGTGGCGACCCTCCATGAGGCAGAACATCTCTCGTGTGCTGCGACTCACCTGGAGCGCTTCGCGGTAGAACTCACCCTCGATCGGGTTGAGCGATCGCATGATGTCGCCGATCGTGCGATACCCGTGCTCGGCGGCGTGCGGTGCCTCGGTGCGGTTCGCCTGCTCGAGCACACCGGGGTTGGTCTCGCCGACCATCTTCTCGCAGAAGTCGACCCCGACGAGGTTCTCCTGAAAGATGTTGTGGTCGAACATGTACTCCGCGGCCTCGCCGAGATTGATGATCCACTCGCCGAGGTGCGGTGGTCGCACTCCGTAGGCCATGTTCTGGTTGTAGACGGAGCACGTCGCGTGGTTGTCACCGCAGATCCCGCAGATCCGGCTCGTGATGAAATGCGCGTCGCGGGGGTCCTTACCTTTCATGAAGATGCTGTAGCCCCGGAAGATCGACGACGTGCTGTAGCACTCGACGACCTTCTTCTGCGCGAAGTCGATCTTGGTGTAGATGCCGAGGCTCCCGACGATGCGGGTGATGGGATCCCACGCCATCTCGACGACGTTGGTGCCGGATTCACCCGGTCCGCTCCCACCTTCACGCCGCTCGGTGATGGTCATGCCTGTCCCTCCTCTTCTGACCTGCCGTGCACGAGCGCGAGCCGCTGGCCCGCGTCACCACTGCGGCTGGTACCCCGTTCGCAGCTCCTGACCCGGCGTGCGCCACTTCGGTTCCTTGTCGACCGTCTTGGCCGTGATCGACCGCAGCGCCCGGATGAGCGGCCCGTACAGCATCCCGGTGACGCCGGTCGACACCGTGCTGCCGGGTGGCTCGTCCATGAACGGCATGAACTTGTCGGGGAAGCCCGGCATCGTGCACGCGATGCAGATGCCGCCGACGTTCGGGCAGCCGCCGACTCCGTTGATCCATCCCCGCTTGGGGACGTTGCACTTCACCACCGGGCCCCAGCAGCCGAGCTTCACGAGGCACTTCGGTGAGCCGTACTCCACCGCGAAGTCACCTTGCTCGTAGAAGCCGGCCCGGTCGCAGCCCTCGTGAACCGTCGCGCCGAAGAGCCACGTCGGGCGCAGCGCGGAGTCGAGGGGCGGAGCCGGCGAGGCGCCCGTCACGTGGTACAGCAGATGCAGGATCGTCTCCGAAAGGTTGTCCGGATGGATCGGGCAGCCCGGCACGTTGACGATCGGCAACCCGGCCTTCGAGCGCCAGTTCCACCCGAGGTAGTCGGCGACGCCCATCGCGCCTGTCGGGTTCCCGGCCATCGCGTGGATGCCTCCGTATGCCGCGCAGGTGCCGGCGGCGATGATCGCGGTCGCCTTCGGCGCGAGACGATCGATCCACTCGCTGGTCGTCATGGGCTGGCCGGTCTCGGGGTTGTTGCCGAAGCCGCTCCAGTAACCCTCGGGCTTGATCCGCTCGTTGGGTATCGAGCCCTCGAGCACGAGGACGAATGGCTCGAGCTCGCCGCGGTCGGCTTTGAAGAACCATTCGATGAAGGTGTCGGCACCCTGTTCGGGGCCACACTCGAAATCGATCAGGGGCCAATGGACCGCGATCTTCGGCAGGCCGGGCAGTGCACCGAGCACGATCTCCTCGATGCTCGGTTGCGTTGCCGCGGTGAGCGCCACCGAGTCGCCGTCGCAACTCAGGCCCGCGTTGATCCAGAGGACATGGACCGTCATGTCCTGCGGGTCGGGTCTGGCCTGCTGCTCGAGCCGGGTGACCATGCGGGCCACCTCCCCCCTCCGCCCGGCCTGAAGCCGGGCGGTGCGCACGCCCGTTCTTTCTTCGAATGTGAGAGAGCTGCCGCTGCGCTTTCAGCGAAGTGCGGCGTGTGTCAACTGCCAAAGCACGTTGTAGACACTGGTTTGGGCTTCCTGCACGCGATGAACCGACGACGAATCGACCACGAACAAGTGGTCACAGCCCACGTCCATCATGTTCCCACCGTCGCTGCCGGCCAATCCGATTGTTTCCAGGCCGCGTGCCCGCGCGTCGCGAAGCGCACGGTTCACGTTCTCCGAGCCGCCGCTCGTCGAAATGCCGAACGCCATGTCGTGATTCCGAGTCAGCGCGGCGAGCTGACGCGCGTAGACGACATCGAAGCTGACGTCGTTCGCGAGTGCCGTCACAGTCGCGGCGTCGTCGGGCAACGAGACTGCAGGAAGGCCGCGGTCGTCCGCGCTCGTGAACAGGCGGCACAGCGCCAGCGCGTCGGTGCTGCTGCCGCCGTTTCCGAACGCGAACAGCGTCCCACCGTCTGCGAAGGCCCGCGCCATCGAGGTTGCGCACGCGATCAGCGCGCCGGCGTTCCCGTCGAGCACGTGCTCCCGCAGCACGCCGATCTCGCCGATCTTCTGTTCCGTGGAGTCGCGGACCTGGAGGTCGAGATCCTCGCCGCGGGCCTCGTTCCCGTACAGGAAGGGATACAGCGGCGCGAGGCCGCCGGGGTCGTCGACGCTCGGCGCTGCGATACCGATCGCCTCCGCCGCGTGCACGAGCACGCGGTCGCCGACCTCCACGTCGACGAGGGCCACGCTGATCTCCTCATGGCCACCGGGCGTCTCGACACGTGCCATGGCGTCGGGGAGCATCTCCACGACCATGGCGGTGATGGCCTCGTCGGCGCACGCCGGACACGCTGAGCGGTTTCCTGCATCGACACGCGCGGAGCCCTCGAGGAACACGTGTACGAGCTCCCAGAGGATGTGGTACGCGGTGACCTGGAGCTCGCGAGCGATGCAACGGTCGGGTGCAGGCGCTCGCACGAGGTACTTCGCCTCGCCGGCGGCGACGCCGGGCCCACCGAGCAGCGCCACGGTCAGGGCTCCCGATTCCGCCCCGACGTGCATCGCGTTGCTCGCCACAGGGTCGGAGGCTTCGGTCGTGATCGTCATCACGATGTCGTCGGCGCGGGCGAGGACGCGCAGGGCGGCGAGATCCGCGACTGCGAGCGCGGGCAGGGCCCGCTTTCCGACGATCACAGGATGGACGAATTCCACGGCGACGTGGCGCGCGTCCGCCTCCGACAATCCGCTACCGGCGACGAGGAGCCGGCCTCCCGCTCGGAAGCGATCTGCCATGGCGCGACACGCCTGCGTGAGTGCGTCGGCCTGGCCGAGGAACTCTGCACTCGCGGCACGTCGCTTCGCGCGGGCGTCCGCGAGGACGTCCACCACTTGACGCGGAGACGGCTCGCCCATCGACGAGCGGCTAGGGCCGGTGCTCGTTGATACGCGCCGCGATCACGAAATAGACGACAAAGCCGATGGCGATGAACGCATAGAGGTAGCGCATGCGATGCCTCTTGCCTTGTTGGTCCGTATCGCCCCGCTCGCCAGTGTGCACCCTTCCCGGGGATCACCGCCAGGGGTTCGGGCCGAGGGCCTGCCGAGCGTCAAAGACGCCCGCGGGCGCAGCCGCAGCGTCGTGGCGTCAGTCGGCGAGCCACACGATGTCGAGATCGGTGAAGCTGGGCGTGCTTCCCTCGACCGTCCGCACGAATACGACGGCCGGAAGGTCGGGATCCTTCACGACGTGGTCGACGCTCAGTGTCCGGCCCTGATGGCGGAACCGGTCGCCCAGTCGCAGCTGTGTCACCTCGGCGAAGACGGGCGTACGTGCCGGCATGCAGGAGATGTCGGCATCGGGACCGTCCCACCTTGAGGCGTTCGCGGTCCGGCTCCTTCAGGCGCTCGGTACGACCACGCCGGCCTCGTAGGCGACGACGACGGCCTGTGCCCGGTCCCGCACGCCCAACTTCATGAAGACCCGCTTGACGTGTGTCTTGACGGTCTCGACGCTCAACGTGAGCCACTGCGCGATCTCGCGGTTCGACAGGCCCCGCGCGATCAGCACGAGAACCTCCCGTTCCCGGTCGGTGAGGCGGTCGAGTGTCTCCGCGCTCGTCGGTGACGACGACCGCTTCGCGAACCCGGCGACGAGACGGCGGGTGATCTCCGGAGTGAGCAGTGCCTCGCCACGGGCGACGACGCGCACCGCGTCCACGAGGTCCTCCGCTCGGGCCCGCTTCAACATGAATCCGCTCGCGCCGGCGCGCAGGGCCCGGTACACGTACTCGTCGTAGTCGAACGTCGTGAGGACGATCACGCGTGGCGAGGGCTGTGGCGAGCTGCGCTCGGTGATGCGGCGGGTCGCCTCGATGCCGTCGAGCTCCTGCATCTGCACGTCCATCAGCACGACGTCGGGCGCGATGTCGGCGGCCAGAGTGCAGGCCGCGACGCCGTTGTCGGCTTCGCCGACCACCGCGATGTCGGGCTCGGCGTCGAGGATCGTGCGCAGCCCGATGCGCGTGGGAACGTCGTCCTCGATGACGAGCACGCGCACGGGGGCTTCGTTCACGACTGTTTCACCGGGATCCGGGCGCGCACCAGGAATCCACCCCTCCCGTCGGGACCGATCTCGATCTCGCCTCCGAGGACCGATGCGCGCTCGCGCATCCCGATGATCCCGCGGCCGTCGGTGGCATCGCCGGCGGCCGCGCGACCGTCGTTGATCACCACGAGCGCCAGGGTCTCCGGCTCATAGGCAACCTCCACATGCGCTCGCGGCTCGGCCGTGTGCTTCACCACGTTGGTGAGGGCCTCTTGCACGATCCGGAACGCCGACCACTCCACCAGACGGGGAAGGGGCCGCCGGTCGCCGCTGATGGTCAGGTTCACGTCGACGCCGGCCCGCCGCAACGCGCCGACGAGCTCGGGCAACTGGGCGATCGAGCGACTGGGCTCGAGGTCGGGGGAGCTGTCGACGAGGCCGAGCGCAGCGTCGAGGTCACCGAACGCATCCCGTCCTGTGCTCTCGATCGACTCGATCAGCTCACGGGCCAGCGGGGGATCCCGGTCGAGCACGCGTCGCGCCCCACCCGCCTGCAACACGATCGCGTTCAGCGCGTGCCCGACGATGTCGTGTACCTCGCGGGCGATGCGCCGGCGTTCCTCGGCCGCGGCGTCGAGCGCGTCGACGCGCGCGAGCAGTCGCGCGGCCTGGGCGTTGCGCAGCGACCGCTGGGCACGGTTCCGCTCGCTCACCTCGATGGCCAGCATGAGCGCCGAGAGCAGCGCGACCGCCAGGAACAGCTGGAGGTACAGCAGTTGGGTGGCGGTGCTCGACTCCGCCACGATGGAGTCCCTCGCGTTGCCCGACGCGACCGCGACGTCGGCGGCGACGGCCATGGCCAGGCCCGTCGTCGTGAGCACGGAGAATCCGCCGCGAAGCGCCGCCCACACGAGCACCGGCAGGACGATGTAGATGAGCGACTGGTGCCAGACGAGGATCGTCGTCAACGCAACGCCGGCGGCGAGTGCCGGCAGCGCGACGACCTCGATCCACGACACCGTAGGGTCGGTGTGGTGGCGCACCTGCTCCACCCAGGCGAGGATGCAGGTGCCGACCACCAAGACGCCCAGCGCGTCGCCGGTCCACCATTTCGTCGCGATCGACACGGCGGAATCGGACGATCCGGCAAGCGACGCGACCGTTGCGCCGATCACCGCCCCGACCACGGGGCCTACCACGACCGCGTAGACGACGTAGCGCGTGAAGTACCGGCGCATCCTCGTGTCGACCCGGTAGGTCTTCCGGAGAAGCGTCGCGCCGACGTACGGCTCGGCGGCATTCGCGACTGCGAACCCGAATGCCATCGCAAGGGATTGTCCGTGCTGGACGTCGACCGCGATCTCCGCGAGGACGATCACCGCGAGGATCCACGGCCACCGCTCCTCGGGGAGGACGGCGAGCGCCGCGAGCGTGACCCCGGCTGCGGGAAAGAACGCCACGCCCGTGGCGGCCTGGTGCTCGAGCCAGAACGCACTCTCCGCACCGAGGACGTAGAGGATGCCGACCCCCAACACCAGGAGGGCAAAGCGCGACGCGCGCAGCTGCATCCCCGACGTCGATCTCAGGACGCCGCTGTCGCTACCCACCCGGCTTCCTTCCGCGAATGCAGGTCCGTCACGCTAGCCAACCCCCAGGGGTGCCGCACCAGCCACCCCTGTGAATCACTCCACAGAGTGATGTGCGCGTCGGTCGTCTTGACGTAGAACCGCGCGAGAGCGGCGTGGCCGGCGCGCCGGGATGCTCAGGCCGGTAGTTGGTGCGACGGGTGGGTGAGCTCGCTCGTGAACGCAACGCCTCGCCGGCCGGGCCGGACGCGTACAGGCGGCGTCCGACCGTCGCTGCGCCGGCCGCGTCGACGCCCGTCCCCCCGGGCGTCGCCGCGCGCCCCCGAGCTGGGACACACTGGTCCTCGCCACGTGTGATCACTCGGGGGGATGGATGACTCGTACGGACACGACGCGGCCGTTCCCCGGGGTACGGGTGATCGACGCCGACACGCACATCACCGAGCCGCACGACCTCTGGACGTCGCGGGCACCGAGCGGTCTCGAGGAAAGGGTGCCCAAGGTGGTCGACGTCGACGGGCATCCGTCGTGGACGGTCGACGGCGTGTTCCTGAGCCGGGCCACCGCGTCGAGCGTCGTGAACCGGTCCGGTGAGCGATGTCTGGGCAGCGGCTTCATCCGCTGGGTGTTCGACGACGCGCACCCGGCCGCTTACGACGTCGGGGCGCGACTCGCGGTGATGGACGACCTCGGGATCTGGGCTCAGGTCGTCTATCCCAACATCGCCGGCTTCGGCGGCCAACGCTTCGGCGACGTCACTGACGACGCGCTGCGGCTGTTGTGCGTCACCATCTACAACGACGCGATGGCGGAGATGCAGGACGAATCCGGCCGCCGCTTGTTCCCGATGGGTCTGCTGCCGTGGTGGGACGTCGACGCGTCGGTCGCCGAGGCGCAGCGCATCGCCGGCCTCGGTCTCCGCGGCGTCAACATGACGAGCGATCCGCAGCTGCACGGCTTTCCCGATCTCGGCGAGCGCGCGTGGGACCCCCTGTGGGAGGTGTGCAGTGATCTCGCGCTGCCGGTGCACTTCCACATCGGCGCGAGCCAGACGAGCTTCTCGTGGTTCGGTGACTCACCCTGGCCGTCCAACGGATCGGATCAGCGACTCGCGATCGGCTCTGCGATGATGTACCTCACGAACGCGCGCGTGCTCGCGAACCTCATCTATTCCGGACTGCTCGAGCGCCATTCCCGCCTCAAGGTCGTGTCGGTCGAGAGCGGCATCGGTTGGATCCCCTTCGTGTTGGAGTCGCTCGACCACCAGATGAACGAGACGGCTCCGGGCACGATGGACTACTTGTCGATGCGTCCGTCGGAGTACTTCCGGCGTCAGATGTACGCCTGCTACTGGTTCGAGAAGCACGACGTCGCGCACACGTTGGAGCTCCTCGGCCACGACAACGTGTTGTTCGAGACCGACTTCCCGCATCCGACGTGCCTGTATCCGAGCAGCCTGGAGCACGCCGCGCTGGGCCTCGCCGGCGTCGATCCGGCCGTGCAACGCAAGGTCCTGCAGGACAACGCGGCCGGCCTGTACCGGATCCCGCTCCCCGAGGAGTCGAGATGAGCTCGCTCGACGTGCGCACGCGCACCGCCGCCGGCATCCGCGAGGTCGACACCGTCGCGTTCTTCGACGAGGAGCTGCCGGCCCTGGCTGCGGATTGTTCCGATCTTGCGGTGCCCGGTGCCATCGAGCTCGCTGCCGCGCCGTTCTGCGTCGGGACCCCGAGCGGCGCGTGGACGCTCGCGCTCGACGGCGCGACGGTTGCCGTACGCCGGGGCGACACCGGCGACGCGCGCGTGGAGCTCGACGATGACGAGGTCTCGAAGCTCGTGAACGATCTCGTCACTCCGATGACGCTCGTCGCGTCGGCGCGGCTGCGAATGCAGCGGGGCAATCTCGGCGACTTCCTGGACTGGTGGGTCGTGATGCGCGCGCTGGTCGACGGCCGTCGTGCTCACACCGCCGGGTCGCTGGCGTTCCTGGACCGTGACGGCGCGCCACTCGACCTCGGACGCCGGTTCACGCTCGACGACGACGACGTCGAGATCGCGCACTTCCTCTGTACGGCCGGGTTCCTGCACCTCGAGGGTTGGTTCGATCCCGGTGAGATGGAGCGGATCAGTCGCGACATGGACGTGGCGTTCCCGAGTTACACGCCCGACGACGGCCGGTCGTGGTGGGCGGAGACCGCCGCCGGCACGCGGCGTGCGGTCCGCTTGCAGCACTTCGAGGAGCACAGTGCCGCGCTGGGCGCGCTGTTGCACGACGACCGTTTCCTGCGCATCGGACGCCTGACCGACGACGGCCATGTCGCGCCCACCACCGCCGAGGCGCTCGAGAAGCCGATCGGGGTGGTGAAGGGCATCTCCGATCTGCTCTGGCACAAGGACTGCTCGCTCGGCATGCACTCCTACACGTGCTCGGGGCTGACCGTCGGGGTGTCGGTCACCGGGGCCGGCCCGAGCTCGGGCCAGCTGTCGGTGGTGCCCGGATCGCATCGCGCGCTGGTGCAGCCCGCGCTGTACCGCAAGACGTGGGGCCTGCCACCGCGTGACCTGCCGACCCGCACCGGCGACCTCACCGTGCACTGCTCGTGCACGCTGCACATGAGCCACCCGCCGGTCAGCGAGGAGCGCCGGGTTCTCTACACCAGCTTCACGCTCCCGCCGATCGACGGCGCGGCCGTCGAGCACGAACGCGCGGTGAGCGACGTGCGCGAGCAGGCGTACAAGAAGGTGTCGCAGGAGCCGAGTCCCGTCGCCCGCGGCACTCGCGCCTGAATCCGTCCTTCTTCCTCGCCTTCTTCGCCTTACTCGCCCGGCGGTTCGCCGGTCTCGGCGAGCGCCAGCTCGAGTGCCCGGCGCATCCGCCGCGCGGCCTCGGGCGACAGGTGCACGGTGAGGCCCTCACCGCGCCGGCCGATCTCCTCGACCGTCAAGGCGACCCTCGGGACCGCGTCGTCGTAGTCGTCGCTCACCATGACGGACCAGCTGCACGCGACCGTCTCTTTGCCGCCGCCCCCGTCAGCGAGCCCTTCGTCGATCGACCGTCTCACGCGTCTCCCCAAACCTCGACCCAGGACGCCGAACGATACGCGTCTGCGCGCGGTCCCGAGCCTCCCTCCTCGCGCGCTGCGCACCGAGTGGACATTCGTTTGCCATGAAGTTGTCGACGGCTCGAAACGTGCCTGTGACACGGCTGGACGACGCTGAACGTGGGATTGACGCTGGCGAACCGAGTCGGTCGGAACCCGACGACCCTCGAGGAGTGTGCGATGACCGTTGCCGGACCGCTGCCGGTGCTGCTTCCGTCGGGCACGCGGGTCGAGGTGTGCAACCGGTTCTGCCGGTCGTGGAGCGGTGGTTTCGAGATCATCGAGGCGACGTCCGACGGCTACCGACTCCGCCGGTGCTCGGACCGCTACGAGCTCCCCGGTCGGTTCGCTCCCGAGGAGATCCGGCGCGCCTTCTGAGCGTGAACGCGGCGCGTGCGCCGCTCCTCGCCTCGCCGCAACCTGTACGGCGACGCCGGGCACGCCCGGGGGGAGTGACGTACCCGGCCGTCGCCGGAGCGTGCCCGCGTGCGACCGTGGTGACGCGGCCCTGCCCCGTCAGACCTCCAGCGGGCTGTCGGGTAGCAGCCGATCAACCTGGTTGAGGAGCAGGCCGAACTCGTCCCAGAGCCTTTGACGCGCGTCCGTGTCCTCGCTCAGCCGAATCGAGTCGACGACGCCGGCCGCGGCCCGCAGGCTTGCAGAGATCTGTGACAGGACCTCGTCGCCGATCGTGGTCTTGATCACGGCACGAGCGAACCATGCCCGTCTGTCGGCAGCGTCGCGATCGCGTTACGGGACGGTGGCGGCTGACTGCACACCAGCTGTAGGAGACACGAGCGGCGAAATGGGGCCGGACGGCCTATTCCAGGTTCGTCTCGGTTCCTGCATCCTGCCGTGGGCGGCCTGCTGGGAGGAGGACTCCGACAGGTCAGGCGATGAACACAGGTCGAAACGAACGTGGCGGTGGAGGCACCGGCCGGAACGGTGCGGCGCACCGCCTCGGGCTCGTGGGATTCGTCGTGGTGTGCGCGATCGCCGCGTCTGGATGTTTCGTGATGCCGACCCCGGTTGCAGGCCCTGCCCCTGCGCCCTCGTCCGCGGCACCCGCGACTTCCGTTGCCGCCTCTACGGCGACGGTTCCGGCGAGCATGGTCGGATTCTCGACCGCGGGCGGCGTGCTCTGGGAGACCGACGCGCAGCTCGCAGCGGACCTCCAGGCGATCGCGGCCACCGGTGCGCGTTGGATCCGTGTTTCGTTCGACTGGAACTCGGTGCAACCCACCACCGGTGACCCGACGCAGTCGCACTGGTCCGCCGAGGACCGTGTCGTCAACGCAGCACGCGCGCACGGACTCCAGATTCTCGGCCTCGCGGCGTACACACCGCCGTGGGCGCGACAGCCGGCGACCACGTGCCCGGCCCAGACGCAGTACTGCCCGCCCGCACGCGCGTCCGACTACGCGGCGTTCGTGTCGGCCGCGGCGACGCGGTACGCACCATTGGGCGTGCACACCTGGGAGATCTGGAACGAGCCGAACTGGGACCCGTGGTGGGCATCCGCGAGCGGTCCGGACGCCGGCGCCTACGTGAGCCTGCTGCAGGCTGCGTATGCGGCGATCCACCGCGCCGACCCTTCGGCCACCGTGGTCAGCGGCGGTCTCGCGCCGCACGGCGATCTCGGCGCCAACCCGAACGACCCCCGCCACCCCGTCAACTTCCTCAAGGCGATGTACGCGGCCGGCGCGAAGGGATCCTTCGATGTGCTCGGAACCCACCCGTACCCGCCGCTGCCGTACGCGCCCGACAGCGGCACGATCGGTTGGAACGCACTCCTGTACGCGCAGACGCTCCACGACGTGATGGCCGCGAACGGCGACGGGTCGAAGCAGCTGTGGGGCACGGAGTGGGGCGCACCCACGGGCACGAGCTCCATGTCGGTGAGCGAGGCGTCACAGGCGACGTACATGGGCACCGAGTACAAGGTGTGGCAGTCCTACGCCTTCGCCGGTCCGCTGTTCACCCACGAGATCCGCGACGAGTCGAACGACGCGACGAACTGGTCCCAGAACCTGGGTCTCGAGCACTTCGACGGCACGGCGAAGCCCGCGCTCACCGCCCTGCGCAACCTCGTCGCCCACTGACCGCGCCGCGCGTCCCCTGGCGCGCCCCGGTTGATCACCGGGATGGGGCTCGCACGGGGTCGGCGACGTCGAAGCTCCACGTGCTCACCATGCCGATGCGGCTGAGCGCGACCACGTCGGGTTCACGGACGGGTTGCGCAGCCTGGTCGACACCTGCTCGGAACGACACCCGATCATCGGACACGGTGACGTCGCGCACGAACGCGCGCGGATCGAACCCGTGTGCCATCGCCTCGATCCCGCGCGTGTCGCCGGCGGCGAGGACACCGCTCCAGCCCGCATGCTCGGCCGAGAAGAGGCCCGGAACCGACGGTCGCAGCTCGACGTGCACCTCGTCACCCTCGACGTGCACGGTGCGTTCGAAGCCCGGCGGCAGTGCACCCTGCAACGACAGCACTCGGGCCAGCCCCGCAGCGTCGCGCGACGGAAGCTGCAGCGCGGTGGCGAGACGTTCGCTCGCGAGCCAACTCGAGCCGACCCACGCGGTGGCGATGATCTCGCGTGCGAGGCCGGCGTCGAAGTACGCGCGCAACGCGAGCTCGGTCGAGGCGACGAGCAGATGGGCCTGCACCTGGAACTCGCGGGCGGCCGCCACCAGCGCTCCCCACGACAGGTCGGCAAGGCGGAACGCCGGCCGCAGCGGGCCGCGGTAGTCGCGCATGCCTCCCGGCTCGCGGTCGGGGGGCATCTCGTTCGGCACGGCGGCCAGCGCCAGGCGGCCGACCTCGCCGGTCAGCGGGATCGAACCGACCGGTTCGTTCGCGGGGTCGATCACGAGCGTCCAGTGACAGTGAGGGTGACGATCGGCCGGTGTACGCGGTGGCCGGTGGATCGGGCGGATCCGCGCGCGTGGGTTGGTCGCGAGGGCTGTCGCGTCGAACGTCGGATCTTCGATCGTGTGGCACATCGCGAACACCCGCTCTTCACCGTGAGGCTCGGTGTCCATCAACGCGCCGCAGTGGTTCAGCCAGAACTCCGCGTGCAACTCGTCGGTCACGTCGTACGCCACGTCCATGTACTGGTGCACGAAACCGCAATCGAGCTGGAGCGCTTTGATGATCGCGTTGACGTCGTCGCCTTCGATCCCCATGAGGCGACGCATCCGGCCCGTGTAGTTGGGGCTCGCTCCCATCCACTCGTCGATCGCGACCTGCGTCATCAGGTCCATGTCGCCGCCGTTCATCACGACCTGCGGCAGCATCGCCCGCGTGACGAGCATCCCGAGCAGCATGTGCTCGAAGGCCACGGGCACGAGTTCCGTACGTGACAGATCGTCGAGTGCCGGCACTGAAGCCATCGGGACCCCCTCGCGACAGTTCGCATAAGTTATACGACCAGTCCGTGGCCCGACCGGGGGAGAGAGGCGTGGCACTCGACATGGAGCCGGTGAAGATCGGCTGGCTGGGATCGGCGCTCGGAGGCCCGGGCGGCTGGGCCGACAAGATCCACCGGATGGCGTTCGACGAGGCGATCGGGGCGGGCGTGCTCAACCGGCCGGTGGAGTTCGTGATCCATCCGGAGAACGGCCTGCCGCAGGGTTCGGCGAAGAACGCGATCGAGGGCTTCCTGTGGCTCGTGGAGGAAGGCTGCGTCGGGATCGCCGGCGGCTACAGCTCCGACAACGGCATGGTCCTCGCTCCGTATGCGAACGACCTCGAAGTGCCCTTGGTCTCCTGGTGCGGTACCGAGCGCTTCCACGGCGACTACTGCTTCCGGCTCGGTAACGGTGACTGCGGCGGCGACGCTGCGTTGATGGTGTCGTGGTGCAAGCGCAACGGTCATCAGCGCATCGCGGTGCTCAACGAGGTCTCGCCCAACGGCGAGGAGTACTTCCGCTTCTTCCGTCAGGAATGCCGGCGCCGCGGCTTGACGATCTGCGCGCTCGAGACCGTGAGCCAGACGCCCGACGATCTCGCCTCCAACCTCCGCAACCTGCAGCGTTCGGAGCCCGACGCGCTTGCGTACATGGGCTACGGCATGCTCGCTGCGCAAGGCCTGCTTCGCGACGCGCTCGAGACCTGCCACTGGGACCCGCCCCGCATCATGACGACCGCGTTCATGTTCTACCTGATGGGCTTCGAGAAGTTCGAGGGATGGGTGGGCATCGACCAGTACTGCCCGTTCAATCCATTGGTGGAGCCGTTCGTGAAGCGGTATCGCGCCAAGTACGACGAAGAGGTCGCGCTCTGGCCGAACGCGATACCGCTCCTCGCATACGACACCGCACGTGTGCTCGCGGAAGGGCTGCACCGTGCGCCGGTGCTGACGGGCGCGGGCCTGAAGACCGGTCTCGAGAACATCCGCTTCCTCCCGAGCACGACCGGCGGTCCCCGTACGCACATCGCCGGCGCACCCCACGATCACAACCTCTTCAAGGGCGACTGGCTGCTCTACGGGCGCGTGAAGGACGGGAAGCTGGTGTTCGAAGGACTCTTCGAGCCCTGGGAGTAGAAGCGATGGGAACGCTCGACGGGAAGGTCGCGATCGTGACCGGCGCCGGACAAGGCATCGGACGCGGCATCGCACACGCGCTCGCGAAGGAGGGTGCGCGCGTCGCGATCCCCGATATCAACGAGGAGAACGCGAAGAGCGTGGCCGGCGAGATCGAAGCCATCGGCCCCGATGCGTTCGCGGCCCACTGCGACGTACGCCGGTCGACCGACGTCGGTGACTTCGTCGCAGCGACCGTCCAGCGCTTCGGGACCGTCGACGTCCTCGTCAACAACGCAATGGCGGCCCGTGTCGGCATCACGTTCGAGGAGACCGACGACGACGCACTCGAGCTCGCGCTTTCGACGGGCCCCGCAGCCACCTTCTTCTTCATGCGGGCGTGCTTTCCGTACCTCGAAAGCAGGGACGGACGGGTCGTCAACCTGCGGTCCGGATCCGAGATCCAGGGCCTGGCCGGATTCGCGAGCTATGTGGCCGCCAAGGCGGCGATCGGCGGGCTCACCCGTGTCGCGGCGCGGGAATGGGGCCGGAAGGGCATCACGGTGAACGCGGTGTGCCCCTTCGCGTTGAGCCCGTCGGCCAAGGCCCATCTCGAATCCGAGCCCGGCGTGCTCGACGAGGTCTACTCGACGCTGTCGATCCCCCGTTCGGGCGATGCCGAGCTCGACATCGGGCGCGCGGTCACGTTCCTGGTCGGTCCGGACGCGGGCTTCATCACAGGATGCACGCTCATGGTGGACGGCGGAGGATCGTTCCTCGGATGACCGCCGACGCACACTCCGACGACCGCGGCGCGCTGCGGATGCTCGCCGAGCAGTACGCGCGCGCGGTGGACGGCCGCGACACCGATCTGCTGTTGGACGTGTTCGCCTCGGACGCCCGCGTTCGCGTCTACAACCCGGCGGGTGCCCAACCACCGCTCGGCGAAATGCGGGGTCACGGCGAGATCGCACGGATCACGAAGCGGATTGCCCGATACGACAAGACGTTTCACCTCGTCGGCAACACGTCCTACGACTTTGCCGGCGACGACGCAACCGGCGAGGTCTACTGCGTCGCCCATCACCTGTCGAGCGATGGTGAAGCAACGACGGACTACGTGATGTACATCCGGTACCACGACACGTACCGACGCGACGGCGCCGAGTGGAAGATCGCCGACCGCTGCGTCGACGTCGAGTGGACGGAGTCCCGCCTCGCGTCGATCGGACCTGGCGCATGAAGGGAACCCGGTGGCCTTGATGAGCACTCCCCTCGAAGGTCTTCGGGCGGTCGTGGTGGGCGGAGGTAGCGGCATCGGATTCGGTGTCGCCGAGCTCCTCGCCCGCGACGGCGCGACCGTCACGATCGCCGGTCGTACGGAGAGCAAGCTGCGTGACGCGCGCGACCGTCTGCGGGAAACCGGCGGGGCAAACGTGGAATACGTCACGTGTGACGCGTTGAACGGCGACGATGTTCGCGCCGCGGTCGAGGCCGCGTCCGACCCCGAGGGCCGATTGCACATCGCGGTGGTCGTGCCGGGCGGCGGATCGATCAAACCCGTGCTGCTCTTCGACGACGACGAGTTCAGTGCGGAGGTGGACCGCAACGTGAGACCGGTCTACCTCTTCCTCAAGTACGCCGGACGGGCGATGGTGCGCGCCGGAAGCGGTTCCTTCGTCGCGATCTCGTCGACTGCGGCGGTGTTCTCCACCCGGTACATCGCGTCGTATGCCGCGGGGAAGGCAGCCGTCGACCAGCTGGTGCGGGTGGCCGCCGACGAGCTCGGTCGCATGGACATACGCGTGAACTGCGTGCGCCCGGGCATGACTCGGACCCCGGCGACGGAGCGTGCGTTCGCCGACGACGCGATGACCGCTGCCTTCCTGGCGGGTCAGCCGCTCGCGCGCAGCGGGGCGGTGGCCGACATCGCCGCCGCCGTACGCTTCCTGTGCGGCCCCGAGTCCTCGTGGACCACGGGACAGTGCCTCACCGTCGACGGCGGGCACACGCTGCGCGCCTTCGTCGATTACGCCGCGCTCCTGCCGCTTCCCGACCAGCGCGCCGTCGCACTCGAGGACCGCTAGATCCCCAGCGCGTCGCGAGTGCGGCCAAGCTCCGCCGCGTCCGCGGTCGTCGGCACGAGGAAGAACTCGTCGGCTCCCGCGTCGCGGGCGTTGTCGACCGCCTTGCGGAGGGCCTCGGGCGTCGAGCACGCGACGTTCTCCGCGCTCCATCGCGCGACGTCTTCCCCGAAGGCCTTCATGTACTCGTGCGCATACGTGCGCAACCGCTCGTCCGCGCCCGGACCGAGCGCGTACCAGACGCTCGACGAGAGGTGCGGCGCCTCGGTTCGTCCCGCGTCGCGCCAAGCGTCGCGGATCTGGGCGAACGCGCTCGCCATCGCCCCGACGTCACCGTCGAGGGTGAATGCACCGTCGACGCCGTCGGCCCAACGGGCCGCGCGGGCGATCGCCTTCGGGCCCATCACACCGGCGACGACCGGTGGACCGCCCGGTTGAAGCGGCGGTGGACCGACCGGGTCCGCGCCGTCGAACGGCGGCTCGCCGCTCCAGACCCTTCGCATCGCGGCAACCTGCTCGTCCATCCGCTGCCAGCGGTTGCCCATCGACGCGGAGACCGCGCGGTAGTCATGTTCGCGTCCGCCCACACCTACGCCGACGGTCAGTCTTCCCGCGGACAGGACGTCGACCGATGCCATCTGCTTCGCCACCGCGACCGCGTCGTGTGCGGGCAGGATCACGATCGTCGTCCAGAGGCGAACACGCTCCGTGAGTGCCGCCGCTGCCGCGAGCTGCACGAGACAGTCGTGGCTCGTGAAGGTGATCCGTTCCGGTACGGCGAGACCCGCCCACGGCCCTTCGTCGACGCCGCGACACCATGCGAGCAACTCGCCGCGCCCGTGCGGCAGCATCGTGGGCAGCGTCATCGAGACGTTCACGCGCGAACCTTCGCGATCACCTCGTCGGCGTACCAGCGCAGCGCGTCGATCTTCTCCTGCAGCGGTTGGGTGTCCGGACCGGCCACGTACGGATCACGGAAACCCGCGATCACGTCGGTGACACCGCGATCCTCCAGGCGGCGGATTCCATCGGTCGAGAACCCGTCGATCGAGGGCGCATGGATCTCGAACGGCTCGTGCTCACGTCCGAGCTCGCGGCGCAGCTCGTTCAGGCGGGCGATGTTGCGATCGAGCTCCTCGTCGTTGGTGCCGGCGGACATCCATCCGTCGAGGCGCGCCGCGCGCCGCAGCGCAGCGTCGCCGTGTCCGCCGATGAGGATCGGGATCGGTTCCGTCGGAACGGGACTCAGCTTGATGCGGGGCACGTCGTAGATCTCACCGTGGTACTCGAAGAATCCGCCGGCTCCGAGGCCGCGGATGATGTCGATCGACTCGTCCATGCGCCGTCCTCGCCGCTCCCACGGCACGTCGCACACCGCGTAGTCCTCGTGCCACGGGCTGGTGCCCACGCCGAAGCCGAAGCGGTTGCCCGTCAGTACCGCGACACTCGTCGCCTGCTTCGCCACGAGCACCGGGTAGCGGATCGGCAACTTCACCACGAACGTCGTGAATCGAAGCGTCGTGGTGATCGCGCCCAGTGCCGGGATGAGCGAGAACGGCTCCACGAACGGCTTGTCCTCGAGGAACTCCCTCGTCCCGTCGCTGTTGTACGGGTACTTGGTGTCAGCCTCGGCCGGATAGCAGATGCTGTCCGGAATCAGGAACGTGTCGTAGCCGGCGTCTTCCGCGGCCTGCGCGAGGGGCGCGTAGAACGACGGGTCGACCATGGATTCCGCATACGAGAACCGCATCCCGCCTCTCCCGAACTCGATGAGAACCTGTTCTCGCGCGACCGCCGTCCTCTATGGGAAGCCAGGGAGGTCGAAGACGTTCCTCGGGTCGCAGTTGTAGATGTCCCGGTTCGGGCGCGTCATCTCACGGTCGTACTGGAAGCCCGTCGGCGTTGCCCGGATGAAGAGGAAGCATTCGTTGACGCTGCCGCTCAAGTTGTTCGGGTTGGTCGACGCGTGCAGCCCACCTCCGGTCCAGCCCTTGGTCGCTTTCGCGTTGTCGAACACGCACTGGCGCGTCACGTTGTTGCCGCACTCCTTCACGCCCTTGGCGAAGAGCATCCACGAGCTCCACGCGTTGACGCCGAGCGACTTGGGCTGCGCGCCGTTCACGTACTTCGCCAGGATGTCGACGTATTGCTTCGTGGCCGGGTGCGTGCTCGCCAGCTCGAACGGCACGGCCGAGGTGGCGATGAGGACGTTCCCCGTGAGTGCGGGGCCGGCCTGCTTCGTGAGCTTGTCGTCGTACATGTTGCCGGCGAACAGGCCGTACTTCGGCGTGTAGTTGATGTCGTGGAGCGCGCGGTAGAACGCAGCCAGGTTGAACGGCGCGTTCTCGAACATCCAGACCTGCACGCCCTTCGTCTGCAGGTTCGTCGCGTACGGGCGGTACGTGTCGACCAGGATCGGCGCCTCGTCGTAGTACGCGTGCGTGTAGCCGAGGATCTTCGCCGCGGCCCGGTCGCGGTCGCCGGCGTCCTTCACCGACTGCAGCGTGCTGCTGACCTGACCGAGCTTTCCGACGACGCTGGGGTCGATCTCCTTGATGAGACGGAGAGGACCACCCATCACGCTCTGATGGTCGGATCCCGCCAGCGCCATGATGGACAACGGCGCGCGACCGGCCTGCTTCGACACGTCGTAGGCCGCGATCTCGGGCAGCCCGCACTTCGTGCGCGGATCGACACCGGCCGAGTCGAACGCCTCACCGTTGCCGACGAGGAAGAAGTCGACCTGGCAGGCCTGGATCATGCGGGCCGCGGTCTCCGTCAGCTTCGCGTCCCACTTGTCGACCGACAGCTTGCGTCCGTTGATGCCGCCCGCGGCGTTGCACCATGCGACGAACGCGTCGGCGGTATCGAACAGCTCCTGGTCGAGACCGGGCTGCACCGGCGTGCCGGGATCGGCCATCGTGCCGACGCGGATCTCGCTGTCGGTCACGCCTTGCGCGGTGGCGCCCTTCGCGTTTCCCGGACCGCACAGGCCCTTCACGTCACCGAAGTCACCTGAAGTGGCCGCGGCTGCGGACGTCGCGGTATTCCCCGATCCCTTGGAGCTGCTGCCCCGGCTGCAACCAGCCGCGAGCAACACGACGACGAACAACGGGACCAACCAGCGCGCCTTGCTCACCACGTCCCCCCGGTAGTCGGCGATCAGGCACCCATTGTCACGGGCGGCTCAGTTTTCCTGACTCCTCGTCAGGAAGGCAAGAACTTTCGTTTCGGCGCGGTCAGGTCGGCGCCTTTCCCAGGTCGGAGTCGGTGCGCTGACCGAACCAGGGGGGTGCATCGAAGGGTGGGTTCGGCAACGGCGTCACGCCACGTTCAGCGAGCAGACGCCGGAAGCCCTCGGGGTCGGCCGCTACCGCACGCGGATCACCCAGCATGATCTCGAGGAGCAACGCGCCGTCGGGACCCGCCTCGAGGGGGCCGAACACCGCGCCCTTCTCCAACACGATGTTCGAGCCCGGCTTGCACACGACATCGCCGACCCGGAGCTCGCCTTCGAGCACGTAGACGATGTGGTCGCTCGCGTGTCCGTGACGCTCGGTCAACATCCCCGGGTCGTATCGCGCGTAGAGGACCATCAGCTCGGGCGTCCATTCCAGGTACTTCTCCCAGATCGAGACCCGACGGTCGCCGTGCTGTTGCGCCTTCACCTCCTGCCACGGCACGTCGTCGATGTGGGTGATCTTCAACTCGGCCATGCAGACCTCACGAGGGTGGCGGCACCGAAACCCGGGCACCACGACCGTCGTGGCGCCCGAACGCGTCCGCACCCTAGGGTCGGCGGCGCCCGGGACGGAAGCGAGCCCAGAGGAAAGGCGCGGTCAGCGATGCGCATCGGTTTGTTCATGGTGACCGTGAACCCGTTCGCCACGCCGGAATACCTGAGCGATTTGGCCCGCGCCGCCGAGCAACGCGGATTCGCCGAGCTGTGGGCCGGCGAGCACGTCGTGATGTTCGACGACTACGAGGCCCGCTACCCGTACTCCGAGAACGGCCGTGTCGGGCTGCCACCACAGAGCGGGCTGCTCGAGCCGTTCACCACACTCGCGTTCCTCGCACACGCGACCGAGACGATCCGCCTCGGCACCGCGGTCTGCCTTCTGCCGCAACGGAATCCCGTCTACACGGCAAAAGAGGTCGCGACCGCCGACTGGCTGTCGAACGGCCGGATCGACCTCGGCATCGGCATCGGATGGCAACGTGAAGAGTTCGAGGCGGTCGCGGCGCCGTTCGAGCAACGGGCCGGGCGTTGCCGCGACTACGTCGAGGTGATGCGACGTTGTTGGGAAGACGACGTGTCGGCGCACTCGGGCCCGTTCTACGAGCTCGAGCCGTGCCGAATGTTCCCCAAGCCCGTCCAGCGACGCCTGCCGATCTACTTCGGTGGTGAGAGCGAGCCCGCGCTGCGGCGTGTGGCCGACCTCGGCGAAGGCTGGCACGGCTTCGATCTCACGGCCGATCGCGCCGCCGAACGCGTGCAGCGACTGCGCGCATTGCTCGAAGAGCGCGGTCGTTCCATCGAGGACGTCGACATCGTCGTGTGTCCGTACATGCAACCGCTCGGTCCGGCCGACATCGGCCCCTACCGCGACGCCGGGGTCGACCAGCTCGTGCTGGCCACCGTGCTGCCGAAGCGCGACGAGATCGAATCGACACTCGACCGCCTCGCGGCCGAGTACGTGGAACCGGCGCTCGCCTCATGACGTGCGTCGAACCCTGAGACGAATGGAGGGACGGTGGCCGAGCGCACACTGGGCGACGTCGCGACGAAGCTCTTGTTCGAGAACGACCGGGTTCGCGTGTGGGAGATGCGGCTCGCACCGGGCGAGGACAGTGCCGTCCACCGGCACGACCTCGACTATCTCCTCGTGCAGATCGACGGCGACAAGGTCGCGGGGATCCCGGAGCCCGACACCAAGGGCGCGTACAAGGACTACATCGAGGGCCAGGTGACACCCGGCAACGTCGTCTACATCGAACGGGGCGGCATCGAGACCGCGCGCAACACCGGCGACAAGCCCTACTACGAGATCCTCATCGAGCTGAAGTAGGCATCGGGGGCCACCCCGCGCTCCAGGATCAGCGCGAGAGGCGGACGGGCAACGACTTCAGCGCGTTGTTGAGGTTGCTTCTCGTGCGTTTGGGTTCGCCGGTGAGCTCGATGCTCGGGAACGTCGACAGGAGCTCCTCGAAGAAGACTCTGCCTTCGAGACGGGCGAGGTGTACGCCGAGGCAGAAGTGCTCCGCGATCCCGAACGACAGGTGCGGGTTCGGGTTTCGGTGGATGTCGAAGCGCTGCGGATCGTCGAACACGTCTTCGTCGCGGTTCGCCGAGGTGTAGTACATCGCCACCTTGTCGCCGGCCTTGACCGGCACGCCGCGCAGCTCGGTGTCGGCCGTGGCAGTGCGCCGGAAGTAGTGCAGCGGGTTGGCCCACCGCAGGATCTCCTCGACCGCACCGGGCATGAGGGACGGGTGGGCCCGGAGCTCGGCGAGCTGGTCGGGATGTTGCAGCAGCGCGAGCAGGCCCGACGACAGCATGGTCTTCGTCGTGTCGTTGCCCGCGGTGACGAGCTGCACGAAGAAGCTGCCGAAGTCGATGTCGGTCATGTGCTTCCCACCGAACTCCGACTCGAGGATCAGCGTCGTGAGGTCTTCGCGTGGCTCCTCCTGACGGCGACGCATCGCGAACCCGATCGCGTACATCGCCATCTCGATGGACGCGTTGCCGTCGTCGACCTCGGCCGGCTCGCCCTCGTCGTGGTTGAGGTCGGGGTCCTGCCCGCTCGTGTTGCGCTCGGCCAACCGGTTGACGAGGGGCCAGTCTTCACGCGGCAGGCCCATGAGCTCGCCGACGACGCGCGAGGGCAGCCCGGCTGTCACGTCGTGTACGAATTCGACGTCGCCCTGCTCGGCCGCCGTCGCCATGATGTCGTGGCAGATGTCGCGGATGCGCGACTCGAGCTGGCCGATGACTCTGCGCTTGAAGCTCTCAGCGAGGGGCCGCCGGTAGTCGCCGTGTCGGGGCGGGTCCATAGCGAGCAACATGTCGCGCATCATCGTGAGCTGCTCGGGCGCCAGGTTCTCGAGCACGACGCCACCCTCGTTCGCAGAGAACAAGCGCGGCTCACGCGCGACGTGCACGACGTCCGCGTGCTTCAGGACAGCCCAGTAGCCGGGTTCGTCCTGCATCTCCTGCCAGTAGACGGGCTCGGTGCGCCGGAGGCGGGCGAAGACATCGTGCGGCGGTCCGTCGACGTAGACGTCGGGGCTGTAGATGTCACCAACGGTGGTAGCCATGTCCCTACTTTCTCCGCGCCGGAGGGCTCGTCGCCACCCACACCATCTCACGATCGGTCTCGCCCGGTGCGTCCGGCGGTCGTCTGACGACGGATTCGAGCTCGAAGCCCAACCGGCGCGGCACACCGGCGCTCGCCGCGTTGGTCTCGTCGCAGCGGATCTCGACGCGACGGATGCCGTCGAGCCCGAAGGCCGCGCACGTCAGCGCATCCGCGGCGGCGGAGGCGATGCCGCGTCGCGTCCACGCGCGGTGCACCCAGTACCCGATCTCGAGCGAACCGGGACCGCGGCGGGTGTGGAGTCCGGCCCCGCCGACGATCGTCGCCTCCGTCGGGTCGAGCAGCACGTACGCGAACGTGCGTCCCGCGTCGAAGTCGGCGATCGCGGTCGTGACGAACGCGCGCATCGATTCGACGGTCGCGGGCCGCGACGCCCACGGCATCCATGGCCGAAGGTGCTCCGCGCTCTCGTTGACGGCCGCGACGAGCGGCCCGACGTCGGACTCCCGGTGTCGCCGCAGCACGACCGCGTCGGTGGTCAAGCGTTCCGGTGGCCGCAGCACCATGGCGTGATGGTCGCAGCCGCGCGACCCCCCGGCCAAGAGCGTGAGTGCAGTGAACGGAATGCCGTCGCGCGTCAACGCAATGCCGTCAGGAACCGCGCCCCGAGCGGCGCGGCGACACGACCGCCCACGCCGCCGTCTTCCACGAGGACGCCGAACGCCAGGTCACCCCGAGAGCCGACGAACCACGCATGGGTCCGGGGCGGCACGGCGGTGCCGAACTCGGCGGTTCCGGTCTTGCCGGCCACCGGCGGGTTCCCGGGAATCGACGCCGCCGTACCGGTGCCGTTCGCCACGACACCCAGCATGAATCGGCGAAGCGTGTCGGTGACGGGTGTCGGCAGCAGGTTCGTCACCGGAGGCCGAACAGGCGCAGGGTCGGTCACGAGCACCGGGCTGCGCCACGTGCCGTCGGCCACCGCGGCCGCGACGGTCGTCATCTCGAGGGGGCTCGCGACGACCTTCGCCTGCCCGATCACTGCTTCCGCGTGCTCCACGGCGCTCGCCGGCGCGGGGAAACTGCCGCTCGAGGCCGCAATGCCCAGGTCGAACGTGACGCCGAAGCCGAAGGTCTGCGCGGTCGTGACGAGCTGCTGGTCGCCGAGCGTGGAGCCGAGCTGGATGAACGCGGTGTTGCACGATTTCGAGAACGCGGTCGCGAGCGAGAGCTTCGCCTGCGCCTCGCCCTCGAAGTTGGTGAACTTGCGTCCTGCGACGTCGAGTGATGCCGGACACGACGTCGTCGTGTCGCCTGATGCGCCCGCGCCGAGCAGAGCCGCCGACGTGACGATCTTGAACGTCGAGCCGGGCGGGTACTGACCCTGGAGCGCGCGGTTGAACTCGGTGGTGACGGGCGTGCTGACCACCGCGAGGATCTGTCCTGTCGACGGCCGGACCGCGACGAACGCTGCGGGCTTCGCGACGTTCGCGAGCGCCCCTTCCGCGGCGCGTTGCACCCCGAGGTCGATGGTCGTCTTCACCGGTTGGGGTGCGACGCCCGGGCGCCTGAGCACGTCGATGGGTGAGGAGCCGTCGGCCGGCACGATCTGCACGACGGCGTCGGGCGTGCCCGCGAGGCGGCGCTCGTAGGTGCGCTCGAGCCCACGCAGTCCGACCATGTCGGAGGCGGCGTACGGCACGCCGAGTTGCGTGAGGAGCTCGGCCGTGATCGGCCCGACGTTGCCGACGAGGTGTGCGCCGAGCTCGGGTGTCGCCGCGGTGCGCGCCGCGCTGCGCCGGAACACGACGCCGGGAATCGGATACAGGTCGTCCCGGAGGACCTGGTACTGGTCTTCGCCGATCGTCGCGACCGAGACGAACGAGTCGGGTTGGAGCCCGGGCTTGTCGAGCTTGGCGGCGATCGACCCGGGACCCACGCCGAGGTCGCGTTGCAAGGTCGCGAGCACGGTCTGACGGTCCTTGATGCGCCTCGGCTCGAGACCGATCTCGACGGTCGTGCTGTCGGCGGTGAGCGGCGAGCCGTCGGCGGCGAGGATCGGTGCACGGGGCGGAACGATGCGGGCGACCGAGAAGTGGGCTCCGTCGGTGAGCTGCGGGTGAACCGCGGCCGGCGACCACTGCACCTTCCACGACGACGCCGCGCGCACCAGAGTGAGGGTGCCGTCGTAGTCGAACCGGCTCACCGTGCGCAGGGTGAGTGAGGCATGGTATGCCACGGTCGTCTGCGCGTCCCCTTCACGAACGGATCGCCGCGTATAGCGCTCATGGGTGGGTGCGAGGTCGCGTGCCATGGACTGGTACGTCGACATCAGCTCGGGAGGCGGCGACTGCGCGAGATTGCTCATGGCGCGCCAGTCGTGGCGTTGCCACGCCGCCAGATACCGGTCGGCGACGTCGGCCGCCCGCTCCGACGACCCTGCGCCGGCGAGAAACGTCAGCAACGCGACCACGCCTGCCGCGACGACGGCGATGAGCGCGGTCATCCACACCCAGAACGCGCCTTGCCGTCGCATCCGGGCGAGGCTACCGACCCGCGGGCCGCGCGACGCGTCTCGTCACGCGTCGCGCCCCGACGTCACGACGCCTTGCGGAAGCGCTCCGGCTCCGTGTCGCAGGCGCGCGACACGATTTTCTCCTGCACGCTGCGCGGCCTCGAGTCGAGCCGCTCGCGGCTCGTGGATGCCGCACCGATCTGTGCGAAGTACGCGGCCTTGCGCCTCGCGACGCGACCGTTCGGGCGGCTTTCGGCCGGCAGCGCCTCGGGCTCGAGGTGCGCGGTGATTCCCTCGCGCATCAGGACGAGGGCCTCGGCACGCATCTGTGACACGCGCGACTCGCTCACACCGAGCTCGTCGGCGATCGCCTGCATCGGACGCTCCTCGAAGAAGTAGCCCACAACCACGCGCCGCAGCCGTTCAGGCAGTGCCGCCACTGCGTCGGTGAGATACGCGCGCCGTTCGCGCGACACCATCGCATCCTCGGGGCTCTCGGACTCGTCGGCGAGCACGACGTCCGCGGAGCCCTCGGCGGTCAGCGACTCGTAGTTGAGGACCGTCGCGCGGTGTACGTCGTCGGCGAGCTTGTGGGCGGTTGCGGTGTCGATGCCCATGGCTTCGGCCACCTCGGCCGAGGTCGGTGTGCGACCGAGACGCGTCGTCAGGTCGTGCGTCACCGACTGCATCCGCCGGGCCCGGGCCCGCACCGAGCGGCTGGCCCAGTCGCGGCCGCGCAGCTCGTCGAGAAGCGCGCCCCGGATGCGCGTGGAGGCGAACCGGTCGAACGCGATGCCCCGCTCGGGGTCGAAGGCCCGGGCGGCCTGCGTGAGCCCGAGCATCCCGGCCGAGACGAGATCGCTGCGGTTCACGTGGCCCGGGATCCGGTGCGCCAGCTCGGAGACCGCGTACTGGATGAGGGGTAGGTGCTCCCGCACCAGGGCCTCCTCGTCGATCCCGCGGCCCGGGCGCTTCGCCTGCACCGAGTCGGTCGTTCCGTGGTGGATGCTCGTGGTTGTCTGCACGAACAGTGGTTTCGACACCACGCACCGTGTTTCCCGATCGACCTCCAGGATGATTCCTTCCGGGCCGTCTCATCCCAAAGGATGATGCCGATCCGTGTCGGATCCGGGGTCCCGGCGGGCATGCGACCGCCGCCTTTGGAACGGGGTATGGGCGGCGCGCCACTACGATTCGCCGCGATGGTCCCCGAGCGCGAGCACCGCGCCGTCGTCGCGGACGACGTTGCGTTGCTGCGTCTGGGCATCGCCGCGGTGCTCGAGCCGCTCGGGTTCGAGATCGTGGCCGAGAGCTCGCTCGGACGGCCCGTGCCCCGACTGGCCGAGGAGACCGGCGCCGAGCTCGTGGTGCTCGGATCGTTCGCGGATCTGCCGCTGGCCGAGATCGTGAGGCGGTGCAAGCAACTCACCGAGGCGCCACGGGTCCTGGTTCTCGTGCCGCGTACCCAGCGCGACGAGCTGGGCGCGTTGCTCAGCTACGACGCCAACGGCCTCGTCGTGCGCAATCTGCCGACCGAGGAGCTCGCCCTGTCGGTCGAGCGGGTCATGAAGGGCGAGCGGGTGGTGGCGCCGGCCTTGCTCTCGACGCTCGTGGGGGCGATGGGCCCCGTCAACGACGACGTCGACGAGTCGTCGCTGACGGTCCGGGAGCGGGAGGTGTTGGCCCTGCTCGCCGAGGGCCAGTCGAACCGCGAGATCGCGTCCTCGCTCTACGTCTCGCTCCCGACCGTGAAGACGCACCTGGCGCACATCTACGCCAAGCTCGGCGCCAAGAACCGCAACGAGGCCCTCGGGCGGGCTGTCGCGCTCGGTCTGTTGGGGTGATCACCTCCCTCCCGAAAGTTCGACGGGGTACTTCAACGGGCGTCGTTGCGGTCGATGAAATGGTGAATGAACTCCGATGTCTGCACACGCGAGCTCGACGGCCTCTCGTCGCTGTTGTGGCGGGAGCGCGAAGTGCTCGAGCTCCTGCTGTTCAAGCTCGCCGAGGAACAGCTCATCCTCGACGCCGACCGCATCCGCTGGCTTCCGCACGCGGTGCGGGAGGTCGAGATGGTGATCGACGAGATCAAGCGGCTCGAGCTCGAACGGGCGCTGGCGTTCGACGACGCGCTGGCCTGCACGGTCGGGTCCGTCGAACCGACGCTCGAGGCGCTCGTCGCCGTGACGGACGGCCCGTGGCCGCAGATCTTCGACCACCATCGGGTGGCGCTCGTGGATCTCACGTGCGAGATCCGGATGGTCGCGGATTCGAACCGCGACGCTCTCGCGCGCGGCCACGCGGCCACCCGCCGTGCACTGCAGCCGCGCGTGGAACGATGACGCCGAGCAGAGACGCGTCTCCCGAGCGCCGGCACGACCGCCCCGAGCGACGGGACCGACACGACGCCGTCGACGACATCGACGCGTTGAGACATGCGCTGCAGCTCGAAGCGCGACTGCTCGCATACGAAGTCGCGATCACCCGCGGCGCGCGTGTGATCCCGCGTTCACTCGACGAGTTCGTCGGGCGCCGCGTCCGATGACGAGTGTGCGTGTTTGACGCGCGCACGCGTCGCACGTTCGCCAGCATCACCGTGGAAGTACGCGCTCGGTCGTATGCTTTCGTGCGACCCGTCCCAAGGGCGCGGGCCAGAGACCGCGATCACGGAGGACGCAGGTGCTGGTGCTCACCCGACGCGCGAACCAGAGCATCATGATCGGCCACGACGTCGTCGTCACGGTGCTCGAGGTCCGTGGCGACCAGGTGCGTCTCGGGATACGCGCACCACGCGACGTCGAGGTGCATCGCGAAGAGGTGTTCGCCGCGCTTCGTGCGGCAAGCAACTCGAGCGCGACACCGCCCGACGACGCGCTCGACTCGTTCGAGCACTGACGCCGCGGTCAGGCGACGGCTTCGAGCTCCAGCTCCCGCGCCAGCGCGTCGAGGCCACGGCGCTGGAGCATCTTCACCGCGCCGGAGGCCTTGCCGAGCAGACGGGCGACCGTGTCGACCGGCATGTCGTCGACGATCCGCAACAGCACGACCCTTCGCTGGTCGGCGGTCAAGCGGTCGAGCGCCGCTTGGAGTCGCGCCGTGGCGACGGGGTCGAGCGCCTCGAGCTCCAACGTCACCGCATGCGAGCGGGTGCGGCCCGCCAGCACCGCGGGATCGGTCATGTCCTCGGGCCGGCGCGCGCGACGGCGGCGCTCGTCGACCACGCGATGGTGGACGAGCGTGAACAGCCACGAACGGAACGACGCCTCGTCGCCGGTGAAACGGGGGAGTCCGCGCAGCACGCCGACGAACACGTCGCCTACGACGTTCTCGGCGTCCTCCGCACCGCGCGAGCGGGCGTAGCCGAGCACGGCCGGGGCGTACTCCCGGAAGAGCTCGTCGTGCGCACGGTCGTCGCCACCCCTGGCGGCCGCGAGCACCTCGGCGAAGCGCTGAATCGCCACGTTCGTCCCTTTCGCGCAGCAAAGATGACGAGATCGTAACGACGCGCTCCTCGCCCCGAAATGGGTCGATTGACCCTTTCGCCACAGCTCAGCGGGTCGGTGCCACGAAGCCCGACTCGGCCAGCGCCTCGCCGAGGGGCGCGGCCGTCAGACCGAGGGCCTCCGCCACCGCGGGATTGGTCACCCGCCCTCCGGCGGTGTTGACCCCGTGGGCGAGCGCAGGGTCGGCGAGGGCGGCGGCGGGCCCGCGGGTCGCGAGCTCGACCGCGTACGGGAGGGTCGCGTTGGTGAGCGCGTAGGTGGACGTGCGGGGCACCGCACCGGGGATGTTGCCGACCGCGTAGTGCAGGACGCCGTGACGCTCGTAGACCGGGTCGGCGTGGGTGGTCTCCCGACTCGTCTCGACGCTTCCTCCCTGATCGATCGCGGTGTCGACGATCACCGAGCCGGTCGCCATGGCCGCGACCGTCTCCTCCCGCACGAGCACCGGCGCGCGTCCGCCGGGGACAAGTACCGCGCCGATGAGCAGGTCCGCCTCGACCGCGGCGCGCTGCACCGAGGCCGTATTGCTGTGCAGCGTCAGGATGCGACCGCGATGAATCTGGTCGACCCAGCGCAGGCGGTCCAGGTTCTTGTCGAGCAAGGTGACCTCGGCTTCCATGCCCTGCGCGATCCACGCTGCGTTCAGCCCGACGCTCCCCGCGCCGATCACGACGACGCGGGCCGGACGGACGCCCGGCGCGCCGCCGAGCAGGACCCCGCGACCCCCTTGTTGACGCTCGAGGAAGTGCGATCCCACCTGGGGCGCCATGCGGCCCGCGATCTCGCTCATGGGCGCGAGGAGCGGGAGCGCACCCGACGGCTCCTGCACCGTCTCGTACGCGATGCCGACGACCCGTCGCTCCAGCAACGCGTCGGCCACCTCCGGGTACGCCGCGAGGTGCAGATAGGTGAACAGCACGAGACCCGGACGCAGCCGCGACAGCTCCTCCTGTTGGGGCTCCTTCACCTTCAACACGAGGCCGGCGCGCGCCCACACGTCGTCGGCGCGGTCGACGAGCTCCGCGCCCGCCTGCGCGTACTCGTCGTCGGGGAAGGCCGAGTCGACGCCCGCGCCGCGCTCCACGAGCACCGGCGCACGGTGGGTCGTGAGCTCGTGCACGCCGTCCGGGGTGATCGCGACCCTGTGTTCGCCCTCCTTGACCTCGCGGGGTACCCCGACGGTCAGTGGCAAGGCGTTGGTCACGTGCTCATGATGACGCGCCACGACCGCTCACGACCGCAGTCAGCCGGTCGGCGAGGCCAGCCGGATCGGTGACGACGTCGAAGCCGTCCCGCTCGGCCAGCCACGACCGGTTGCGGACGTGGAGCTCGTCGCCGGGGTCGAAGCGGTTGAGCACCACCACGACCGGCAGCGGGGCGAGCGCCGCCGCGCAGCACCGAACGGAGTTGATCGTGCCCAGCCCTGCATCGGCGACGAGCAGGACCATGAGCGGTTGGAGCCGGAGCGCGTAGTCGACGTTGTCGCCGTCGAACGCGAGCGGCGAGCGGGGACCGCCTGCACCCTCGACCAGGGCGACGTCGACCCGACCCCTCCACCTCGTTTCGCGGTCGAGATCCGCGATCGTGAACGGGGCGCGGCCGAGCACGTCGGCGGCCATGGGCGGCGCGAGCGGTACCGGATAGCGCCGGTGCGGGGGGCACACATCGGCGGACTGCTCACCGGTTGCGGCCGCGAGCACGTCGGCGTCGGTCGACGTGTCGTCGGCAGAGAACGACTGGGCGGGCTTGCGCGCCACCACCGACCGTCCGCGGGCACGAAGCTCACGCGCGACCGTCGACGCCCACCACGTCTTCCCCGACTCGGTGCCCGTCGCGGTGACGAACACGAGCGCGTCGCACTCGCGCGCGGTGGTCACGACAGACCGATCTCCGCGAGACCGCGTACGAGCATGTCGATCTGCTCGTCGGTGTGCGCGGCCGAGAGCGCGATGCGAAGTCGGGAAGTTCCGGGCGCGACCGTGGGCGGTCGGATCGCCGGGACGAGCAGACCGCGGTCGAGCAGTGCGGCCGACGCCTCGAGCGCGGCGGTCTCGTCGCCACAGAGCACGGCGACGATGGGAGACGGATGCCCTGGTCGCACCCGTTCGACGTGAGCGCGCAGTCGTGCGACGAGGCGCTCGCCCTCGGAGGAGCACAGCACGCGCACTGCCGCGAGCGCAGCCGCCGCGTCGGCCGGCGTCGACGCGGTGGTGAAGATGTACGACCGTGCCCGGTTCACCAGCAGGTCGACGAGCGGTCGCGGACCCGCGACGAACCCCCCGAGTGCACCGAGCGTCTTCGACAGCGTGCCGACACGCAGGATGTCGACGCCTGGCACGGCGGCACCCGGTTCGGGTCCGAGGACTGCGTGCGCCTCGTCGACGACGAGCAACGCGCCCGTGTCGCGACAGAGAGCGACGAGGTCGCCGAGCGGCGCGACGTCGCCGTCCATCGAGAAGACCGTGTCGGTGACGACGATCCCACGACGATCGCCAAGCCCGGCGAGCAACGTCGCGACGTGATCGACGTCGCGGTGTCGGTAGATCGCGACATCGGCGCGCGCGAGCCGGCACCCGTCGATGATCGACGCGTGGTTGAGCTCGTCGGAGCACACCAACGTGCCCGGACCCCCGAACGTGGTGAGGACGCCGAGGTTGGTCGCGAAGCCCGTCGGGAACAGGACCGCGGCGGGCATCCCCTTCCATGCCGCGAGCGCGCATTCCAGCTCGCTGTGCACCGGACGGGACCCGACGATCAGCCGGGCCGAGCCGGCGCCGGCACCCCACCGGTCGAGCGCGGTGTGCGCGGCGGCGACGACCTCCGGATGTTGGGTGAGACCCAGATAGTCGTTGGAGGCGAACGACACGACCGGGCGGCCGTCGGGCCCGAGCTTGCCCTCGGGCCCCGCCGCGTCGAAGTCGCGCGGCTCGCGCATGCGCCCGGACGCGCGCACGGCACCGAGCTCGTGGGCTGCCCACTCCGACCACCTCGTGTGCTCGCCTGCCTCGCTCATGACGCAGTCGTCGAGTGGATCGCGTCGGCGAGCGCGCCCACGATCGTGTGCAACTCCTCCGACGTGACGGTGAGCGGCGGCATCAGCACCACCACGTCGCCGAGCGGACGCAGCAGCACGCCCCGTTCCACGGCGGCGCCGCAGACGCGCCGTCCCCATCGCAAACCGTCGCGGGGCGGGGCAAGCTCCACGCCACCCATCAGGCCGCGCAGGCGGACCTCGCGCACACCGTCGAGGGGTGCGACACGGTCACGCAGGAGACCGTGCAGCTGCGCGGACCGTTCGCGCACGTTGCGCAGCACGTCTCCGGCCTCGATGAGCTCGAGGTGACGGACCGCCACCGCCGCGGCGAGCGCGTTCCCGCCGTAGGAATGGCCGTGGTACAGCGTCTTCTCGGAGAGGTCGGGACCGAGGAACGCGTCGAAGACGCGTTGTGACGCGGCCGTCGCCGACATCGCGAGGTAGCCGCCAGTGATGCCCTTCCCGAGACACAGGAGATCGGGACGAAGGTCGCACTGCTCCGACGCGAACAGCGTCCCGGTGCGCCCGAACCCGGTGGCGACCTCGTCGCAGACGAGCAACACGTCGTGAGCGCGCAAAGCAGCGGCGAGATACGCGAAGTCGGCAGGGTCGGCGCACCACATTCCCGCGGCGCCCTGCACCAACGGTTCGATGATCACCGCCGCGAGCTCGGACGCGTGCTGCTCGACCAGGCGCGCCGCGCCCCGCGACCATTCGGAGTCGCAATATCCGGGCGCGCGCAACACCGGGAAGCGCAACGGGTCGAACAGATCGGTGCCGAAGCCGCCGGCGCCTACGGACAGGGCACCGACCGTGTCGCCGTGGTACGCACCGTCGAGGGCGAGGAACTTCGTACGGCCCGGGACGCCGATGTTGGCCCAGTACTGGAAGGCGATCTTGAGAGCCTGCTCCACTGCCGATGCACCGTCGGACGCGAAGAGGAAGTGGGGCCGGTCGACGGGCACCACACGGGCCAGAGCTTCCGCGAGCTCCACGACCACGCGGTTGCCGTTGCCGAGCATGGTGGTGTGCGCGCCCCGGTCGATCTGTTCACGCAACGCGTCGTCGAGCTCAGGGACGCGGTGCCCGAGCGTGGTGACCCACAGCGACGAGATCGCGTCGAGGTACCGGCGGCCGTCGACGTCGACGAGCTCGTGCCCGTCGGTGTGATCGACCACGACGGGCATGTTGTCCGCGTAGGTCGACATCTGGGTGAATCCGTGCCACACGACGGATGCGTCGCGCAGCACCCAGTCGTCGTGCTGACCCATCGGCGACGAATAGTAGGGCGAGGTGATTCGGGACCTCGGGGCCGAGCCGGGGAGCCGCTGTGGAGGCTGGAGTACGTTCCCCCGCATGGAACTGCGGGGGGCGGTCGGCCTCGTGACCGGCGGCGCGAGCGGCATCGGTCGGGCGACGGTGGCTCGGCTACGCGACGCGGGTGCGCGCGTCGCCGTCCTCGACGTGCAGGAGACGCCCGACGAGGTCGAGCTCGCGCTGCACTGTGACGTCACCGACGAGTACTCGGTCACGGGTGCGGTCGCCGACGTCGTCGCGCAGCTGGGCCCACCTGATGTCGCGGTACTCGCAGCCGGCGTCGGCGGGGCGTCACCGTTACTGGAGATGACGTCCGAGGAGTGGGACCGTGTGCAGCGCGTGAATGTCCGTGGCGTGTTCCTGACGCTTCGCGAGTCCGCTCGGGCCATGGTCGGACACGGGCGCCACGGAGCGATCGTCGCGGTGGGTTCGATCTCCGGGATCGTGAGCGATCGACTCATGAGCCACTACGCGGCATCGAAGGCCGCTGTGCACCACCTCGTCCGCGTGGCGGCGGCCGAGCTCGGCGTCCACGGAGTGCGGGTGAACGCGGTGGCCCCCGGAACCACTGATACGCCGATGTTCGGCGCAACCGAGCGCCTGCCCGGCTACCGCGAGCGGGTTGCGTCACGCGCCGCGCTGCGCCGGGTCGGCACCGCTGACGAGGTCGCGCAGGCGATCGTCGCGATCGCGACCCTCGACTGGGTTACCGGTCAGATCGTCGCCGCCGACGGCGGCGTGATGCTGCGCAGTCCCATCGACCCCGCGGAGTCGCTCCCGGAGGACACGTGACGGCACGGGTGCACCACAGCGCGCTCTGCACGGGCGATCTCGAGGCGTCGCTGCGCTTCTACCGCGACGGCCTCGGTCTCGACGTGTTGATGGATCACGAGTTCGACGGCGCCTGGAGCACCTTGTTCGGGACGCGCTCCGACCGCCTCCGTTCGGTGTTCCTCGGTGATGCGGCGCGACCCGACGGCGGCATCGTGGAGCTCGTCGTCTTCGACAGGGGCGTCGAGCGGGGGCCCGCGGCCGGACCGCCGGCGACGGGCTTCTTCCTCCTCTCGTTGTACGTCGATGTCGACGCCACCCTCGACCGGCTGCGCGCGATGGGGCTCGGCGGCGAACCGCGCCGTATCGAAGTCCCGGGGTTGCACGGGCCGGTCGCGATGGCGACGGTCCGCGACCCCGACGGCGTGCTGGTCGAGCTGATCGAGTCGTCGGCGGCCGGCTCGTGAAGGGCGAATACGAGCCGATCGAGCGGTCCGAGCTCCTGCGCGCCGGCGACCTGAACGTGCTCGAGGTGCTGCGCCAGTTCGCCCGATCCCACCCTCAGGGTGTCGTGCACGAGGCCGATGGCGTCACGATGTTCGCCGGCTCGCCGGCCTGGCCGGGTCCGTTCGACAACGGCGTGTTGGCGCTCGACCCGCGTATCGACCCTTCCGAGGTGCTCGCACACGCCCGTGACTTCTTCGGTGGCTTGGGCCGCGCGTACTGCGTGTGGGCCGGAGACCATCTCGATCCCGCGATCGAGGAGGCCGCCCGCGACGCGGGCTTCGCGTCGCTCGGTGACGGAACCCCTCAGATGGTTTTACCGCGGCGGCTGCCGGACGCAGTCCCGCCGCCCGGCGTCACGTTGCGAATGGTCGACGACGATCACACACGCCGCGACTACATCACCGTGCTGCAACACTCGTTCACCCCTTCGCAAGGCACACCCGCGGACCTGTACGAAGGTGTCTTTCCCGATGTGGAGGCCCTGCACGGGCCGCACACCCGCGCCGTCGTCGCGTATCTCGACGGCGCGCCCGTGTCGGGCGCGTTCGTGCTCGTGAGCCACGGAGTCGCCGGTGTGCAGTACGTCGGAACCGTGCAGCGAGCGCGCGGTCGCGGGCTGGGCGAGCTGGTCACGCGGGCAGTCGGCAACGCCGGCTTCGACCTCGGTGCGCGGGTCGCCGCGCTGCAGGCGAGCGAGATGGGAGAGCCCGTGTACCGGCGCATGGGCTACGAGACCGTCACGTACTACCGCTACTACCTCGCCGGCTAGCACCACAGCCCCATCAGTTGGGAGGCATCACCCAACCATCGTCAGTTGGGACACTTGTTCGTTCATACAGCGAAGAAGTGTCCCAACTGGCCGCGGTGGTTCGGCCGGTTGTGGTTCAGCCGGCGATCGTCGTGCCGCCGTCGACCACCAGCGTCTGGCCGGTCATGTGCGAGGCGTCGTCCGACAGCAGGAACGCGGCCACCGATGCGAGCTGCTCCGGTTGCGCGACCTTCTGCAGCGGGATACGCCGCTTCGCCTGCTCGATCGCCTCGGGGGTGGAGTGCACACCTCCGGTCATCGGGGTGTCGACACTGCCCGGGCAGATGCAGTTCGCGCGGACGCCCCTGGGCCCGTACTGCACGGCGACGAGCCGGGTGAGCGCGTCGACGCCGCCCTTGCTGGCGGTGTAGCCCGACCCGAAGCCGTGGCCGCGCAGGGCCGCGGTGGACGCGATCGTCACGAGTGCTCCACGGCGTTCGACGAGGTGCGGTAGCGAGTGCTTCATCGCGAGGAACGTGCCGATCAGGTTGACGCCGAGCACGGCCGTGAACGCGTCGAGACTCACGTCGGCGGCGGGCTGAAAATCGCCGGGATGGAAGATGCCCGCGCTGCTCACGAGACCCGACAACGGTCCGGCTTCGCGCACGAGTTCGGCGACGGCGCGCTCGACGTCGGCCTCCCGGCTCACGTCGCCCGCGATCGCGACGCACGGGCCTCCGTCGCGGGCCGCGTCACGCGCCGTCCCCTCCGCGTGGTCGACGTCGCGGTCGAGCACACCGACGGCGGCTCCTTCCGCCGCGAGCCGCAGCGCGGTCGCGCGGCCGATGCCGCTGCCTCCTCCCGTCACCAACACGACGTGGCCTTCGAAGCGCCGCTCCATGCGCGGCAGCGTACCGGGTAACGTGACGGCCACGTCAGGAAACGGGGGGTGCAGGTGCCCGACGCCGAGAACACGAGTGCCGCGAACACGAAGGCGGTACACGACATGCACGGCGTCGCCGGTCGGGTCGTGATCGTCACCGGCGCGGGGCAGGGCGTCGGTCGGGGCATCGCCCACCACCTCGGCAAGGGTGGAGCGAGCGTCGTGGTCGCGGAATGGAGGCCCGACACGATGCAGCGCACCGTCGACGAGCTCGCCGATCTCGGCGTGCCGGTGCTCGGTGTTCAGTGCGACATCAACCGACAGGAGCAGATCCAGTCGATGGTCGGCGCCGCCGTCGACCGCTTCGGCAAGGTGGACGGCCTCGTCAACAACGCGCAGACGTTCCGCCCGATGGCACCGATCGCCGACGTCACCGAGGACGACCTCGACGTGTTCTACCGGTCGGGTGTGAAGGGCTCACTGTGGGCGATGCAGGCTGTCCATCCCCATATGAAGGCACAAGGCTGGGGCCGGATCGTCAACTTCGCGTCTTCGATGGGCATCACCGGTGGGCGCGGCTTCGCGGCGTACAACGCGTCCAAGGAGGCGATCCGCGCGCTCACGCGCACCGCGGCACGCGAGTGGGCGCTCGACGGCATCGTCGTGAACGCGATCGCTCCCGCCGCGGCGACGCACCACGGGCGCGGCGGACAGCAGAGCGAGGGCTACCGCATCTTCATCGAGAACTGTCCGATGCAGCGCCAAGGTGATCCCGAGCTCGACATCGCCCCGATCGCGCTCTTCCTGTGCAGCGACGCGTGCCGCTACCTCACCGGCCACACGTTCATGGCCGACGGCGGCGCGTTCATGTGGGCTTAGTGGAGCCGGTCGCCGGCATCGCGTCGGGCCCGGACGTGCTCGACCGCGACGGGTATCGCTTCGTCACTGCGGTGGAGAGCACGCCCGACGATTTCGACACGCAGGGTCATCTCAACAATGTCGCCGCCGTGCGTTACTTCCAGGACCTGCGCATCGCATTCGTGATGGCGCGCCTCGCGCCGCGCTGGACGACCCACTTGCGCGACAACGGTCTCGTGCTCGTGGCCCGTGAGCTCCACGTGCTCTACGAGAGCGAGGGCATGCCGGGCGAGCGCTTCGTCGGCGGCGTGCGGATCCGTATCCGCCAGGGCAAGGCGGGGATCATGGAGGAGCGACTGGTCGAAGCGTCGACGGGCCGCGCGGTCGCGCGGGCGTGGGTCGTGCAACTGGTCGTGCAGTCCGGCCGGGTGGTGGAGTACCCGGACTGGTACTGGGACCTTCTGGCGAGGGCTGAAGGCACGCCCCTACGTGAGCTCGACGCCGGTGCGCGCGCGCCGTGGGGCCCGCCCAGCTGACGTCCACACAAGGTGGACGCGAACTGCTCAGGCCGGCACGTCCAGACGCTCGAGCGTCTCCGTGAGCCAGTCGACGCTGCGGCGGATCGCCGGCCCGTAACCCTCGTCCTCGATGCGCGGGCCGATGAGCTCGATGTCGAAGCTGCCGGGGTATCCCGCGTCGAGCACGTCTCGCAGGATGCGGTCGATCGGTATGTCGCCGTCGCCGGGGACGAGCCGGTTCGGCGTGTTCAACGTGCCCACCGCGTAATCGCTCACCTGCACGAGCGCGATCGTGTCGACACCGTCGCGGATCGTGTCGCGCAGCCCGCGTTCGGCCCAGCAGGCATTGATCTCCATGCACACATGCGTGCCGAGGCGTCGCGCGAGGTCGATGTCGTCGGCGAGCGTGTGCACGAATCCGACGTCGACCCGCAGTGGGTTGGTGTGCTCGATGGCAAAGGTGATCCCCCGGGAGCGGGACTCGGCGAGCAGCGGGCCCATCGCGTCCTGCAGCGCGCCGGCCGCTTCCTCCCACGTGAGCGCGCCGGCCGGTCCCGTCGTGAACACCAGACACTGCGGCCTGAACGTGGCCGAGGCGTCGAGCGCGCGTTCGAGCCGTTCCCGCTGACGATCCCACTGCTCGGGGTTCGACAGGTGGAACGGACCGAGGCCGATCAGGTTGGCGACGTGGATCCCCGAGTCCACGATGCGTTTCACGCCCTCGTCCCAACCGAAGCGTTCGAGCTTCGCGACCGATACGCCGACGTTGACGATCCCCGACTCGGCGTAGAAGGCGAGGTCCTGATCGAGCGACCACTGGAAGCTCGAGATTGCGCTGACGGAGATGCGTGGGTGCACCGGAACGGACCTCAACCGAGCAGGAGACCGCGGGCAATGCTGCTGCCTCCGTCGAGCGGGAGGTTCACGCCGGTCACGAACTCCGACTCCCGGCTCGCGAAGTAGACGGCTGCCGCGGCCACGTCGCCCGCGACACCGAGTCGTGTGAGGTGCATTCCCTCCATCCGGGCGCGCCGTTCGGGCGACATGCCGGCGTCGCGCCGCTCGTTCAGCACGTAGCCGGGGCTGATCGTGTTGCAGCGGATCCCCTGCTTCGCGTAGTCGACCGCGATGGATCGTGTGAGCGCGTTGAGACCGCCTTTGCTCGCGATGTACGCCGCAAACCCGGGGCTTGCACGCTCGGCCTGACGGCTCGAGATGTTGAGGATCGACCCGTGCCCCGTGCCGACCATGTGCGGGATCGCCGCCCGGCACAACCACATCGCCGCGGTGAGGTTGACGCGCACGATCGCCTCCCAATCGGGCGTGGCGACGTCACCGACCGGACCGTCACGACCGGCGGTGCCCGCGACCGCGTTGTTCACGAGCACCGTCAGGCCACCGAACCGCTCGGCAGCGCGCGCGACGAGCGACACACACGCGCCTTCGTCGTTGAGATCCGCGGCGAAGAACTCCGCTTCCCCTCCCGCGGCGGCGACCGCTTCGACGACGGCTTTGCCGCGAGCGCTGTCACGCCCCGTCACGGCGACGCGGGCCCCCTCGGCCCCGAACCGCCGCGCGATCTCCTTGCCGATACCCGCGGTCGATCCGGTGACCAGCGCGATCTCCCCGGCCAGGCGCACGGTGCCCCCTGTCAGATCATGTGACGGCTGCGTCAGGCTAGCGGTGCCGCTCCAGCCCGGGACGGGAGGGGAAACGACGGGCCGTCGCTGCTCACCACGCCACCTCGGCGCAGCCCTCGTGGGTGTCGGGCTCCACCTGCAGGGTGGCGTGTGGGATCTCGTAGTCGTCGCGCAGCACCTCCCGCGCCCGATCGAGCACCGCGTGGCTGTCGACGCCGGCCCCGACCATGAGGTGCGCCGACATCACGTGCATCTCGGAGGTGAGCGTCCAGACGTGGACGTCATGTACGTCGACCACACCCGGCAACTGCTCGAGGTGACGGCGCAGCTCGTCGACGTCGACGTGAGGAGGCGCAGCTTGGAGCAGGATGCGCAGCGCCTGTCCACCGACCCTGATCGCGCGCGGAAGGATGAACAGCGCGACCGTCGCGCCGACGATGGGGTCGACAAGCCGCCATCCCGCCGTGACCAGGACGACGGCCGCGATGATCGTGCCGACGGAGCCGAGTGTGTCGGCGACGACTTCCAGGAACGCGCCCTGTACGTTGAGGCTTTCGCTGGCCCCGTTGCGCAACAACGCGAGCGCGACGACGTTCGCTACGAGGCCGACGCTCGCGACGACGAGCACGGGGACGGCCACGACATGGGGCGGGTGCGAGAACCGCAACACCGCCTCCACGAACACGTAGCCCGAGACGCCGAGCAGCAGGACCGCGTTCACGAGCGCGGCCAGGATCTCGAGCCGATAGTGACCGTAGGTACGAGCCGGGTCGCGAGGAGGGCGGGACGCGACCTGGATCGCGGCGAGCGCGAGGCCGAGGCCCGCGGCATCGGTCAGGACATGGCCCGCGTCCGACAGCAACGCGAGCGAGTTCGTGAGCACTGCCGTGACGATCTCGACGAGGAAGACGAGGATGCCGAGTCCGAGCGCGATCAGCAGCGGGCGTCGGTGACGCGCCGCGGCACTCTGCACCGCGCCGTGGCTGTGGCCGGCATGTGAGCCGTCGGGAGTCAACGGTTGCTCCGCGTCGCGGTCACGCGATCGACTGTACCGGCCCCCGGCGGGCCTATCGCCGCTGTGTGCTGGGGACGTGCAGCTCGCCCGGAACGTTCGACCGCCCGCCGCGTGACGCCGTGCGCGTTCGCGCATCGGGCTGCACAGTCTGAGGACGGCGCAGCCTCCACCCGCTCGCGACGACGAGTCCCAGTCCGAGCCCCAGCGCCGCCATCACGAGCGTGCGCGCGACCCCGGCCGGCAGTGTCGACGGGATCTGCGAACGGCTCAGCGTCGTGACGTCGGCGAGTCCGCCGGCGATGAAGAGGAAGACGGCGGAGATGAGCACGACCGGCGTGGCGTCGTACGGATCGCGGCGACGGATCAGCGCCAGCGCTCCCAAACCGACGATACAGCCTGCCAACGAGTACAGGCTCGAACCGGTCTTCGAGACGGTCGACGCCGTGCTCGCACCCCACAGTCCCGCGATGTGCGCGGCCTCGGCGCCGACGAGCAGCGCGAGCGCGACCGCGAGCGCGATCGGCCAGCGCCGTGTGCGGGACGCCACGGTGACGGACGCGGCGATGCCCACCGCACCCAGCGTCCAGGGCAACGGTGACGGAGGTGGGATCCAGACGACGTCGCCGGTCGCGTTCGCCTGCATCGACCCGTATGTCATCGGCACCTGCCATCCGGCGATGACGACGTGACGGTGCGAACTGTCGCTCGTGACCTCGGGCGGTGGTGAAGAGCCCATCCAATGGGCGCGGTGGTCGTGCCAGGCGACCTTGGATGCCGTGGAGATTTGCCGCCATGTGGGCGCCGCGTTCGGGTCGACGGGGGCCGGCGGCGCGCCCGTGGGCGTCGTCGCGCGGTTGAGCAGCACGGCAGGCGACCACGTGTTCTCGAAGACGCCGCGTGGCCCCACACGCAGGTACGGCTCGTTCTGGTAGCCGCGGATCACGACGTCGACCGGCGTGGAATTGGTCAGCTCGAGCTTGCCGCCGAGGTCGACGGCGCGTACGCGGACGCCCGGGATCGGGGGCACGACGCCCCGCACGGTCGTGCGGTAGTCGGTCGGTTGGAGACCGCTCACCCCGTGCGCCCACGCCGGCGCGGCATTCATCACGAGCGCGGCCGCCGCTACGGCGGCGAGCACCACGGCGCGCAGGATACGGGCCACGGCCCGATCATCGCGCCCGGGTCGGTCTCCGCCTCGATCGACCGCCCCGTCACCGTGCGTTCGCGCGTCGCGCCAACCCCGGTGACGTCCGCCCGACCGCGTCGGGGGGCAAGATGCTGCCCGTGCCAGCCAACCTCCGAGCCGGTGCGGCTGCGCTCGCCCTCCTTCTGGCGGCGGCCGCGCCGGTCGTGCTCGACGACAGCCAGTCCGCGCACGCCGACATCGCGATCCAACCGAACGCGGTCGCGCCCGGCCGCGCGGTGCCGTTCACGCTGCAGGTGATGAACGACCGCCCCTCGGACGCGACGACGAGGGTGGAGCTGTCGTTCCCCGACACCCCTGCGATCCCGTGGGTAGACGTCGTTCCGGTACCGCAGTGGAGCGTGCGGATCGAACGGCGCACGCTCGACCATCCACTGGACACGCCCGACGGCACCGCCAATGTCGCGGTGGCGAAGATCGTGTGGACGGGTGGACCGCTCACCGGCGGAGCATTCGAGCGATTCACGGTCAGGCTCGATCCGTTGACCGCCGGAGCTGACCGCGTGGTGTTCAAGGCGCGTCAGGTCTACAAGTCCGGCACCGTCGTGCGGTGGGAGGACGACCCGAACACGTCGACTCCTCGCCACCCGTCCCCCGTACTCGTCGTGAGCCGCTACGCGGCGAGTCGCCCCGCCGGCGCGGCCGACCCGGTCGACACGCCGTTCAGCCTGAGCGAGAAGCAGGCGATCGACCAACGCGTCCAGTCGCTCGTGCGGCGTGGTCTCGTCGCCACCCCCGACGACATCCAGTCGGGCCGGTGGATCGCGCTGGTCGCGTTGCTCGTCGCGGTGGCCGGACTCGTCTTCGGCGTCCTCGCGTTCCTGAACACCCGGCGCCGTCCCGACACGCCCGGAGCTACGACCGCCGACGACGGCTCACCACATGCGACGTGACGTCCCAACGACAGGTCGGCCGGTCCGTGCGAGCATTTCGGAGTGAGCGTCGACCCGCTCGAGCCCTTCACGCGTCTCGTGTGCTCTCCGGAGCAGGACCTGCCTCTCGACGAGGCCGCGCTGCTCGTCGCGACGTGCGTCCGCCCGGTCGACGTCGACGAAGGACTCGTGCGACTCGACGACCTCGCGAGCGCCTGCCGCGGCCGCGATGCGGCGGGTGTGAGCGCGTACCTGTTCGTCGAGCTGGGTTTCGCCGGGGACACGGCCGACTACGGCGACCCGCGCAACTCCTTCCTCGACGACGTGATCACGCGCCGCCGCGGTATCCCCATCACGTTGAGCGTGCTAATGATGGAGGTCGCGCGGCGGATCGGCGTGCAGGTTCTCGGGGTCGGCATGCCGGGGCACTTCCTCGTGCGTGACGCGCAGCGCCCGGACGCATTCTTTGACCCGTTCTACCGAGGCGTGCAACTCGACGCCGCCGGAGCCGAGGAGCGGTTCCACGCCGTTCGCGGGGACGAGCGGTTCCGGAGCGAGTTCCTCGAGCCTGTCGGGCCACGGGCGATCCTCTCGCGGATGCTGGCCAACTTGCAGCAGTCCTTCCTGTCGCGACAGACATCCGCGGTGGTCACCGTGGCGCGCATGCGTCTCGCGATCCCTGGCCTTCCCGCTACAGAGCGCCATCAGCTCGCGATGCTGTTGGGCTCGCTCGGTCACTACAACGAGGCAGCCGTACTGCTCGAGCGCCTCGCGGCCGACCTCGGTGACACCGAAGCCGCACGCGTCCGGCAGCAGATGATCGCGTTCCGCGCCCGTGGCAACTGACCCCGTACGAGAGCTTCCGATGTTCCCCCTTGGCACTGTGCTGTTCCCGCACGCGGCCCTGCCGTTGCACGTGTTCGAGCCGCGGTACCGCGCGCTGGTCCAGCAGTGCATGTCGGGCGTGCCCGAATTCGGCGTCGTCCTCATCGAGCGTGGTTCGGAGGTCGGTGGTGGCGACACGCGCTTTCACGTCGGGACGCTCACTGAGATCGTGCAGGCGGCGGAGCTCGCCGACGGGCGCTATGTGCTCGTGACCGCGGGCCGCCACCGCGTCCGGGTCGTCGAATGGCTCGACGACGATCCGTATCCCCGCGCACTCGTGCAGCGAGCGGTGGACACCTTCGGGGTCGTACCCGACGACGCCGATGCCGCGGGATTGCGCGACGCCCTGCACCGCGAGCTCGTGCGCGTGCTCGCGCTGCGGGCCGAGCTCGGATCACCGATAGGTCAACTCGGCGATCTGACGCTGGACGCGGATCCGGTTCGAGCGTCGTTCCAAGCCGCGGGCGCGGCCGCGCTCAACCCGCTCGACGCGCAGCGGCTGCTCGAGCTCGACGATGCCAGGGAGCGTCTCGAGCAACTGCATCGAATCCTCGCCGACGAGGCCGATGTGCTCCGGCACCGACTCTCGGGCGCCTGAGCGCCGACCGCGCCAAGCGTGAGCGATCGGCGGGCGGGGGTAGCCTGCCCCCGTGGATCTCGATGAAGCGCGTCAACGGTTGGAGTCGGAGAAGTCACGCGTGATCGGGCTGATCTCCGAGGTGAAGGGGGAGCTCGGCCCCGGCAGCGAGGCCGACGAGCTGTCGGAGCTGTCGAACTACGACCAGCACCCGGCCGACGTCGGGAGCGAGACGTTCGAGCGCGAGAAGGACCTGTCGATCCTCGACTCCCTCGAGTCGGAGCTCTCCGAGCTCGAAGCCGCGTTGCAACGCATCGACGACGGTACCTACGGGATCGACGAGGTGACCGGTGAACCCATCGCGCCGGAGAGGCTCGAAGCCGTCCCGACCGCGCGCACCAACATCGACACCGAGCGACGGCGCGAGGCATGAGCTCGCAGTTCCAGCTCGACCAGCTCGGCACCTGGTCGGAGGAGAAGGAGTTCGCGGTCGACGAGGAGCGTGTGCGCGCGTACGTCGCCGCGACCAACGACCCGGTTCCTGCGCACCAGTCAGGCTCGCTTGCCCCACCGGTGTTCGCCATCGTTCCCGTGTGGGACACGCTGCTCGAGACGGTCGTGCGCGTCGCGTCTCCCGAGCTCGCGTTGCTGGCCGTTCACGGTGAGCAGGACATGCGGTTCCACCGGCCCATCGTTCCGGGCATGACGCTGCGCTCGCGTGGCGCGCCGCTCGGTGTGCACGTGAAGCCGTCCGGTACCACCGTGGTCTCGCGACTCGAGACGCACGACGATTCGGGCGATCTCGTGAACGAGCAGTACTGCGTCACGTTCTTCCGCGGGGTCACCGGAGGTGACAGCCGCGGCGAGGAGGCTCCCGACCACCGGCTGCCGGCTTCCCTTCCCGAGGCGCCGGCGGCGAGCGCCACACAACACTTCGACGACGATCAGACGTTCCGCTACTCGAAGGCGTCGGGCGACCTGATGCCCATCCACCTCGATGCAGAGGTGGCGCGTTCCGTCGGACTGCCCGGCATCATCATCCACGGGCTCTGCACGATGGCGTTCACGAGCTGGGCCGCCGTCGAGCATCTCGCCGCCGGCGACCCGCAGCGCCTTCGCCGTCTCGCGGTCCGCTTCTCGAAGCCGGTCCTGCCGGGCGACGACGTCACGACGCGCTTCTGGAGTATCGGGGCTCGCGACGGTGTCGAGACCGTCGCGTTCGAGACTGTCAACCCGGCGGGCGACGCGGTGATCAAGGACGGGCTCGTGGAGGTCACCTCCTGAACGTCGTGCTGCGGATGTTCGCCCGGGCGCGTGAGGCCGCCGGCACGGGAGCCGACACCTTCGACGCCGTGACGGTCGGTGATCTCCTCGCCCAGGCCGTCGAGCGCTACGGCGCCGCCTTCGGCGAGGTGCTGGCGAGCTCGAGGGTGTGGATCAACGGCGAGGAGCCCGTCGCGGGCGACACGACCGACCTGCGGGACGGCGACGAGGTCGCCGTGCTGCCGCCCGTGAGCGGCGGCGCCGGGAGCCGGTGACGGTCGGGACCACCGTTGCGCACGGGGTACCCTGAACGGCTCGTGGACCAGCAGCGCCGCCGAATCGACCGCATTCTCGACCCCGCCTACCTGGGCGACCTCGCCTCGCGCCCCACCGAGGAGCTCCAGAGCATGCACGACGAGTGCGTCGAGGTGGAGACGGAGGTCTCCTACGTGAGGCGCCTCGCGCAGGCCCGGGTCGACATCCTCGTCGCCGAGCTCGACCGCCGGGCCGCCGGAGGTTCGCTCGGGTCGCTCATCGATGCGCTGCCGCAAATCCTCGCCGATACGGGCGCCCGTGGTGGCCCCGGCACGGTGCGCATGCCGCAGCAGATGGCGCCGTCCATGGACGTCGAATGGACGCGGGGTCTCGAGCCGCTCGTCACCGACGCGACGCTCGCGAACCTTCCGACGCTCGGCGACGACGAGGTCCGCGACACGCTCGAGCGGCTGCGGTCACTCGAGTCCGAGGTTTCGACGACGCGACGCTCGTTGCATCGCGTCATCGACGCGCTCGACCGGGAGCTCGCCTCGCGGCTGCGCGTCGGACCGTAAGCGCCCGACATGCCGGGACCCGATGTCCTCGAGGCCCGACTTCGTGACCTCGGCAGCTTCATCAGGGACCAGCGCCGTCGCGACCGCCTGTCGCTGCGCAAGCTGAGCGAGCTCGCCGGCATCTCGAATCCCTACCTCAGCCAGATCGAGCGGGGACTTCGCAAGCCCAGCGCGGAGATTCTGCAGGCCATCGCACGCGCGCTGCGCATCTCGGCGGAGACCCTCTACGTGCGGGCCGGCATCCTCGACGAGCGCTCCGACACGCCCGATCTGCTCGCCGAGATCCGACGCGATCCCAGCATCACCGAGCGTCAGAAGCAGGCGCTGGTGGAGATCTACCGGTCCTTCCAACGCGAGACGGCCGACCAGACGGGGAGCGTTCCGGCCGAGGAGGGATGAGATTCGGCCCTTCTGGCTACGATCCGACGGATGGGGGTTCGCCGTCTCGCGATTCTGAGCGTCCACACCTCGCCGCTCGCCCAGCCCGGTTCGGGTGACGGCGGCGGTCTCAACGTCTACGTGCGTGCGCTCGCGTCGTCACTCGCCCGCGCCGGCGTGGAGTGCGACGTCTACACCAGGGCACAACGTCGAGGCGCACCCCGCGTGGTCGATGTCGAGCCGGGGTTCCGTGTTGTGCACCTGCCGGTCGGGCCGCCCGCGCCGGTGTCGAAGGACGACCTGGTCGATCTCGTCGACGACCTGGCCGACGCGACGCTCGACCACATCACGCACACCGACGCGTCGTACGACTCCCTGCACGCGAACTACTGGATCTCCGGTGCGGTCGGCCATCGCCTGAAGCACGATCTCGACCTGCCGCTCGCAGTCACGTTCCACACGCTCGCGAAGGTCAAGGCCGAAGCGGGCGTCGACGACGACGCGCCGATCCGTCTCGAGGTCGAGTCGCAGGTCATCGACTGCAGCGACCTCGTGTGCGCGTCCACCGACGAGGAACGCGCGCAGCTCGTCCAGCTGTACGGCGCGCAGGGCGACCGCGTCGAGATCGTCCCGCCCGGCGTCGACCATGAGCTCTTCTCGCCGGGCGGCCCGGACGACCGGGCTCGGGCACGCGCCTCGTTGCACGTCGGCGGGAGCCCTGTGCTGTTGTTCGTGGGCCGTATCCAGCCGCTGAAGGGCGCCGATGTCGCGGTGCGATGCCTCGCGGAGCTCGAGCACCGCGACGCGACGTTGCTCGTCGTCGGCGGTCCGAGCGGAGGTGGAGGAGACGCGGAGCTGCAGCGTCTCCATGACCTTGCGCGGGAGCTGCGCGTGCACGATCGGGTCCGGTTCGTCGCGCCGCAACCGCACGAGCGGCTCCAGACGTTCTACCGAGCCGCCGACGCGTGCATCGTGCCTTCGCGTAGCGAATCGTTCGGGCTCGTGGCGCTGGAAGCGGCCGCGTGCGGAACGCCGGTCGTCGCGGCGGCGGTGGGCGGCTTGAAGTCGCTCGTCGACCACCGGCGGACGGGCTTCCTCGTCGGGTCGCGGGAGCCGGTCGCGTTCGCGAGAGCGGTCGACGCGCTGCTGCGCGACCCCGATCGCGCGATGCAGATGGGTGTCGACGCGCATGCCGGCTCGCGGCGGTACTCGTGGAGCATCACCGCCGGACGGTTGCGCAGGCTCTACGCCGATCTCGCGGCGGGTGAGCTCGTGAAGTGCGCATGACGACCGACGGGCGCTCCGGCGACGAGCTCCCCGACCTCGACGGCGCCCGCTCGCTGATCGCCGCGCACCTCGAAGGGACCGTCGTCAACGAGCCCTGGGTGCAGCATGTCGAGTACGACCCCGAGCTGCAGCGGTGGTACGTGCGCTTCGGCTGCGACGGACGGGACGCGGCGACGATCTACTTCGATCTTCATCAGCGGACGCTGCAGTACGAGCTGTACTTCATGCCCGACCCACCGCGGAACCAGCTCGAGCTGTATCGCTGGTTGCTGCGCCGCAACCACGGCATGTACGGCGCGAGGTTCTCGCTCGGGCCCGACGGCGACGTCTACCTCGTCGGCCGGGTGCCGCTCGAGCACCTCAGCGAGACCGAGCTCGACCGGATCATCGGCGTGCTCTACGAGCTCGTCGAGCAGTGGTTCCAGCCCGCGATCCGCATCGGGTTCGCGCGGTCCGAGCCGGCCTTCTGAGCTCGCTCGTGCACGTGCGTTGCGTTGCGTTACGTTGCGTTGCGTGTGGATGCGTCGCACTGCTAGGGTGACATCCGACGCCGCCGACGGGCGGGGTCATCGGGCCCGAGGTGCAGGAGCGGCCCGCCGTTCGGGGAAGTGCGGCGGGGTGCGATCGTTCCTCGGGCCCACCTCGTCTTCGTTTCCTCGCCGGCGCCGGCGCCGGCGCCCGCAGCGCGCCCTGAGTCCGTCGCAGTCGCGCCCGTCGCCGTTAGCCTCCCCGGCATGACGCGTACCGCGCTCCTCGGCGGCGGACGCATGGGCGAGGCGCTGCTCGGTGGGCTGATCGACGCCGGCTTCGACCCCGACACCCTCGCGGTCGCCGACGTCGATCCCGAGCGCCGCCGCGTCCTCGAAGACCGGTTTCCCGGGGTCCGTGTGGTCCCGACGCCCGCGTGGGCGGTCGCCGACGCCGACGTGGTCGTCGTCGCGGTGAAGCCCGGCGACGTGCCCGGAGTGCTCGCGTCGTCACTGACGAGCCTGCGTGACGACGCCTTGGTCGTGTCGATCGCGGCCGGCGTGACCCTGAGCGACCTCGAGGCGGCCGTGCCCCGGCACCCCGTGGTGCGGGCCATGCCGAACACGCCGGCGCTCGTCAGGCGGGGCGCGGCCGCCATCGCGGCCGGTTCCATGGCCACCGACGTCCATCTCGCGACCGCCGAGCGCCTGCTCGGCGCGGTGGGGGTCGTGGTGCGTGTCCCGGAGTCGCTCCTGGATGCGGTGACCGGCCTGTCCGGGTCGGGCCCGGCCTACGTGTTCCTCTTCGCCGAGGCGTTGATCGAGGCCGGGGTGCTCGTGGGCCTGCCTCGCCATACCGCCACGACGCTCGCCGTCGAGACCCTCCTCGGCTCCGCCACGCTGCTGGCCGAGGGCTCGGAGTCGGCGGAGGCGTTGCGCGCCGCGGTCACGTCGCCCGGTGGCACGACCGCGGCGGGACTGCTCGCCCTCGAACGGCACGGCTTCCGGGCCGCGCTTCTCGACGCGGTGGCGGAGGCGGCGCGCCGTTCCGCCGAGCTCGGCCGGCCGGCATCCTGACCCCGACGCAACCCCAGGTCACAGCAACAACACCGCACACGCTGGACACCACAGGCATCGAGGCGTACCCTCGTCACGGCGGACGGAGATGTGGGGTGACCGCGTGAGCCAGTCGTTTTCCAAAGCACGCTTCCTGACCGTGCAAGAGGTCGCCGACCTGATGCGCGTGTCCTCGATGACCGTGTACCGCCTCATCAAGGCGGGTGAGCTGCCCGCAGTACGCGTCGGCCGGTCCTTCCGCGTCCGCGACGAGGACGTCGACCGCTACCTGGGCTCGCGTTACACCGAAGCCGGTTGACGCTCTCGCGTCACGCGTGCCCGAAACACTTCCGGTCGTCTCGTTCCTGAGCGACTACGGCCTCGACGACGAGTTCGTCGGTGTCTGCAAGGGTGTTCTGCTGTCGCTCGCGCCCCACGTCAGCGTGGTCGACATCACCCACAACATCCCACCGCACGACGTCCGCGCCGGCGCGCTCGCACTGGTGCGCGCTGTGCAGTATCTGCCCACCGGCGTGGTCCTCGCCGTGGTCGACCCGGGGGTTGGCACGGAACGGCGGACAGTGGCGGTACAGGTCGACGACGGCTACCTGGTCGGCCCCGACAACGGTCTGCTCGCACCGGCGACCGCGATGCTGGGCGGCGCCCGCCGCGCGGTGTCGTTGACGAGCGACGAGCACCAGCTCGCGGCGCCCGGGCCGACGTTCGCCGGCCGTGACGTCATGGCACCGGCCGCCGCCTACCTTGCCGCGGGGGTGCCGCTCAGGGACCTCGGCGAGGAGATCGACCCGGCCGGTCTCGTCCCCGGAATCGTCTCCCTGCCACGCGAGGAAGAGGGCGCACTCGTGGGCGAGGTGTGGTGGGTCGACCGGTTCGGGAACTGTCAGCTCAACATCGGTCCCGACGAGCTGGTCGCGCACGGGGCGGCGCCCGGCGGCCCGGTGGAGCTGCGTTTCCGCGACGAGGTCCGCATGGCCCGATGGGTCGGCACCTACGCGGAAGCCAGGCCGTCGGAGCTCGTGGTGCTGGTCGATTCCTACGGCTTGGTCTCCGTCGCGCTCGACCGCGCGTCGGCGGCCGAGGCATGCCGTCTCAAGGCCGGTGCCTCCGTGGCGGTGCGGGCGCCGTCGAGCGCGAACTGAGCATCCCGAGGACGGGGATGACGCGGTTTGGCGTTACCCTGCGGCCATGCGGCCCGGGACGACCATCGCCATCATCGCCCTCCTCGTGCTGATCCTCGGCGCCGCGATCCTGCAGTTCGTCTTCAAGGTCGGCGGTTGACCCGAGGACCGTCGCTGTGCCTTCCGGCACAGCAGCGGACTTACTGACCGTCGAGCGCGTGCAGCCGGCTGATCGCCCGCACCAATGACGCGGGCGGAGGCGGTGGCGGCGGAGGCGGCGGGGGCGGAGGTGGCGGCGGTGGCGGCGCCGGCGCGGCCACTGGTACCGGCGCGGACGGCTGGCTGCGTCGCGCCGAAGAAGTCGGGGTTCCGGTAGTAGCTGCAGGCGTGCTTGGGGCGGGCTGGGAGGCTAGTTGCATGAACTCCTCGGCGACGTACAACGTCCCGTTGGAGCTCACGACGCCCACACCCACGTACCGGAACCCCGGATCTGTGAGATTTGCGTAGTGCGGTGGTGAGTTCACCAGCGCTTGATGGATGGCGCACACGCTGCCCCCCATCCCGACGTTCTCCCCCAGCCGCGACCACGGCTCCGAGATGCCCGAAGGGAGGTTGGAGTGCGAGATCGAGCCCGCCGCAGCCATGTGCGCGGCCCAGCCCTGTGCCTTCGCCGTCAGGTTGCCGTTGGTCGCGAGGGGTGGCAGCCCCTTGCCGGCGCGAAGCGAGTTGGTCGCCGAGACGAGATCGCAGTCGGCGTGCGCGGGCCCGGCGGGCAACGCGACCAGCGAGGTCGCGCCGAGCAGCACGGCCACCACGAAACGCCGAATCACCTCGCCTCCGCCTCCCGTACATCGCCCCTGCCTGACGCTCCAACGACCACCCTGCGCCCGATCCCCGGTGCTGGAAGAGCGCCGGGCGTCTCTCGGGCCGTAGTAGCTATCGGGCGGTCATCGCCGCGCCTTGAGCGGGAACCTGCCGCGGAGCGTGATCAGTCTGGTGTTCCCGGCGCGCGGCCTGCCGAACCAGACGAACCCGAAGTTCCGCCGATCGCTACGATCCGGGGCCGACGGGCCCCGGAAATCGGCGGCCGACGACCCGGGAGCGGCCGGTGAACCTTGCGTCGTCCCTGCTCGCAGCGGTCTCCAGTGCACCCGAGCGCGTGGCCCTGCGCGGTCCTGTGCAGGTCACGTACGGTGAGCTTTCCGACCGCGTCGGCGCCCATGCCGGTGCCCTGCGCGCGGAGGTGGCGCCGGGCGAGAGGGTTGCGATCATCGCCGGCAACGACGACACGTTCGTCGTGGCGTACCTCGCCGTGCTCGCTGCAGGCGCAGTCGCGGTCCCGCTGAACCCGGCGGCGCCCGTCCCGGAGCTCGGACGCGAGGTCGCGCTGGTGGAACCGACCCTCGTGCTCTGCAGTCCGGCCGCGGGCCACCGGGAGCTTCCCGGCATCGACCCGTCGCGCGTGCGGATCCTCGGCGAGCTGCCGTCGCCCGCGTCGGAGGGCGAGGATCTGGCGCCCGTGGAGCGCGACGACCACGATGTCGCCGTACTGCTCTTCACGGCGGGCACGTCCGGCACGCCCAGGCCCGCGATGCTCACGCACGGGAACCTGCGCTCCAACATCGAGCAGGTGCAGTCGCATCCGTCGACGCGCCGCTCGGGTGACGACGTGGTGCTCGGCGTGCTGCCGTTCTTCCACATCTACGGGCTCAACGTCGTGATCGGCGTCGGCCTCTCGTCCGGCTCTTCGATCGTGCCGGTCACGCACTTCGATCCCGTCGTGACCGCGCGCGTGGTCGCCGAAGAGCGCGTGACGGTGGTGCCGGCCGTTCCTGCGATCTTCCGGAGCTGGATCGACGCATCGCCCGAAGCCGTCCCCGCCGACGCGTTCGCCTCCGTGAGGCTCGCGGTGTCGGGCGCGGCGCCGTTGCCGGCCGAGGTCGGCGACGGCTTCCGCTCTCGCTTCGGTGTTGCGGTGCACGACGGGTACGGCCTCACCGAAACGTCGCCCGTCGTGACCACGAGCGCGGTCGACTCCGTCCCGCGGCCGGGCTCGATCGGCGCGCCGCTGCCGGGTATCGAGGTCCGCCTCGTCGACGTGCAGGGTACCGACGCGCTCGCGGGCGACCCGGGCGAGATCTGGGTCCGAGGTCCCAACGTGTTCGCCGGTTACTGGAACGACCCGGCGACCACTGCAGCGGTTCTGGAGTCGGACGGGTGGTTGCGCACCGGCGACGTCGCGGTGGCCGACGACGACGGCTTCCTCCGTCTCGTCGACCGGATCAAGGACACGATCATCGTGTCGGGCTTCAACGTGTTTCCCGCAGAGGTCGAAGACGCGATCCGCAGCCATCCGGAGGTGGCCGAGGTCGCGGTCGTCGGCAGCCCCGACGATCGCACCGGCGAGCGCGTGAAGGCCTACGTCGTGCCCGAGGCGGGCGCCATGCCGGGCCTCGTCGACATCCAGACGTGGTGCCGCGAGCGGCTGGCCCGCTACAAGTGCCCCGTCGAGGTCGAGCTGGTCGCGAGCCTCCCCGTCGGTCTGGCAGGGAAGGTTCTGCGGCGCGGTCTCAGGAGCCGATGACCGGCGCCGGTCCCGACTCGTGCCGGCCGGGATCTCCGGTCGGCGCCGTCGTCAGCCGGCGTTCCTGCGCCCCAGGACGGCTCGCCACGAGGAACCCGCAATAGATCACCGAGATGCCCGCGGCGAGCGAGAGCGCGAAGGCCTCGTCGTGCCCGACCACGCCTTCCACCAGCCCCCCGGCCGAGAGCACCAGCGTCCCCGCGGCGATGAGCGCGTTTGCCGCGGCCATCCGGCGGCTGCCGGTGCGCTCGCGTGCTCGGAGGAAGCGCGTCATCGACCATGCCGCGCCTGCGAAGACCACGATGGCGCCGGCACCGCTGCCGGCTGCGGCGAGCACACGCGGGAGTACGCCGAACACGTCCTTGCCGACGGGAATGGTGTCGCCGGCGACCGGGTGCATGGGCGCCGTGAGCATCACACCCGCGGCGAATCCACTGAAGCCGACGAGGAACCACTGCACCCGCCGGCCGATGGCGGGGGCGGCGAGGAGAAAGACGGTCCCGAGCGCCAACCAGGGCACGTCGAGGATCGCGCCCATCAAATAGAAGAAGCGGAACGTTCCTCGGTCCCAGCCGGTCGTCGATCCCGAGGCCAGCGCCACCGAGGCGAGCGCGAACATCGACAGCGCAACGGTCCACGCCAGCTCGTGGGGCTTCCGGCGCTGGGTGTAGCGGACGAGCGTCGCCTGTGCGAACAGCGACGAGACTGCGGTGGCGAGGAACGCGAGGCCGGCGACCATGGCGCGTTCGAGCGTAGGTCGCGCCCGGCCGCTCGAGGCTGCCGGACCGCTTGTGACCGAGTGCACAAGGAGGGCTAGGCTGCTGCCCGGTGGCCCTGTACCGGGGCCGGACCGAGGAGCGCAGCGATCGTGCCCGACCGTGCGGACGGTGATCTTTCGGGCACGCCCCGCCGGATCCCGGAGGCGACGGTCGCCCGTCTGCCGCTCTACTACCGGGCACTGGTCGAGGTCGCCGAACACCGGATCACCACCGTCTCGTCGGAACGCCTCGCCGAGCTCGCCGGCGTCAACGCCGCGAAAGTGCGCAAGGACCTGTCGTACCTGGGCTCCTACGGCACCCGGGGAGTCGGCTATGACGTCGAGTTCCTGCTCCACCAGATCTCGCGCGAGCTCGGCCTCACCCGCGACTGGCCCGTCGCCATCGTCGGCGTGGGAAACCTCGGGCAGGCCCTTGCCAACTACAAGGGCTTCGGCGCCCGCGGCTTTCGCATCGCCGCCCTCGTCGACGCCGATGCCGACAAGGTCGGTCGCGAGGTCGACGGTCTCACGATCGAGTCCATCGAGGCCCTTCCCGAGATCGTGGCGAAACGCCAGATCACCATCGGAATGATCGCGACGCCCGCGCACGTTGCTCAGGACGTGGCCGATCAGCTCGTCGCAGCCGGGGTGCGCTCCATCCTGAACTTCGCTCCCGCGGTGGTCGCCGTTCCCGATGGCGTCTCCATGCGCAAGGTCGACCTCGCGACCGAGCTGCAGATCCTGTCCTTCTACCAACTGCGCAAGGGCGGCCCCGTCCGGCGGCGCGACTCGCTCGACGTCGACGACGACCTGCAAGAAGGCATCGTCGGTTGAGCGGGGTCGGTCACGGCTATCCGGTGAACTTGCTGGTAGCCGGTCGGCGGTGCGTGGTCGTCGGCGGGGGCCGTATCGCGGCCCGCAAGGTCGAAGGGCTTCTCGACGCGGGCGCCCGGGTGCATGTCGTGGCGCCCGAGCTCGTGCCCGAGCTCGAAGACCTGCGCGACCGGGCCGCGATCACGGTCGCGCCGCGCGGGTTCGAGCCGGCCGATCTCGACGGGGCGTGGCTCGCGACGACCGCCACCGGCGATCCCGAAGTCGACCACGCGGTCTACGAAGCCGGGTCGAAGCGTCGGGTGTGGGTCAACTCCGCCGACGATCCGGCGAATTGCTCCTTCACCCTCATGTCCGTCGTGCGCCGCGGCGACATCGTCGTCACGGTCGGCACCAACGGCCGCAGCCCCGCCCTCGCGACGTGGTTGCGCGATCACGTGCGTGACGAGATGGGTCCGGAGTACGAGAAACTGTTGGAGGTGCTGTCGGAAGCGCGAGAAGCGATGCGGACGGCCGGTCGTTCGAGCGAGACCGCCGATTGGCGGAAGGCATTCGATTCCGGCATCCTCGACCTGATCCGCGGTGGCCGGATCCCCGAGGCGAAGGAGCTGCTCCGGGCGTGTCTGTGATCGTGGTGGGAATGAACCACCGGACCGCTCCGGTGGAGCTACTGGAGCGTGTTGCGGTACCGGCTGGCGGTCTCGTCAAGGCCCTGCACGCGCTGCGCGTGCGTGAGCATCTCGCCGAGATCGTGCTGTTGTCGACGTGCAACCGCACCGAGGTCTACGCGCGCACCACGCTCTTCCACCCCGCTGTCCAAGACGTGCGCGACTTCCTGGCCGCGCACGCGTCGATCGAACCCGACGATCTGGGCGAGCACCTCTACACGTACCACGACGACGCCGCGGTGGCGCACCTGTTCGGAGTCGCGGCCGGAGTCGACTCGATGATCGTCGGCGAAGGCGAGATCCTTGGTCAGGTACGCCAGGCGTGGCGCGCGGCGGAGCACGAGGGCACTGCGGGCCAAGTGCTGTCGCGGATCTTCCGTCACGCGGTGGAGGTGGGGAAGCGGTCGCGTACCGAGACCGAGATCGGCCGGCACGCGGTGTCGGTGTCGTCGGCGGCCGTCGCGCTGGCCGCCCAGCGCCTCGGCTCGCTCGAACGACGCCGCGTGCTGGTGCTGGGCGCGGGCGACGTCGGCGAGGGAATGGCGATCGCGCTCGCCGGTGCCGGAGCCGACGAGATCGTGGTCGCGAACCGCACCGCATCACGTGCCCGCGACCTGGCCCGCCGGGTCGGCGGTCGTTCGATCGCATTGGGTGAAGTCGCCGACGAGCTCGTGCGTGCCGACGTCCTCCTCACGTCCACGGGCGCGTCCGACATCGTGATCGAGCGGTCCGACATCGAGACCGTGATGCAACGTCGCGACGGACGCGCCCTGCTGATCGTCGACGTGGCGATGCCGCGCGATGTGGACCCGGGTGTCAAGCAGGTCTTCGGCGTGATGCTGCTCGACATGGAGGACATGAAGGCGTTCGCGCTGCACTCGCTCGAACAGCGCCAGCGCGAGGTCGGGCGTGTCCGTTCCATCCTTGCCGACGAGCTGGACCGCTTCCGCGGCGAACGCAGCGCCCGCGAGGTCGCGCCGTTGGTCACGGCGTTGCGCGGACGGGCCGAGGAGATTCGCCTCGCCGAGCTCGAACGCTTCCGCTCGCGACTCGGTGATCTCGACCCTTCGACGCGCCAAGCGGTCGAGGCGCTCACGAGCGGCATCGTCAACAAGCTGTTGCACGACCCCACCGTGCGCGTGAAGGACGCCGCCGGCACACCCCGCGGCGAGCTCTTCACGGACGCGCTCACCGAGCTGTTCTCTCTGGGCGAGTCTCGGAACGACCGCGACACGACGTGAGCACCGCGCCGCTGCGCCTCGCCACGCGGGGGAGCGAGCTGGCGCGATGGCAGGCCGAACGTGTCGGCACGCTCATCGGCGCGCCGTACGAGCTCGTCATCGTCTCCACGACCGGTGACCGTCGGCGTGATGTGCCGATCCACACGCTCGGTGGAACCGCCGCGTTCGTGAAGGAGGTCGAAGAGGCCGTCCTCGACGGGCGCGCAGACCTCGCCGTGCACTCCGCCAAGGACCTGCCGTCCACGACGATCGACGGTCTCGTGCTCGCGGCGGTGCCCGAACGTGCCGACAGTCGGGACGCGCTCGTCGGCGCCACGCTGGAGTCGTTACCGACCGGTGCCCGCGTCGGAACGGGATCGGTTCGCCGGCGCGCACAGCTCGGCGCGTTGCGGCCCGACCTGACGTTCGGAGAGCTGCGCGGCAACATTCCCACTCGTCTCGCGCGGGCGTCCGACTTCGACGCGATCGTGGTCGCGTTTGCGGCACTGTTGCGCCTTGGCCTCGACGCCCACGTGGCGGAGGTGCTCGACGTGTCGGTGTTGTTGCCTCAAGTCGCGCAAGGAGCGCTGGCGGTGGAGTGTCGTGCCGACGACGAATCGACGCGTGCTGTCCTACGGCGCATCGACGACGAGAAGGCGCGACGTACCGTCGAGGCGGAGCGCGCGTTTCTCAACGAGCTCGGTGGAGGATGCAACCTGCCGTGTGGCGCGCACGCGTCACCTCTTGCCGACGGTGTCATCGAGCTCACCGCGTTGCTGGCGTCGCTCGACGGACGGGTCGTGCTGCGCACCGAGGGGCGCGGGGCGCATCCGCACGACCTGGGCGTCGCCGTCGCGCAGCGCCTGCTGTTCGACTGCGGCGGCGCCACGCTCCTCGACGATGCGGCGTGATGTCGTGACCGTCTTTCTCGTCGGCGCGGGCCCCGGCGACCCGGGGTTGCTCACGGTTCGAGGCGCACACCTTCTGCGCACCGCGGACGTGGTGGTGCACGACCGGCTGGCTTCGCGAGCGGTGCTCGACCTCGCGCCGCAGGGCGCGCGTCGCATCAGCGTCGGCAAGGCACCCGGGCAGGTCGAGATGTCGCAGGACGACATCAACGCGTTGCTCGTCGAGGAGGGCCGAACCGGCCGTCGCGTCGTGCGGCTCAAGGGCGGCGATCCGTTCGTGTTCGGCCGGGGAGGCGAAGAGGCCGAGGCGCTCGCCGCGGCGGGTATCCCCTTCGAGATCGTCCCCGGCATAACGAGCGCGATCGCCGCGCCGGCGTACGCGGGCATTCCGGTGACGCACCGCGGGGTGAGCACCCACTTCACCGTCGTGACGGGGCACGAGGACCCGGCGAAGGGCCGCACCGACGTCGACTGGGAGACGTTGGCGCGTGCCGGGGGCACATTGATCATCCTCATGGGTGTCGGCAACCTTGCGGGGATCACGGAACGACTGATCGCGGGTGGGCTGTCGCCCGACACGCCGGTCGCCGCGATCCGTTACGGAACCCGGCCCGACCAGGAGAGCCTCCGCGCAACGCTCGCGACCGTCACCAAGCTCGACGTGCGCGCGCCGTCGGCGCTCGTCGTGGGCGCGGCGGCGGCTCTGGAGTTGCACTGGTTCGAGAGCCGCCCCCTGTTCGGCCGGCGCGTGGTGGTAACCAGAGCGCGCGAGCAGGCCAGCGAGCTCCGCGACCGGCTGGAACAGCTCGGTGCCGAGGTGCTCGAGCTGCCGACCATCGCGATCGAGCCCCTCGACGTCGTGCTGCCGCCGCTCCACGACTACGAGTGGCTCGTGCTCACGTCGGTCAACGGCGTCGCCGCGTTGTTCGATCGAGGGCTCGCATCTGCGGGGCTCGATGCCCGGGCCCTCGGCGGGCTGAAGGTGGCGGCAATCGGCCCGGGTACCGCGGCTGCGCTCGCGGCCCGGGGCATCCGGGCCGATCTCGTCCCCGAGCGCTTCGTCGCCGAGGCCCTCGTCGACGCCTTCCCCCGTCGCGCCGAATCGACGGCCGAATCGGCGCGACGGTACCCGAAGGTGCTGGTTGCACGGGCCGAGCAGGCTCGTGACGCGCTCCCCGAGGGCCTGCGCACCCGCGGCTATGACGTCGACGTCCTGCCGCTTTATCGCACGGTCCCGGCCGAGCCCGACCCCGCGCAACTGGCCGCCGTGCAGCGCGGCGACATCGACGCCGTCACCTTCACCTCCTCGTCGACCGTGGCCAACTTCCACCACCTCGTCGGAAGGTTGCCGGACCCGCAGCCACTGGTCGTCTCGATCGGTCCCGTCACCTCCAACACGGCCCGCGAGCGCGGTCTTCGGGTCGACGTCGAGGCCTCCGAGCACACCATCGACGGGCTGGTACGAACGCTCGTCGACGCGCTGGTGGCCCGACCCCGCAGGTAGCATCGAAGGTCCCATGGCGTTCCCCGAGCATCGGCCCCGCCGGCTGCGGCGAACTCCGGCGCTACGGCGCCTCGTCGCCGAGACCAGCCTCTCCGTCGACGATCTCGTCGCGCCGCTGTTCGTGAAGGACGGCATCACCGAGCCCGAGCCGGTCCCGTCGATGCCCGGCGTCGTGCAGCACACGCAGGAGAGCCTCCGCAAGGAGGTACGGGCGCTCGCCGACCTCGGGATCCCCGGCATCGTCCTGTTCGGGGTGCCCTCGGTGAAGGACCCGACCGGGTCGCAGGCCGACGCACACGACGGCGTGGTCCAGCTCGCGTTGCGCAACCTGCGTGACGAGATCGACGACTCGCTCGTGCTCATCACTGACGACTGCCTCGACGAGTACACCGACCACGGCCACTGCGGTCTGCTCGACGACTCGGGCGAGATCGACAACGACGCGACCTTGGAACGGTATGCAGCTATCGCCGTTGCGCAGGCCGAGGCCGGGGCCGACGTCGTCGCGCCGTCCGGAATGATGGACGGACAGGTCGCCGCGATCCGCGCCGCGCTCGACGAGTCCGGCCACACCGATGTCGCGATCCTGGCCTACAGCGCGAAGTACGCGTCGGCGCTCTACGGCCCGTTCCGCGACGCGGCCGAGTGCGCGCCGCGCTTCGGCGATCGTCGTGGCTATCAGATGGATCCGGCGAACACCCGTGAAGCCGTCGCCGAGACCGGGCTCGACATCGACGAAGGCGCCGACATCGTGATGGTCAAGCCCGCGCTCGCGTATCTCGACGTGATCGCCGGACTTCGCCGTTCGTTCGACGTTCCCGTCGCCGCGTACCACGTCAGCGGTGAGTACTCGATGCTCAAGGCCGCCGCGGCGAACGGATGGATCGACGGTGAAGCGGTCGCCCGTGAGCACCTGCTCGCGATGAAGCGCGCGGGTGCCGACTTTTTGCTGACGTATCTCGCGCGCGAGTTCGCCGAGTCGCTCCGGTCGTCTTGAGCCTCTACGAGCGGGCACGCGCAGTGATCCCGGGTGGCGTGAGCTCTCCGGTCCGCTCGTTCGGCGCGGTCGGGGGGGAACCGTTCTTCGTCGCAGGAGGAAACGGCGCCTATCTCGTCGCCACCGACGGCCGGAGATACCTCGACTACGTGCAGTCCTGGGGCGCGTCGATCCTCGGGCACGCACACCCTCAGGTCATCGAGGCGGTGCAACGCGCGGCCGAGGCCGGCACCTCCTACGGTGCGCCGACCGAGCGCGAGGTGCTCCTTGCCGAGACGATCTCGGAGCGCGTCCCATCCGTCGAGAAGGTGCGCTTGGTCTCGTCGGGCACCGAGGCTGCCATGACCGCCATCCGTCTCGCCCGTGGCGCGACCGGTCGCGACAAGATCGTGAAGTTCGCGGGCTGCTACCACGGTCATGTCGACGCGTTGCTCGTCGCCGCGGGCAGCGGTGTCGCAACGTTCGGCCTTCCCGGTTCGGCCGGTGTCACACCCGGCGCGGTCGCGGACACGCTCGTCGTGCCCTACAACGACGATGCTGCGCTCGATGCCGTCTTCGCGCAGCACGGTCCCGACATCGCGGCTGTGATCGTCGAACCGGTCGCCGCCAACATGGGTCTCGTTCCACCGGTCGAGGGATTCCTCCAGCGGCTGCGCCGGCGCTGCGATGCTCACAGTGCGCTGCTCGTGCTCGACGAGGTGATCACCGGCTTCCGGGTCGGTCGCGGTGGCGCCCAGGCCTTGTACGGCGTCACGCCCGACCTGTCGATCTTCGGCAAGGTCATCGGTGGCGGCCTCCCGCTCGCCGCGGTCGGCGGCGCGGCCGCGCTGATGGACGAGCTGGCGCCGATTGGCTCGGTGTACCAAGCGGGCACGCTCTCGGGGAACCCGCTCGCGACCGCGGCGGGTCTCGCGGTGCTCGGGCTTCTCGACGACGAGCTGTACGCGTCCCTCGCGGACCGGGCTGCATTCCTCGCCGCCGGGCTCACCACCGTGCTCGGAGAGGCCGGCTTGGCGGTGCAGGTGCCGCGTGTCGCGACGTTGACCGGCTTGTTCTTCTCACCGACGCGGGTGCTCGACTACGAAGGAGCGCAGGGCGCCGACGTGAAGATGCACGCTGCGTTCTTCCACGCGCTGTTGCGCCGCGACGTCTTCTTCGCCCCGAGCGCATTCGAAGCACTGTTCGTGAGTGCGGCTCACGGCTGGCCCGAGCTCGAACGGACCGTCGAGCTGGCCGGCGACGCGGCCGCCGAGATCGTCAGCGGGAGTTAGTTGCCGGTCCGCCGGCGGCGGATCCGGTCCATGAAGAACAACGCGGTTGCGATCGCGAAGACCATGATCGCGAGCGCGACGAACGCGAGACCGCCGCCGCCGTTGTCACCCCCGGCGTCGATGAGCTGTTGCGCCGACACCGGTCCGGCGAGCGTCAGCACCGCGAGCACCGAGACCGTGACGACATATCCGAGTCGACGGACGTTGATCATGCTCGTGCCTTCCTACACGTTCGCCGGTTGCGGTTCGGACGGCGCCGGCGTGCCCTTTGCAGCCCGCTCGGCAGCGGCGGCGGCTTCCTGTTCATCGCGTTCCCGCCAGTGCAGGCAGAGCAGCGAGAGGGTGAACAGGAGCGTCGAGCAGACGAGGACCACGAACGGCGGCACGCGCAGCGAGCCCAGGTCGCGCTCGAGGATGAGGAAGTTCACCGGCTGCGTGGGATCACAGGTGGGCGTCGGAGGTGCCGCGCCCTGTGCCTGCTTCACCTTCTGCGCCGGACACACCTGCACGGTCGCGTACTTGGGCTTGTGCGTGAACTGGAGCTTCCAGAACTGCGGCTTACTGCCCCCGATCTCATGGGTGTCGGACACCACGTATTCGGTCGACAGCTGGTACTTCGCGAACTTCGGTGTCGCCGGCTTCGGGAGATCGCCCTGCTGTTGCGGGACCACCAGCTCCGAGTCCACGGCGGCCTTGACGTTGGCCGCTTCCGCAGGGTCGACGGCCTTACCGTTGGCCGGCATCGCGCGCACCGCGGGGATCTTCGACTTGTCCAGGGAGTCGACCTGGTCGATGACCTTCCACGAGGGCACGCGCCCCTTCAACGTGTTGAGCGGTGACGCGGTGGTGAGCCACATCGCCGAGAGCAGCACCATGAATCCGCTCAACGCGGCGGCCGCCACCAGGAAACCGAGCCGCCCACCCAGGTTGGTTGCAAGGAGCAGGTAGGCCGACCCGCAGAACAGTCCGATGCCGGCGATGACGACGAGCCAGCCGAGGATCGTGGGATACCAGAGCGTGGGGTGCGGGATCCCCTCGCTGGCCCCGAGCAGTGTGCCGAGTGGTGTGATCAGCATGTCGACGTTGACTCCTCCGGCCTACAGGCTGCGCTCGTAGGCGACGATCGCGTCGATCTGTTCCTTGGTCAGCAGCGTGCCGAAGTGCGGCATGCGGCCCGACGAGATGCCCCGCACGCCGTACTGCTTGTTCGGATCGGCGCCGTTCGCCACCCAGTCGTACTGCTGGGCGACTCCGGTGTCACCCGGGAACTGGCGAGTCGTGTCGCCGTTGGTGAGGTTCGGACCGAACGCTCCACTGCCTTGCTGTGCCGGCAACGGCACGTTGCCCTTCGTCGGGTCGAAGTACGACCACGCCTTGGTGTGGCAGCGCGCGCAGTTGGTCTGGAACAGGAGCTGGCCATACGCGACCTGCGCGGCGCCCGGCTGCGTCGGGTCGCCTGCCTTCCACGTGTTCACCAGCTGCTGAACCTGGCTCGCGTAGGACTGCGAGTTCTTCACCGCAGCCTGCGCGTTGAGGATGTCTTCCCGATCGATCTGAACGTTGGTCTGATAGCCCTTGTTGTCGGGGAACTGCGCCGCCAGCATCTGGTCCTTCGTGAGGGTCTGCTGCGCCGTGGCGAGGTTCTCCTGCGCGGTCGCGACGTTGCCTTTCTTGCCGTTCCCACCGATCGCGGTGTCGATCAGGTCCTGGAGCGCCTTGTCCTCCTCCGCCTTCGCCTTCGCGGGCGAGAGCTGAATCGTGCCGAGATAGGCCACGAGGTCGTTGATGCTCTGTTCGTTCTTCGGTCCACCGCCGGGGACGCCCCATGCGGGCATCGGCGTACCGGGACGGCCGTAGGTGACGATCTGATTCACCTGTGCGGGGGAGAAGCGCGACAGCACGGTGTTGAGCGCCGGCGCGCGCCACGTCACGGTGAGGGGGAGGGAGCTGCCGCTGTCCGGCGGCTTGATCACGTAGGACGTGGAACCGCCGCTGCCGTCGGTGCCGTGGCAGTTCGCGCAGCGCAACGACTTGGTCGAGTCGTATGCCTTCATGCTCTCGTTCGCGAAGAGCGTCGCGCCGCGCTTCGCGGCCTGGTTGTCGAACTGGGCGACCATGTCCTTCTCGCGAGTGGGCTCCCAGAGCCAGTAGACGGGAAGCGCGGCCGCGACGATGACGGAGCACCACAGCGCCCACAGGAGCACGCGCTCGAGCTTGCGGCCCTCGAGCTCCTCGTCGGTCATGAACGGCCGCAGGTTCTGCGGCTGCTTCGCTTCGGGGTTCCTGCGCACCGACAGCACCCGGTAGCCGACGATGCCGATGATGACGACGAAGGCCAGGATGTTGATGATGATCAGGCCGGTACGGACGGTCATCGCGTTTGCCTACAGGTCTGGGTCACGGACGCTCTCGTGCTCGTGGGCTGACTAACCGACACAGGGCGGTCCCTCGGCCCCCTGGCCGGTGGTGTCGGTTCCGATAGGTGGGCCCAGAACGATCAGACCGGTGTCGATCGTGACGTCCTGGCCGCTGATGTACACCGCGAAGCGGTCGAGCCCACGCGGCGCCGGCCCACCCTTCTTCTCTCCCACCCGGCTGTACTTCGAGCCGTGGCAGGGGCACTCGAACCACTGCGATGTATCGCACCACGGCACTCGGCAGCCGAGGTGCACACACTTCTGGTACAGGGCGACGATGCCCTTCTCCATGCCGGCGTACACGGTGGGCGCGTACACGGTCTTCGCCTTGGGGAGGTCGACCTTCGGGTAGGGCACCACGTAGGCGCGCGCCTCGGGGATGTAGAAGGGCTGCTTCTTATCCGTGTTGTAGGACAGCATGTCGTTGAGCGACGTGCCAGCCGCGACCTTGCCGCCGAAGCCGCCGGAGCTGCTCGGCCAGAGAAAGGCCAGCAGGCTGGCGCCGAACCCTCCGGCCGCGAGCGCGAGCGATGCGAGGATCCCGCGGTTGAAGAACTGACGGCGGGACAACCCGAGCTCTTCCTCGTCGACGGGCGTGCGTTCGGCCGGTGCGCGAGCGCCGCGGGCCGCAGGCACCGTCGAACCGGATCCGATGGCCCGGCGTGACTCGTCGGCCCGACGCCGGCCCTCTTCCTCGTCGGCCTGGGCAGCAGCCGGCGCCTCGTCGGCGATCATCACGTCGCTGCGGTCGCGAGCGCGGGTCTCGTGGCTGAGCGAACCGGTCACGGAGCGCCGACGGCCCGTGGCCACGATCGCGACGACGGCCGCGGCGAGGATGATCGGGACAGCGATGACGAGGACTACCGACACGGACGTGTGCTCCTAGAGATCGAAGAAGATCCCGTCGTTCCAAGGCAGGGCGAAGTTGAAGCCCTTGGCCCGGAAGAACGAACCGATGATGACGAGCACCGCCCAGAACATCAGAAAGATCGTGAAGAGCGCGATCGCGAACTTCCGGTCGTTCGGGTGCTGCGAAGGGTTCTTGTCGACGTACGGAGCGACCATGAGCAGGAAGATGCCCATGCCCGGGATGGTCACGCCCGCGACCATCGGGTGGAACATGGTGAGCAGCTCCTGCAACCCGAGGAAGTACCAGGGTGCCTTCGAGGGGTTGGGCGTCTGGTTGAAGTCGGCGAGCCCCTGCAACGGTGCGCGCACCAGCGCGGAGAAGATGACCAACGCCGCGGTGACCGTGAGGACCGCGGCGAACTCGATCACGAGCAGGTGCGGCCAGGTGTGCACCTTGTCCTGCGCTTCGGCACGCGTCTGCTGGATCGAACCGGACTTGACGACCGTGAGGAGCCGCTGCGTGTGGCCGCCGGGACCGGTCGACGTGGGTGCAGCTGCGGGACGCGTGGCCGTCGCGGTTCCGGCGCGAGCGGTTGCACCACCGGCGGCACCCGCCGCGGCCGCTGCGGGCTGCGCCGCGCCGCCGTCGCCGGACAGCGCCGCCTTGCGCCGCCGTGAGCGCTCCAACAGGTGCGCCGGGACGCCGCCCTTGCTCTCGGTGACCTCTTCGCCGTCTCCGGCCGATGCCGCCGCGGGTGCGGCTTCCTCGGGGGCGGGCGACTCGGCCGGCGCTTCTGCGGCGGGCGCCTCCTCCGCTGGCGCTTCCGCGTCTTCACCCTTGGCAGGAAGACCGAGTGCCTTGCGTCGCTCGGCGCTGCGGCGGAGGAGATGTTCGGGGATGTCGGGCATCGCTCGTTCCTCTCCGGCCTACAGCGGACCCGAGATCCCGCCGTCCTTGCGGACGCGCCAGAAATGGACCGCCATGAAGATCACGATGACGAACGGTAAGAGCAAGACGTGCAGTACGTACCATCGCAGCAGCGTGTCGCCGCTGATCTCCTTGGAACCGAGGAGGACGTACCGCACCGACGAGCCGAACACGGGTGTGTATCCCATCATGTTCGTGCCGACCGTCACGGCCCACAGCGCCAGCTGGTCCCACGGGAGCAGGTAACCCGTGAACGACAGCAGCAGCGTGAGGGTCAGCAGGATGACACCGATCACCCAGTTGAACTCGCGCGGCGCCTTGTACGCGCCGTGATAGAAGACGCGGCTCATGTGCAGGAACACCGACAGCACCATCAGGTGCGCGGCCCAGCGGTGCATGTTCCGCACGAGCGATCCGAAGTAGACCGCGGTCTCGAGCGTCTTCACGTCGTTCCACGCCGACGCCGCGGTCGGTCGGTAGAAGAACATCAGGAAAATGCCTGTGACGGTCAGCAGGATGAACAGGAAGAACGACAGACCGCCGAGGCAGAGGGTGTACGACACCTTTACCGCGTGCCTCTTCACCTTCACTGGGTGAAGGTGGTACAGCACGTTGTTCATGATCACGTACGACCGGTTCCTGGGGCTGTCGGTGTAGCCCTTCCGGAATACCGAGCCCGGTCGGAAGATCGACGTCATCACCTGCGAGCCCGCGAGCTTGTCTCCCCTCTCGCGCGCACGCGAGAGCAGACGCGCGCCGGGGCCTCCGTGCCCGTTGCTGCCGTTGGTGCCGTTGCCGTTGGCCACGAACGATCTCCTCGTGCTTGTTACGTAGCCGTGCGATGGTTGGCCGACATGACGCTCAGAATCTCACGCCGTAGGCGTAGCCGTGGCGGTTGGTGCGGGTGTGGGGATCGCCGTCGGCGGGGTTGGTTGCGATCTTGCCGAGGATGATGACCCCGGTGGGGCAACGGTCGACGCACAGGGCGCAGCGGGTGCAGACGTCTTCGTCGACGATGAACGCGACGTGGTCGCGGGGGTCTTCGCCGGGGCGTTCGGTGTTGGCGGCGTCGGCGATGGCGTCGACGGAGACCATGTGGATGCATTTCCAGGGGCAGATGTCGACGCAGCCTTCGCACAGGATGCATTCGGCTTGGTCGATGTGGAGGAACTGCTTGGGTTTGACCGCGCCGGTGAGGTAGGTCGGGTCGACCTCGTGCAGTTCGTAGTCGGTGGCGAAGTCCGGCATCGGCGGATTCGCATCAGTCCGCGCCATACCTGTACGAGTTTATTCGGTCGTGGCCGCGAAAATTTCCGATCGCGCGGATCAGCGCCGGCGGGTGCGACGCTCGGGGCGCTCGAGCTGCGCCCGCAAGCGTTCGAGACGGGCGTCCCAGCCGCCGCCCACGTCCGTGATCCACGACACCGCGTCCTCGAGCGGCTCGACGCGCACGCGGAATCGGACCTCCCGGCCGGATCGCTCGGCCTCCACCAGACCGGCGTCGGCCAGCAGCTGGAGATGCTTCACGACCGCCTGGCGGCTCACGGGCAACGGCGCCGCGAGCTCCGTTGCCGTCGCGGACTGGCGGCGGGCGAGCTCGTCGAGCAGTGAACGCCGGGTGGGATCCGCGAGCGCGGCGAAGACGGGCCCTGCGCTCGCGCGCGCGCCGCGTCTCGATCCGGTCATGTCCGGGCGACTTCAGGCAACGGCGGCCGGCCTCCTCGCAGAGGCCTGCCAACCGCGCCGCGGGCCCGACGGGGCACGCTGGATGCGCAACACGGGGCCGCCCGGGGATCCGGACACGCTCGGGGACGTCACTCGCTCCTCGACGGTGACCACGGTCGCGTCCCTGTCGGGCTCGATGGCGATCGTCACACGGCTGCGAGGATGCGTTGCGCCCGGCCGCGGCGCGCACCGCTGCATCGGCCACCACGAGAACACGATCCGCCGGCCGGCATCGACCTCTTCCACCACGGCCAGGCGCACCTCGCCGTCGTCGGTCACGAACCGGCCGGTGCCGCCGGGTCGCACGGCGAGACGGGCCTCGCCACCGAACCAGCTCGACAACAGACCGGGATCCGCGAGCGCGTTCCACACGTCGTCCGGGGTGGCATGGATGACGACGGACCGGTTGACGCAGGGCGACTCCGACATGGCGACTCCGATCGTCGGGAGGCGTGATCGCAACCAGATGGTTGCACATCGGGAGCCGATGCCGCTAATGTGCAACCGAATGGTTGCAGATAGCTCGGAGGTGACGATGGCGCAGTTGCTCGTGCCCACGGTCATCGAGCAGAGCGCTCGAGGTGAGCGCGCGTTCGACATCTACTCACGGCTGCTGAAGGAACGCATCGTGTTCCTGGGTACGGAGATCGACGCCGACAGCGCCAATCTCGTCGTCGCGCAGCTGCTACACCTGGAATCGGAGAATCCCGAGCGCGACATCCAGCTCTACGTCAACAGCCCGGGCGGCGAGATGACGGCGCTGTTCGCGTTGTACGACACGATGTGCCACATCCGACCCGACGTCGCGACCACGTGTGTAGGTCAAGCCGCGTCCGCGGCCGCTGTGTTGCTCGCGGCAGGTGCGCGCGGCAAGCGTGCCGTGCTCCCGAACGCCCGCGTGCTCATCCATCAGCCGCACGGAGGCGTACAGGGGCAGTCGACCGACATCGAGATCGCCGCGCGCGAAGTTGCCGCACAACGCGGCGCGATGGTCGATGCCCTCGTGCGGCACACGGGGCAGACGCGCGATCGGATCGAGCGCGACATCGACCGCGACTTCATCCTGCGTGGTGGTGACGCGGTGGCGTACGGCATCGTGGACCACGTGCTCGACCGGGTCGGCTTCGCCATGGCCGGGGGGCCCCGCACCAACGGATCAGGACCGAACACCGGTTGACCTCTTCCGCGGTGTGCGCCCGACGGATGTTGATCAGTGCAGGATCGGTCCGGTGTCGACGGCCTCGAATGCCGAACCGGGAACGCTCTTGAGCGCGCCGAGATCGTTGTCGTCCCAGCGTGCGTCGGCCGCGCCGGTGATGTACCAGTTCGATCCGTTGTCGGCGACGATCATCCCGTAGCGCTTGAGGGCGTCGAGGACGACGCGTGCTTGACCGCGGAACGGCGTGGTGTCGAAGCTCGCCTTGAGCCGCAAACGAAGCCCCATCGGCGGAAGGCTCGGGTCGGTCGAGGCGGACGCGAAGTGCGTCGCCGGATGGATGAAGCCGCGTTGGGTCCGCGCGACGGTGAACCGGAGCGCGTGGCGTATGGCGCCGCTTGCCACCTCGTCGTATCGGACGAGTCCGGGCAGGATCGGCAGCCCTGCCGCGTCGGCCGAGGTCCAATGGTCGGGTCGGAGCCGGTTCGAGCGGAGGTCGAAGACCGCCCCCGAGCCCGCGTCCCAATGGTCCGACCGGGGAAACGCGCGGTACATCTCGTAGAGCACACAGTGGTCCGTGTCGACCGCGAGGACGTGACGGTCTCCGTCGCTTGCCGCGCCCCCTTCGACCGGCGCCGAGAGCGCAACGGGATACGGCCCCGGATCGCTCTCGTCGCCGTACGCGGTGAAGTCGACGGGCACCGGCGGCTGCGACGCGACGGTCACGTACGGGATGCCGTAGGCACCTCCGCCGCCGAAGTCCGGATGGAGATGGCCGCCGGCGCCGATGCTCGCGACGTAAGACGCCGACCCGGCGGCAACCGGCAGCGTCGACACGTCCTGGTTCCACGGGTTGTCGGCGGGGAGCACGGGACAAGTGCCGAGCGAACCGCTCTGGACCATCGACGCGCCCGCGCCCGGCGGTGCGGGAGACGGTCCCGGCGCAGTGCACGCCGCCGCGACCACGATCGAGGCGACCAGCGCGAGCAACAGCGGGGTTGTTCCCGCACCGCGGACGGCGTCGCCGCGATCGATGGACATTGATCACTCCGGTGTCGCGTCGGTGCCGCGCCCAATCGGGTTATCGGCAGGTGAACAGGGCGCGCTTGACCCGGGGGGCGGCGGCCGGGCGATGCCGGGGGCCGCCTACAGTGGTCCTCGTGTTGGCGTCGATCGCGCCGTACCTGGCGTACATCCCGAGCCCGTCGAGGGGCGTCTATTACATCGGACCGATTCCGCTTCACGTCTACGGCCTGATGCTCGCCGTCGGCGTCCTCGCCGCCACGCGAATCGCCGAGATCCAGTGGAGGCGCGCCGGCCACGACCCCGCCGACATCGCCCACATTGCGGTCGGCGTCATCATCGGCGGGGTCGTCGGCGCCCGGGCCTACCACGTGATGACGGACTACCAGCTCTATACGCACGACTGGGTCAAAGCGCTGAAGATCTGGGACGGCGGTCTGAGCATCTGGGGCGTCCTCGCCGGCGGGATCATCGCCGTCGTGATCCTCACGAGGCGCCACCACTACGACACGATCGGGATCATGGACGCGCTCGCGCCGGGCATCGTGCTCGCGCAGGCGATCGGGCGCTGGGGCAACTACTTCAACCAGGAGTTGTTCGGCACGCCGAGCAAGTTGCCCTGGGCGCTCGAGATCGACCCGGGGAAACGGCCCGCCGGGTACCTGCAGTACGCGACGTTTCACCCCACGTTTCTCTACGAGTCTCTCTATTGCCTTGCGATCTTCGCTTTCCTCATGTGGGCGACGCGCCACGTCAGATTCCAGCGCGGCCAGGTGGGGGCGCTGTACATCGCCCTGTACACGTTCGGCCGTTTCTGGTTCGAGAACATGCGTATCGATCCCGCCCACCATGTGGGCGGCCTCCGCATCAACGCCTGGGTGACGCTCGGGATCTTCATCGGCGCGGTGGTCTGGTTCGTGCTCGCAGGCCGTGCCGGGCAACGCGCCGGAACCAGCCACCCCGCCGACGTCGTGAACGCGCCCGCGGATCCCGCGACGGCGGCACCGGAGCCCGAGGGGGTCGGCGCCGACTGACGCGTGACGCGTGTCACCCTCCAGAGGGACACGCCGGCACTGTCGGCGCGCGCTGCAAGTGCTCGGTCGGTGCACGTGACCAAAGTGCGACGCGCCGGTACGGTCACCCCGCACATCAATGCGCGCCTGCACCGCTCTGAAAACCGCGTATCGTCGGGCAGTTCACGTGCACGCTGCCACTACCCCCCAAGGAGGCGACGTGACCTCGACCGTGCAGCCCTCGACCGCGACCGGTATCGCGGCGCGGGCCGTCGACGCGTACAAGATCTATGGCGACGAAGCCGACGACACCGCCGTCCGCGCCCTCAACGGCATCAACGTGGAGTTCGGTGAAGGCGCGTTCAGCGCGATCATGGGTCCCTCGGGATCCGGGAAGTCGACGTTGTTGCACTGCCTCGCGGGTCTCGACTCCGTGACGCGTGGACGGATCTATCTCGGCGACATCGAGATCACGTCGTTGTCCGAGAAGCAGTTGACGCTCGTCCGTCGCGAGCGCATCGGTTTCGTGTTCCAGGCCTACAACCTCATCCCGACGCTCACCGCGCTCGAGAACATCACGCTGCCGCTCGCGCTCGCAGGGCAGAAGCCCGATCAACAGTGGCTCGACACGGTGGTCGACACCGTGCGGCTCGGAGACCGGCTCACCCACCGTCCGACGGAGCTCTCCGGTGGGCAGCAACAGCGGGTCGCGGTTGCGCGCGCGCTCGTGAGCCGGCCGCACGTGATCTTCGCCGACGAGCCGACCGGGAACCTCGATTCCCGCGCGGGTGCGGAGATTCTCACCTTCATGCGCGACGCGGTCAGTCAGTTCGGCCAGACGATCATCATGGTGACGCACGACCCGGTTGCCGCCGGCTATGCGAACCGCGCGGTGTTCCTCAACGACGGCACGATCGTCGACGAGATGAACGCACCCACGCCGGAGGCGATTCTCGACCGTATGAAGAGTCTCGGGGAGTAACACGCGATGTGGAAGGTGACGATCAAGGGCGTCCTGGCCCACAAGATCCGCTTCCTGCTCACGGGCGTCGCGGTGATGCTCGGCGTCGCGTTCGTGTCCGGCACGTTGGTCCTCACGTCCACGATCGGTCACACGTTCGACAATCTCTTCAGCACGATCTACTCGCATACCGACGCAGTCGTTCGCGAGAAGGCGGCCTTCGGTTCCGGATTCCGCACGCAGCGCGGCCGCATCGACGCGTCGGTGCTGAACGTCGTGAGGTCGGCGCCGGGCGTCGCGAAGGCCGACGGCCAGGTGCAGGGCTTCGCCCAGATCATCGACTCGCACAACAATGCGCTCGGGAAGGCCGGCCACGGCGCGCCGACACTGGGGTTCGCGTGGATCCCCGACCGTGACCTCAGCACGTTCCACGTCAGCCAGGGCGGCGGTCCCGTGGCACCCAATGAGATCGTCATCGATGCGACGAGCGCCGACAAGGCCGGTTACAAGATCGGCTCGGACGTCCCGGTCGTGACGAAGGCGGGGCGCAACGTCTACCACCTCGTCGGCATCGTGAAGTTCGGGAACGCGAACAGTCTGTTGGGTGCCAGCGTCGTCGCGTTCACCCCCGACACGGCAGCGACGGTGCTCGGAGAGCCCGGCCGCTTCGACTCGATCGAGGTCAAGGCCGCATCGGGTGTGTCGCAAACGGAGGTCACGCGCAACATCCGCGACGTGCTGCAACGCGACGGCGTGCAGGGGGCCGAGGTCCTCACGGGCAAGGAGATCACGGCCGAGAGTCAGAGCAACATCAAGCAGGGACTGTCGTTCTTCAGCACGTTCCTGCTGATCTTCGGCGTCGTCGCCCTCATCGTCGGGTCGTTCATCATCTTCAACACGTTCTCGATCATCGTGGCCCAGCGCACACGTGAGATGGCGCTGTTGCGTGCCATCGGGGCCGCCCGGCGTCAGGTGTTGACCGCGGTGGTCGTCGAGGCCGTGCTCGTGGGCATCGTCGCGTCCATCGTCGGCTTCGTCGGCGGCATCGGGCTCGCCGCGGCGTTGAAGGGTCTGCTGAAGGCGCTCGGTATCGACATCCCGGCTGCCAGCCTCGTGATCCCGGTCAGCGCGGCGATCTGGGCGTTCGTGACCGGCGTCGTCGTCACGACCGTCGCGTCCGTCGCTCCCGCGCTCCGGGCCTCGCGTATCCCACCGGTGGCTGCGATGCGGGACGTGTCGATCGACCGCTCCAGCACGTCGATGATCCGCATCCTGTTCGGCGGCGTCGTGACGGCCGCCGGCATCGCGTCACTCCTGGGCGGCCTGTTCGGTCAGCAGATCGCCTTGGTCGGTCTCGGCGCGGGCGTGATCTTCCTCGGCGTGGCCATCCTCGGACCGGTGATCGCGGCCCCGGTCGCGTCAGTGATCGGTGCGCCGATCCGCGCGCTGCGCGGGGTGACGGGACAGCTCGCGCGGGAGAACGCGATGCGTAACCCGAAGCGCACGTCGGCCACCGCCGCGGCGCTGATGATCGGTGTCGCGCTTGTCGTGTTCATCACGGTTTTCGGTGCCTCGATCCGCTCGTCGGTCAATCACGCGATCGACCAGTCGATGAAGGCCGACTACGTCGTCAGCGCGGGCGGCTTCGACCAGGGAACGCTTCCGATCGCGCTCGAGAACCAGCTCAAGCAGGTTCCCGATGTCACGTCGGTCTCCGGCATCCGCACGGGCGAGATCCAGCAGAACGGCTCGGTCAAGCAGGTGATGGCCGTCGACCCTCAGCAGGTGAACTCGTTGTTCGACCTCCAGGTCGACAAGGGCTCGATCCAGAGGCTCGGCGCGGGGGGTCTCGCGGTACGTGACTCCACGGCGAGCAGCAACGGCTGGAAGATCGGGAGCCAGGTACCCGTCGTCTTCGCGCAGACCGGCAAGAAGACGCTCACGGTGGAGGCGATCTACAAGCAGACCCAGGTCCCCGCGTACACGATCAGCCTCGACACGTACGCCCAGAACTACCCGGACCAGTTCGACTTCCAGATCTACCTCAAGACGACGAACGGCACGAACCCGCAGACCCGCGCCGCACTCGACAAGGTGATGCAGCAGTACCCGGCCGGAAAGCTGCAGGACCGCACCGAGTACAAGCAGGCGCAGGGTGCCCAGGTGAACCAGTTCCTCAACCTGGTGTACGCCTTGTTGATGTTCGCCATCGTGATCGCGGTCTTCGGCATCGCCAACACGCTCGGGCTCGCGGTCATCGAGCGCACGCACGAGATCGGCTTGCTGCGGGCCGTGGGCATGACCCGCAGACAGCTGCGTTCGTCGATTCGTTGGGAGTCCGTGATCGTCGCGCTATTCGGCGCCGTGCTGGGCCTGGTCATCGGTGTGTTCTTCGGTTGGGCGATGGTGACCGCGCTGCGCGATCAGGGGATCGACCAGCTCGCGTTCGCCCCCCTCTCGCTCGTGCTGATCATCGTGATCGCCGGCCTGTTCGGCGTCTTCGCCGGGATCCTGCCCGCGCGTCGTGCCGCGAAGCTCGATGTGCTGCGGGCGGTCACGACCGAGTAGCGCTCACCTCGGGCCGGGGTCACGGGAGTTCGACGACCGGGAGTTTCGCAAGTAAAGACTTGCGATTATGGAGAATTCGCCGGTTCCGCCGGTAGCATCGAGCACGTGACGAGCCGTCCTGCAAGCCCGCTCGAGACCCTCCCGTCGACCCGTCGGGCCCTCCTCGAACACCTCAAGGAACAGGGCGAGGCTTCGGCCGAGGACCTGGCCGCGCGTCTCGGCGTCACGCCGAGCGCGGTGCGCCAGCACCTCGGAGCGATGCAGGCGGACGGGCTCGTGCAGCGACGCGAGCTGCGCCATGGTGCGGGGCGGCCGCGGCACGTGTACCGCACCGGGCCCGCGGCGGAGAACCTGTTCCCGAAGGCGTACCACGACCTCGCCAACGAGCTGCTCGACCACGCGGCGGCGGAGGATCCGGATCTCGTCGAGCGCCTGTTCGAGCGTCGCCGCCGGCGGCGGACGGACCAGGCGCGCGCCCGCGTGGCCGGCCTGCCGTTCCCGGACCAGGTCGCCGAGCTCGCCCGCATCCTCGACGAGGACGGATACCTCGCGTCGTGGGAGGCGTTGGCCGACGGGCGCTTCCGCGTCGTCGAGCACAACTGCGCGATTCTCGACGTCGCCAGACGCTACGGCGACGCGTGCGTGTCGGAGATCGAGTTCCTGCGCCGCACGTTGCCGGATGCGCGGATCGAGCGCGTCGCGCACATGATGGCCGGACAGCACGTCTGCGCGTACGAGATCACGCCGAAGGCGGCGCGCGCTCGACGGCGCGATGCCGGCTGAGTCACTCGAACTGCTTGCGGACGCGCTCGTCCTTCTCGCGGATCGTCGTCGCGAGGTCGCGCTGACGTGCCTCCAGCATCTCGCGCAGTGCAGGGTTGGCCGAGGCCAGGATCCGGATCGCCAGCAGCGCGGCATTGGTGGCGTTGCCGATCGCGACCGTCGCGACCGGGATGCCCGCCGGCATCTGCACGATCGACAGCAGTGAATCCAGGCCGTCGAGCTGCTTGAGCGGGACCGGCACGCCGATCACTGGCAGCGATGTCATCGACGCGACCATGCCCGGAAGGTGCGCCGCGCCGCCGGCCCCGGCGACGATGACGCGCAAGCCGCGGCTCACGGCGCTGTGCGCGTACTCCGCCATGGCGTCGGGTGTGCGGTGCGCGGAGACGATGCGAACTTCGAACGGCACGACGAAGTCGTTCAGCACGTCGATCGCGGCCTGCATCACCGAGAGGTCGGAGTCGCTACCCATGATCACGCCGACGAGTGGCGTCGTCATCACCCGACGTTACCCCGCACTCCGGCCGAGCCGGGGCGATCGCCGCTCCAAACCGCGGAATGGGCCCATGGAGCGTCGGATAGCGTGCCGTCCATGCGTACTCCGTTGACGGATCTGCTGGGCATCGAGCACCCCGTCATGCTCGCCGGCATGGGCGGGGTCTCGTACCACCGTCTGGTCGCCGCGGTGTCGAAAGCGGGCGGCTTCGGTTGTCTCGGCGCGTCCACGATGACGTCCGACCAGTTGGTCGACGAGATCCGCGCCGTACAGCGCACGACCGACAAGCCCTTTGGCGTCGATCTGTTGACGGCGATCCCGGATCAGCTCGAAGGCAATGTCGACGCGCTGATCCGGGAGTCGGTGCCGGTGCTCGTCGCAGGGCTCGGCATCCCGCGCGACGTGGTGACGGAATGTCACTCCCACAACATCGTCGTGGTGAACATGTGCGGCAAGGTTCGTCACGCGATCGCCGCCGTCGAGGCCGGCTGCGACCTCGTGGTCGCGCAGGGCACCGAGGCCGGTGGGCACACGGGCACGGTCGCGACCATGCCGCTCGTTCCCCAGATCGTCGATGCAGTCGGCGAGCAGGTGCCGGTCGTGGCGGCCGGCGGCATCTTCGACGGGCGGGGGCTCGCGGCTGCGCTCGCCCTCGGAGCCGATGGCGTGTGGATCGGTACGAGGTTCATCGCGACGCCCGAGGCGCGATCAGCTCCCGGTTACAAGGACGCGCTGTTGCGCACCGCCGAGGACGGCACGGTCGTGAGCCGGGCATTCACCGGCAAGACGCTGCGCGCTGTGCGAAACAAGACCACCCAGCATTTCGAAGAGCATCCCGAAGAGCTCGCGCCGTTTCCCACGCAATTGGTCAACGCGGTGAGCGGTGGGTGGATGCACCTCGGCGCCGACGAAGGCACGCCGGATGTGGATCCCGAGCGCGAGTGTTATCCGGCCGGGCAGGGCGTCGGCGCCATCCACGACCTCGTGCCGGCCGCCGAGCTGGTTCAACGCATCGTTGCCGACGCCGAGGCCGCGCTCGACCGGATCGGTGGCTTCCGGGCAACACGTTAGGAGCGAGCCGATGACGCAGCGGATGGTGGTCATCGGCGGTGATGCCGGCGGCATGACCGCGGCCTCGGTGGCGCGACGTCGCCGGCGCGAGGACGAGCTCGAGATCGTCGCGTTCGAGCGCACGCCGCACACCTCGTACTCAGCGTGCGGGATCCCCTATCTGGTCGGCGGTGTGCTGGATGATCCCGAGGCCCTCATCGCACGTTCCCCGTCGACACATCGCGATCGAGGTGTCGACGTCCGCACCGGCCACGACGTGATCGGCATCGACCTCGAGCGGCGCAAGCTCACCGTCGTCGCAGAAGGAGCTGAGCGGCGCGAGCCCTTCGACACCCTGGTGATCGCGACGGGAGCGACGCCCGTGCGGCCGCATCTGCCCGGCATCGAGGCTCGCAACGTATTCGGCTTGCAGACCCTCACCGACGGCCTCGAGATCAGACGGTTCCTCGACGACGAACGGCCCGACAACGCCGTCGTCGTCGGTGGCGGCTACATCGGTCTCGAAATGGCGGAAGCACTGGTGGATCGCGGTGTGCACGTCGCGCTCGTGGAAGCAGTCGACCAACCCATGGGAACGCTCGATCCGGACATGGGCGCGCTCGTTGCGGATGCGCTCCGGGCCATCGGGGTGGAGCTCCATCTGGGCACGCGCGTCGAGGGCTTCGAGTCCGGGCCGGACGGCGCGGTCCGTGCCGTGCGCGCGGGCGACCGCACGCTGCCCGCCGACCTCGTGGTGCTCGGTCTCGGAGTCAAGCCGGCGAGCAACCTCGCGCGCGACGCGGGCGTCACGATCGGCGGCAGTAGTGGGATCGTCACCGACGCGCAGATGCGTACGTCAGCCGACGGCGTGTGGGCGGCGGGCGATTGTGTGGAGGTCCGCCACCGCGTGTCCGGTGAGCCGATGGCGATCGCGCTCGGCACCTACGCCAACCGTCAGGGTCGCGTCGCCGGCATCACGATGACGGGCGGCATCGCCGAGTTCCCCGGCGTGCTCGGTACGGCGATCGCGAAGATCTGCGCCTACGAGGTGGCGCGCACGGGCCTGCGGGAGGAGGACGCGCGGCGGGCCGGCTTCGAGCCCGTATCGGGCCGCGTCGAGTCGACGACTCGCGCCGCGTACTTCCCCGGTGCGGCGCCCATCACAGTGAAGGCGATCGCCGACCGCGGCACGGGCCGGTTGCTCGGTGGCCAGATCGTGGGCAAGGAGGGCGCAGGCAAGCGCATCGACACGATGGCGGCCGGCATCTGGAACGGGATGACAGCCGAGGAGTTCGCGATGCTGGACCTGTCGTACGCGCCGCCGTTCGGACCGTTGTGGGATCCGGTCGCCCTCGCGGCGCGCAAGGTTGCAGATCTCGTCGACTGATCCCCGAGCGGGCCTGCAGGTCTTGCTAGCTGCGGGCCGACTCCTCGGCGACGTCGTTCTCGTACATCATCTGCACGAGCTGCTCGAAGGACACCTTCGGCTTCCATCCCAACACCGAGTGGGCCTTCGAAGCGTCGCCCATGAGCAGATCCACCTCTGCGGGCCGCTCGAAGCGTTCGTCGTGGCGCACGTACGGCTTCCAGTCGTCGTAGCCGGCGACGCGGAACGCGACTTCGAGGAACTCGCGCACCGTGTGCGTCTCGCCGGTCGCGACGACGTAGTCGTCGGGCTCCTCCTGCTGCAGCATGAGCCACATCGCTTCCACGTAGTCGCCGGCGAAACCCCAGTCGCGTGCGGAGTCGATGTTGCCGAGGCTGATCTGGTTCTGGCGTCCGAGCTTGATCCGCGCGAGCGAGTTGGTGATCTTGCGGGTGACGAACTCGAGACCACGTCGGGGTGACTCGTGGTTGAAGAGGATGCCCGAGCTCGCGTGCAGGCCGTACGCCTCGCGGTAGTTGACCGTGATGTTGTGCCCGAACACCTTGGCAACGCCGTAGGGAGAACGCGGGTGGAACGGCGTCATCTCGTTCTGCGGTGTCTCCCGAACCTTGCCGAACATCTCCGACGACGACGCCTGGTAGAAGCGGATCGGGTTGTTCTCGCTGCCGCCGACGATCCGCACCGCCTCGAGCATGCGCAGCACGCCGAGGCCCGTGATCTCCGCCGTGAGGTCGGGTTGTGTGAACGACAGCTGCACGAAGCTCATCGCGCCGAGGTTGTAGACCTCGTCGGGCTGGACCTGCTCGACCAGCGCGATCAACGACGAGAGGTCACGCAGGTCCCCGTCGACGAGCTCGAGCGCCGGGTTCTCGTTGAGCACGAGCTCGGCCTTGGGGTTGTTCTGGCCTCGCACCACGCCGAAGACCTGGTAGCCCTTGCCGGTGAGGAACTCCGACAGGTACCGCCCGTCTTGTCCCGTGATGCCGGTAATGAGCGCCCGCTTCATCGCGTTCCTCTCGTTCGCGGGAACTGCACAAACTACTCGCGGCGGCTATCCCACTCGGGGTCGAGCTGGTGCAGGAATTCGTCGCACCGTCGTTGCTCGTCACGCTCGCCGATCTCGGCTGCCGTCTCGCGCAGTCCGTCGAGCGCGCGAAGGAAGGCGCGGTTGCTCGGGTGCACGAAGCGGACGTAGCCGTTCCCGCGCCACCCCGCCTGGCGCAGCTGATCCAGGCCGCGGTGATAGCCGACACGAAAATAGGCGTAACGCTCGATCGGATCGCGGCCGAGTGCACCGAGCTCGACCCATGCCTCCAGGGAGCGGGGCCAGCGCGCGGCCACCGCGGCGAGGGCGTCGCGGCGGCGCTCCTCGGGCTCCGACCGCGCCTGTCTGAGCGCCTCGAGGGTTTCCGGCGACTCGGGTGGCAGCACGGTGTCGGGCGGTCCGGCAGGAGAGAGCTGAACCGGCAGGTCTGACATGCGCGACGAATGTAGACCTCGACCGCCCGCACACGGTGCGGCCGGGCACGAAAGCGTGCGAGCGCGCACCGGTACCATCGGTGCAATGTCGGACACGACGCAGCTCGACCCGGGCGCGGACGGCGCAGCCGAGCATCGACCTCAGGTCGACGGTGCCGCGGCCGGCGATGCGGCCGCCCCGGCACCGAAGGTGACGACACTGCTGCTCGTACGGCACGCCGTGACGGAGCAGACCGGCCCGATGCTGACGGGGCGCCTTCCCGGTGTCGAGCTCTCCGAGCTTGGCCGGTCACAGGCGGAGGCCGCGGCCGAGCGGCTGGCCGTGCTGCCCGTTGCGGTGGTCTACGCCAGCCCGATCGAGCGGACGACGCAGACGGCGGAGGCGATAGCGGCGCGTCACGGGCTCACGGTTCAGCCGCTGCCCGGTGTGATCGAGGCCGACTACGGCGAGTGGACCGGCGGCAAGCTCGCGGAGCTCGCGAAGACGGAATTGTGGAAGACGGTGCAACACGCGCCGTCGCGGGCAAGCTTTCCCGGAGGCGAGTCGCTCGCCGGTATGCAGGCCCGCATGGTGGCCGCCCTCGAAGAGGTCGTCGCGCAGCACGAGGGCAGTCTGATCGTCGTCGTGTCGCACGCCGACCCCATCAAGGCGGCCATCGCGCACTACACAGGAGTGCATCTCGATCTGTTCCAGCGAATCATCGTGTCGCCTGCGTCGGTCACGGCAGTTGTTCTGACGCCGCACGGCGCCGCGTTGCTGAAGTGCAACGACACCGGCGATCTCTCCGACGTGGTTCCGCGACCGCCCGAACGTGACGGCGCGGAAGGTGCCGACGGGGGCGCCGACGGCGCAGCTACGCGACACAATGCCGACGAGGCACGCGAGGCGCGTGATGGGTGATCTGATCGAGCTCGACGGGGTCGACGCGCTCGGCGCGGGCGCGATCGGCGCTCCCGGTGCGCGCGCCTTCTACATCCAGGCCGGCAAGGACGGCGCGCGCCTTACCGTGCTGGTCGAGAAGGAACAGGTGGCCCTGCTCGCAACCGAGGCCGTCGCCTTCCTCGACCGGCTTGCCGAGGACTTTCCGGAAGAAGACGACGACGGCGCGGTGACGGGTGAGGACTCGGTCGTGAGCGAACCGGCGGTGCCGCTGTTCCGCGCTCGCATGATCGGCCTCGGTTTCGAGCCCGATCGACAGCTCGTGCTCCTCGAGCTACGCGAGAGCTCCGACGACGAGGAGGACGACGAGGAAGGCTTCGTCGCGCGCATCTACGCGACGCGCGAGCAGGTTCGCGCGATGGCCGCCAGCGGCGCCGCCGCCGTCGCGGCCGGACGGCCGACGTGCCCGTTGTGCGAGCAACCGATCGACCCGGCCGGTCACCAGTGTCCCCGGTGGAACTGAGCGCCGCATACCTCGCCGAGGGCGAGCTGGAGGTGCTCGGTCGCATGCCGTGGTCGTCGAACGGCACGTTCCTCGGCTGTCTGACCCGCGACGGCGAGCAGATGGTCGTCGTCTACAAGCCCCGCCGCGGTGAGCGTCCACTGTGGGACTTTCCGCACGGCACGTTGTGCGAGCGAGAGGTCGCGTCGTACGTGCTGTCGGAGGCGCTCGGTTGGTCCATCGTTCCCGACACGGTGCTGCGCGAGGGTCCGCTGGGCGTCGGCAGTGTGCAGCGATTCGTGGAGCACGATCCGGAGGAGCACTACTTCACGCTGCTCGACACGCACACCGACGTCTTTCGCAAGTTCGCCGTGTTCGACGTGCTGGCCAACAACGCCGACCGCAAGGCGGGCCATTGTCTGCGCGCTGAGGACGACGGTCACGTGTGGGGAATCGATCACGGGCTCACGTTCCATCCGGCGGACAAGCTGCGCACCGTCATCTGGGACTTCGCGGGTGAGGAACTCGACGACTCCGAGCTGGAGCCCGTCAGACGGCTCGCACGCGACGCGGACGGTGTGCTGCGCGACCAGCTGGAGGTACTGCTGTCACCGGTCGAGATCGATGCACTCGTGGCGCGCGCCGAGCACCTATTGCGCACGAAGCGTTTGCCCGAACCGGAGCCCGGCTACCACTCCGTCCCCTGGCCGTTGGTGTAACTCCAGCGGTCAGACGGTGGCGAGGGCGCCGTCGGTGTAGCGGGCCTTGCAGAGCGAGCGCTGCAGCTTTCCCGAGGACGTCTTCGGCAATGTTCCCGGCGGCACCAGCACGATGTCGGCGGCTGGGATCCCGACCGCGTCGCGGACACGTTGCGCAACCGCATCGCGCAGCTGAGCGACGTCGCGTTCGCGTGTCTCGGCGACCACCACGACGGCCTCGCGCCCCGTCCGGCGTTCCGCGCCGAACGCGATGACGTTGCCGGCGCGCACGCCGTGGACCTGTGCGACCGCGCGCTCCACGTCCTCGGGCAGCACGTTGCGACCGCCGACGATGATGACGTCCTTCATGCGGCCACACACGACGAGCTCGCCGTCCACGAGATACGCGAGGTCGCCGGTGCGCAGCCAGCCGTCGTGGAACACGGACTCGGTGGCGTCGGGCCGGCCGTAATATCCGCTCATCACCGAGCTGCCCCGTATCTCGAGCTCGCCGAGCGAGCGTTGGCCGAGCACCTCACTGCTGGCGCCATCGACGATACGCAGCTCGAGACCCGGAACCGCCCGTCCGAGGCGGGCGAGGCGGCGCGAGTGCGGCCCCTCGGAGCTGACGACCGCCCGTGCGTCGTCGTCGCGCTCGAGCGCGGCACGGTCGACCGTGTCGGTCACCATCCCGGTCATGGGCTCGGGGAACGTACCGGCGATCGCGAGCTCCGCCATTCCGAACGCGCAGAAGACGGCGCGCGGGTCGAAGCGTTGCGTCGTCGCCGCGGCGCAGAACGAGTCCACCGTCTCCGGGTCGACGGGCTCGGCACCGTTCAACGCGATCCGCCATCGCGACAGGTCGAGGCCGTCCAGACGGCTCAGCGCGCGCGTCGCGAGCGCGTAGGAGAAGTTCGGACCGGCCGTGACAGTCGCGCGGAAATCGGACATCCACTGCAGCCAACGCGCCGGCGAGGCAAGGAAGTCTTGCGGCGCGGCCAGCACCAGATCGGTGCCCGTCAGCATGGGGATCGTCAGCAACCCGACGAGTCCCATGTCGTGATAGAGCGGCAGCCACGACAGGACGACGTCGTCCTCTGGATCGAGCGATGCCGCCGTTGCCGCGGCATCCACGTTCGCGAGCAGACGCGAGTCCGGCAGCATCACACCGCGAGGGTCTGCGGTGGACCCGCTCGTGAACTGGAGGATCGCGAGCGGGTCGGGATCGGGCTTCGGTGTGTCGTATCGCGCCCTTCCATGCGCCAGCTCGTCGAGCATGAGCGTGGGCGGGTCACCCTCGCGGGGATCGAGGAAGGCGGCCAGCTCGCGGTCGACGATCAACAGGTCGACGTCGGCGTTGCGCATGCGTGTGCGGGTGGCGACGACGAACTCCTCGACGGAGCCGAGGCGAAGGGGCAGCGGCAGCACGATGACCGTCGCCCCCGCCAACCAGGTCGCCTGGATCGCCGTCACGAGCGCCCTGGTGGTCGGGCCCAGCAGCGCCACGTGGTCGCCGGGGCCGATGTCGTGGCTCTGGAGGACGCCTGCCATTCGGCGTGCCTCGTCGTGGAGTCGGGCCCAGCTGACCTGGTCCGCGGTGTAGGCGTCGAGCCCCGACGGGGCCACGAACGTGATGCCCCGTCGCGAGACGGCGCTGTCTTCCAAACGTGAGAGAAGGGAAGTCACAGGGGATTCGACCCGCCCACCCGGTGCGGCGTTACGTGGCGAGGGCCGATGCGGGGTCGTGGAAGAACCGGGATCTGGCGAGCACGTCGTCGGCGCCGGCGGCCAGAGCTTCCTCGGCCGCGGTCTCGTCGACGTGCGGCGCGAAGCCGACGAGCCGAGCCCCGGGAGCAGCTGCACGGATCGCCGCGACGTCACGGACGTGCCGGGCGAGGTCCACCACGACGACGTCGGAGCCCGCGCACTCGGCGGCCGTTCGCACGAACTCGACCGCCGGGAGCGCCGCTTGCAATCGCGAGCGATCCATCAGGTCGTCGACGAACGCGGTCGTTCGCACGGGAGCCGAGCGTAGGCGCCAGAGCAAGCCGGCTCCCACGACGCCGGCAGCCAGCGACGCAACGATCAACGCGAGCTTCGTGACGGCCAGACGCTGGGGCGTCGTGAATGCGAGGTCCGCGACCACGAGCGGGACGGTGAAGCCCAGACCGGTGAGAACACCGACGACCACGACATGGCTGCGTTGCATCCCTCGTGGGAGTGGAGCGAGACCGCACGCGACCGCAACGGCCAACACCACCACGACACCGACGGGCTTGCCCACCAAGCGCGCCGTGATGACGCCCCAGCCGATCGGGGAGCCGAACGTGCGCGCGAACGAGTGGCCGCTCACGTCGACGCCGAGGTTCGCGAGGGCGAACAGTGGCACGACGACGAAGCTGCTCAACGGGTGCAGCGCCGTCTCGAGGCGTTCCAGCAGCGCACGTCCGCGTACGGGCTCCGCGGGAACGAGCAAGCCGAGCGCGACCGCGCACACCGTCGTGGAGACGCCGGCGTGGAGCATGCACCACCATGCGGCGACCGCCGGCACGACGAAGACGGCGGGATGCGACGCCTCGACCCGGTTGAGGGCCACCACGGTTCCGAGCGAGACGAGCGCGCCCGCGATCCAAGCGGGATGGAGCGTGGCGGAGTACGCGAGCGCGAGCACGATGATCGTCGCGATGTCGTCGGCGATCGCCAGTGCGAGCAGGAACAACTTCACCGCGGACGAAGCGTGGCCGCCCGCGAGCGCGAGCACACCGAGCACGAGCGCGATGTCGGTCGCCATCGGGACGGCCCAGCCGCGCGCAGCCACGCCGCCCGCGACGGCGAGATATGCGAGCGCCGCGCCCGCCATGCCGCCCAGTGCCGCGACGACCGGCAATGCGGCGGCCCGGCGATCGCGCAGCTCGCCCTGTACGAGCTCGCGTTTGACCTCGAGCCCGACGACGAAGAAGAACAGGGCCATCAACCCGTCGTTGACCCAGTGGCGCAGGTCTTCCGCGCGGCCGAGGCCGCCGCTCCCGATGGCGAGGCGGTGCCCCCACAGGTCGCCGTAGCTGGACGACCACGGGCAATTGGCCCACACGAGGGCGGCGACCGCCGCGGCAAGCAGCGCGACACCACCGGCCGCTTCGGTGCGGAGGAACTCGACGATGGGGCTGAGAAGTCGCGATCGGTGCACGGCCGCCTTCCGACGTGACACGTGTGCCGACCAGACTTCCCGGCTCTCCCTTATCGCAATGTAGTCGCCGCCTCGACCTCGACCGCGGGGACGGCGTCAGGTCTCAGGCCTCGACGAGCCCTGGTTCCCTCACCGCGAACTCGGGCCAGCGTTGCCGGGACTTCTTCGCGAGCTTGTGCATCAGCGCGATCGCGTCGGGGTCCTCGTCGCCGGGCTTCACCTCGATCCAGCCGTCACGAAGCATGTTCTCCATGAGCTCGCGACCGATGTCGGTACGGACGATGGTCAGCGTCCAGTCGTTGAACTTGCCGATGCCGCCCGTCGAGATGTCGGCGTGTTCGGCAGCGAAGTCGGGGCAGAGCTTGCAGCCCTCGCGCGTCCACTGGTGGCACTCCTTCAGCGGCACCTCGTGGTAATCGCCGTTGTGCATCCAGATCTGCAGGCGGCCCTTGATGTTCATCTTCTTGATGTCCGCCCGCTTGAGGCCGTACTTCGCGTCGAGCAGCTCGTCGAAGATCGCGTCGTCGAACGTCTTGGAGCACAGCAACCCGATGTTGAGGGACAGGCGTCGCGCGACCTTGCCGGCCTTGCGCTGCTTCATGACCGGAGGAACCGACGACTGGCAGCTCATCCCGACGAGCGCGATGCGTTCGGCCCCCTGCTCGACGGCGTCCGCGTACGCGAGCGTGTTGGCCGAGTAGGTGTAGCGGCTTCCCGCCGATGCAATGATCTCTTCCTTGGTGCGCGCCACACCGGGGATCGCCTTCCAGGTGGAGCCGTCACCTTCGAGATAGCTCACGAGCGCGGCGTCGATCACGTCGTGCTGGAGCGCATACAGCAGGATCGCCGAGACGAGCCCCCCGTCCTGACCGACCTCGTGGAGCAGCGGGTCGGCCGCCTTGGCGAGGCAGATGTCCTTGAAGATGCCCGACAGTTCGTCGGCGCGGCGTGTCCGTCCGAACATGAACTGGTCGATCTCGGGCTCCCATGCCCGGAACCGGGGGCAGGCGCGGGTGCAGGACGTGCAGCCGCGCTCACCGTGGCTGCAGTCACCGGGGCCGCCGAAGTCCTCGAGTTGGAAGGGCTTGTAGACGCCGTCCGTGTCCTTGTAGCCGAGCACGTCGTGGGGACACGCGATGACGCAGCCCGCGCACCCCGTACACAGGCCGCTCGTGACGACCTCGTCGTACAGGTGCTTCCAGTGAAGTTTCTCGGGCGGCATGGCATCTCCCCGGGACGAGAGTCCTGCAGTCTGGCACGGCCGTACGGCAGGCGGCGAAGGGTGCGGACACCGCACGCGTCGCCGCGGGAAGCTGCGCGGAGGGTGAACCGGCGGGGTGCGCGGAGCCGTGGGCCCTTCGCGCTGTGCTTACATTCGGGCGTGAGCTCGCAGGGTTGGGGCCCCCCGCCGTCTCCAGGCGGTCCGGTGTACGGGCCACCACCCATGTACCCGCCGCCGTACGGATACGCCTCCCCACCGACCGACGGCATGGCGATCGGCGCGCTCGTGAGCGCCATCCTGTCGTTCGTCGTCTGTCCCGTGGTGCCCGCGGTTGTCGCGCTCGTGCTCGCGCAACATGCCCGCAACCACATCGACGACTCCATGGGGCGCCTCGGCGGGACGGGTCTCGTCACCGGGGCGCGGATCATCGCGTGGATCCACCTCGGTCTCGTGATGGCGGTGCTCCTGGGCCTCACCGTCGCCGGGTTCGTGGTCGCCGCCCGGGGCTGACCCGATATCGGGATCCGCTGAAGGCGGGGCGGCAACTACGCTTCGTGGCGCTCGAGAGGGGCCTCCGTTGGCGAAGATCAGCGACATCCTGCGCAGGGGTACGAGCTACTCCTTCGAATTCTTCCCGCCCCGCACGCCCGAGGCGGAGGCCACCCTCGAACGCGCACTGCGCGATCTCGAGCCGCTCCACCCGTCGTACGTGTCCGTGACCTACGGCGCAGGCGGCTCCACGCGTGAGCGGACCCACGGGCTCGTCGTGCAGATCCTTCGGGAGACGTCGATCACCCCGATGGCCCACCTCACGTGTGTCGGCCACACCCGCGAGGAGCTCCACGAGATCGTGGTCCGCTATCGCGATGCGGGGATCGAGAACGTGCTCGCGCTCGGAGGCGATCCGCCCAAGGACAGCGACCTTCCGCCGGGCGAGCTCCACTATGCGGTCGAGCTCGTTCGCCTGGTACGCCAGGTCGGCGACTTCTCGGTCGGTGTCGCCGCTCATCCGGAGCCGCATCCGCGTTCACCGAGCAAGGAAGAGGACCGGCTCCACACGGCCGAGAAGCTCGCCGAGGCCGACTTCGCGATCACGCAGTTCTTCTTCGAAGCGGAGCACTACTTCGATCTCGTCGAAGGGTTGCGCAGGCACGGTGTCGACAAGCCGGTGATCGCGGGCATCATGCCGGTGACCAGTCTGTCGGGGATCAAGCGGATGGCGGAGCTGCAGGGATCGGAGTTCCCCGCCTGGCTCGCGGACCGTCTCTACGCCGTCGGCGACGACCCCGAGGCGGTGCGGGCGGCGGGCGTCGAAGAAGCGACGAAGCTCTGTCGCGCACTGCTCGAGGGCGGCGCGCCGGGCTTGCACTTCTACACGCTCAACCGGTCCACCGCGACCCTGGAGATCTACGCCAGCCTCGGACTGACGTCCGCACGCTGAGATCCGCCGTGCCGCCCGTGCTCTGCCCCGTCGTGATCGGACGGGATGCCGAGCTCGCGGCGATCCGGGACGCGCTCGCTGCTGCCGCGCGGGGCGACGGTCGGACGGTCGTGCTGATGGGCGAACCGGGCGTGGGGAAGTCGCGCATGACGCGTGAGCTGTCGGCGGCGGCAGCGCGGTACGGGATGCGCATCGTGTCCGGTCGGGCGGTGCCCTCGTCGACCGCCACGCCGTACCGCCCGTTGTCGGAGGCCGTCGTGCAGCTCTGCCGCGACGCCGGTGACGAGGCTCGGACGGAGCTGTCCGCGTGGCTTCCCGTATCGGCCGGGTCGTCCGGAACCGGGACGATCAACAACGACGCGGGCGCGTCACCGATCCTGCGCGCTGAGTCGCTGTTGACGCTCGTGCACCGTCACGCGCCCGACGGCGTCGCGGTCGTGCTCGAGGACCTGCACTGGGCCGACCCCGACACGGTTGCCGTCGTCGAATACCTCGCCGACAACCTCGACGGCCGCCGCGTGGTCTGCGTGTGGACGCTGCGGACGACGCCGCGCTCGCCCGCGCTCGACGCGACGCGACGTCTGCGAGGACGGCCGGCCGTCGTGCATCTCGCGCTCGATCGGCTGTCGGACGACGACGTGGAGGAGATGGTTCGGGCCTGCTCTGTCGACGGCCATGCCGATGCCGAGTTGATCGCGAAGGTCCGCGGCACGGCCGAAGGCATCCCTCTGCTCGTCGAGGAGGTGCTCGCGTCACCCGGCGTGCCCTCGTCGTTTGCGGACACGGTTCGCGAGCGGTTGCATGCGCTCGACGGCCATTCGCGTTCGGTCGTGGAGGCCGCGGCCGTGCTCGGGCGGCATTTCGACTGGGAGCTGCTGCCCGCGGTCACCGCACAACCTCCGGAGATCGTCTCCGAGGCCTTGACGCGTGCGGTCGACTCCCTCCTGATGAGCGCGGACGAAGCGGGCTTTCGCTTCCGGCACGCGCTCACCCGTGATGCCGTCCTCGACACCATGCTGCCTCCCCGCCATCGGGCGGTGGCAGCCGCGGCGCTCGACGCCGTCGTTGCCGAGCACCCGCATCTGACGGGCGGACCGCGCGAGACGGTCATCGACCTCGCGGCGCGGTGCGGTGACCGACAGCTCGCCGGGTCTCTCTTGCGCGACGCCGGCCGCGACGCGCTGGAAGTCGGCGCGCTCGCCACCGCGGCCGCCGCGTTGCGGCGTGCGATCGACCTGATGATCGGCGAACCGGGCCAGACAGAGGTGGAGCTCCTGCTGGTCGAGGCGTTGGCGCTGGCCGGACGGGTCGACGAAGCCGTGGCCCAAGCAGGCCGGCTCATCACGCGGCTCGGCAACGACGCATCGGACGACACGATCCGCATCGAGGCCCACCTGCGACTCGCGCAGGCGGCCGTGGCCGCGTCGCGATGGCAGTTGGCCCGCTACCAGCTCGACGAGGCCCGCAGGCTCATCGACGGCAACGGGTCACCCGCGGTGCGGGCACGTCTGAACGTGCTCGACGCGGATGTCGCGTTCGGCGCCGACGACGTCGATCGCGCGCGGTCGCTCGCCGAGACGGTGCTCGCGCTCGAACGTGTCCCACCGGACGTGTGCTGCCACGCGCTCGAGATCATCGGTCGCTCGCACCGCTTCGACGATCTGCCCGCGGCCCGGGCGACGTTCGAACGCGCGTTGGTGACGGCGGAGACTGCACACCTCCCGTTGTGGCGGATGCGCGCGCTGCACGAGCTCGGCACGATCGACCTGCTGCACCACGCCGGCGTCGATCGTCTGCTGGAAGCGCGCCGCGCCGCCCAGGACATGGGTGCGATGAGCAGCGTGGCCATTGTCGACCTGCAGCTCTCCGCCAGCTTCACGTGCCGGTGGGAGCTCAACGCTTGCGACACGCATGCTCGTTCGGCCATCGAGCTCGCGGATCGGTTCGGGCTCGTCCAAGTCCGCGCCAAGGCGTCGGCGATGCTGGCGGGCAGCGCCAGCATGCGCGCCGACCTCGACGGAACCGAGCACTGGATGGCGCTCGCGGCGGCCGCCGCGCCGGAGGACCGCATGCTCGAGGGGTTCGGGTGGGTCAGCCGCGGCCTCGCGATCCTCGTGGCCGGGGACGCGCAACGCGCGCTCGAGCCGTATCTGCGCGGCGCAGCGATCCTGTCCAAGCTGCCGCACGCCGAACCCGCGGCGCCCCGAGCCATCTTCCCCGTCTTGCTCGCCGCGGTCGGCGATCGGCGCGCGGCGCGCGCAATCGACGAAGCCCGAAGGCTCGGCGTGGCCGCATTTCGTCTCAACGATGCGTTGATCGCGCACGCAGAGGCGATGCTCGCAGGCCGAGCCGGGAACGCCAGACGGGCCGACGAGCTGCTCAACAGCACCGCGCCCGACATCGTCAACGGTGAGGGTTGGGCCGACCTCGCTCGCTTTCTAGCCGCCCCGTCGGCCGCCGCGGGTGGATGGGGTGATCCGACGCGCTGGTTGCTCGACGCGCGCCGCGGGTTCGAGAGCCGTGGGCTCGATGAGCTCGCGGACCGGTGCGCGCAGCTGCTCGGTGACGCACGTTCCAACCCCTGGGCCGGCGCCGGCATCACGGCTCGCGAAGCCGACGTCTTGCAGCGCGTGATCGAGGGGCTGTCGAACAAAGAGATCGCCGCGCGGCTCGGGCTGTCGCCGCGGACCGTCGAGAAACATGTCGAGAGCCTGTTGCGCAAGACGGACGCGCGGTCGCGTACGGAGCTCGCCTCCATGATGGGCGCCCGGGCCCGTTCGGCACACCCGAGCGCGAACACGTAGAGCCACGACGCCGGTTACGTGATCTCCCCGATGTGCGCGCGGGTGCGGGCGGGCGACGCTGAGGCGGTCCGCTATCGAGGAGGAAGGCACCGATGACCATACAGACCGCCGACGCCACAGCGTCGAAGAACATCGAGGCGCCGGACGACCGCCGCACCACGGATCACGGCGTCCTCGACGTGGTGAACCTGCCGGGCGTCACCATCATCCGTGGTCTCCTGGAGCCCGGATGGAAATGGTCGACCGACGTGAAGCCGGACGTGGGGACCGAGTCGTGTCAGGTGGCACACCGGGGCATCGTCGTGTCGGGTCGCTTCCACGTGCGCATGGATGACGGACGGGAGCTCGATCTCGGCCCGGGCGACGCTCATGTGGTAGCGCCCGGCCACGACGCGTGGGTCGTCGGCGACGAGCCGTGCGTGCTGCTCGACTTCGCCGCGACCGGCGCCGCCGCGAGCGGCCACGTTGCGCGGTGCCCATGCGGTGTCGAGTTCCGGGTCGCGACCACGGACCAGCTCGATCACCTGGTGAGCGCGGTGCGCGAGCACGCGGCCGGATCGCACGGCCACGAGCTCACGGCCGACGAGGTGCTCGCGGAGGTGCAGGAGTCGTGACCGCGTCGGGCCCCGATGGGCCCAAGCGCGATCAGGGCCGCGACGATGCGCGGCCCTGATCGGTGGCGGAGGGAGTGGGATTTGAACCCACGGTGCCCGGAGGCACAATGGTTTTCGAGACCATCCGATTCGGCCGCTCTCGCATCCCTCCGGGGGAGATTCTAGGGGACGCCTCTTCGTGCCCCGGAGGCCGGGGTCAAGGATCAGAAGGACGACGCGGTGCGTCGTGCGGCGAAGAAACCGCTGAGCAAGCTCCCCGCCTCCTCGCCGCGCACGCCGTCGACCACGACGAGCTCGTGGTTGAGTCGCGGGTCGGCGCCGAGGTTGTAGAGGCTCCCGAACGCGCCCGCCTTCGGGTCGGCCGCTCCGAATACCACGGCATCCAAGCGCGCCGAGAGCGCAGCGCCGGCGCACATCGGACAGGGCTCGAGGCTGACAACGAGCGCGCAGCCCTCGAGCCGCCAGGTGCCCAGCCGCTCCGCCGCATCGCGTAACGCCAGGATCTCGGCGTGCGCGGTCGGGTCACGGCGCAGCTCGCGCTCGTTGTGGCGGCGCGCGAGCACCTCGCCGTCGTCGAGACGCACGACCGCCGCGCCGACCGGCACGTCGTCGTGGACCGGCGCGGCGCGCGCCTCGTCGAGGGCGACCACCATCCAGAGGTTCAGGTCTTCGGGATCCACAACGGGCATCTTGCTAGGTCAGCATCGACAGGCCCCGACGGCCTTTCGCGGCGGTCTCGAACGCGAGCGTGTCGTACGCCTCGAACAGTCCGTACGAAACCTGGCCGTCGCACTCGAAACGCATGTGGTGTTGGTCGAGACCGCAGATGCGCGTGCGCACGTGAGGATCGTTCGCGTCGTAGGTCTCGCCGGTGACGACCCCGTCCCCGACGTACATGCCGTGCCAGATGTCGCCGTCGGGAGTGCCGCCGTTCGGGCCGCCGTACATGCCGCAGCGCAGGAACGCGATCTGGTTGCCGAGTCGCTCGAAGGTCATGGTCTTGACCTCGCCCGACGGGAATTCCATGTCCACCTCGCCGCCGAGGAGCAGACTCGTGTCGTCTTCGAAGCGAAGTCGGTGCGTGCGGCGGCGCAACGTGGAGCTTCCGGGACGCGGATCACCGAGGTTGCGCATCAAATGGTCCCCCCACGCGCTCCACTCCGGGAACTGCACGAACGCGCCCGACAGGACGTGTTGCCATCCGGACCACCGCCCCCGACCACCGACGCCGTCGCGCGTCCCCCAGTGGTGGTCACGGGTGCCGTTGAAGTGCACACGTGTGAGGTCGAAGCGCGTGTCGCCGGCCCGGACCCAGCCTTCCTCCACACCGAAGCCGTCGTAACCGGCCACGCCACCGAACGGCTTACCACCGGCGATCATGCCCGCGCCGAGGTTGCGGAACACGGCGCGCTTCGTGTCGAACCAGCGGATGTCGTAGCTGATGCCGTAGTCGTTCTCGTCGAGGACGAGACGCCACTCCCGGAACGGTTCGACCACCTCGTACGCGATCGGTCCGATCCGCATGTCCATGCGGTTGTCGCCGAGCAGCCGGTGTGCGCGCACGGTCGTGTGCCGTCCCGCGTGGTTCACGATCGCGAATGCCTCGGCGGTCCCGAGGTTCGGATAGAACGCGAGGCCGCACACGACCAGCAGCTCGCCGGCGTCGTCTTGCGCGGTGAACCAGATGCGTTCGTACGCCTGCGCGTCCGTGGTCCACATCACACGCACGGGGTGCGGATAGTTGTGGACCAGGTACTCGTCGATGCCCGACATCGGGGAGTGCTCGGGGCTCGCGTCGAACACGGTCACGGGCTCCTCTCGAATCGTTCGATCTTGTGGTCGACCCAGCGAAGGACGGCGTTGTCGTCACCCACACCGCCGGGATAGTCGACCCCCGCCGACCGCGCGATGCGGGCCTGACGGTCGTTGACCGCGGTGGAGCGCACCAACGCGAAGATCTCGTGCCACTCGAGATCGAGGACCGCTCGACCGAGCTCCTGCTCGTACAGACGCACTGCGTCGGCCCGGTCGAGGAAGCCCGGTACCACGCCGCCCGCGTATCGCGCGGTGAGCTCGTCGAGGGCGAGATACCAGGCGAGGTCCATCTCGGCCGGCCCGATGCTCGCGAGCTCCCAGTCGAGGAGCGCGACGAGCGCGCCGTCGTCGTCGTACATCGTGTTGCCGAGGCGTGCGTCTCCCCAACAGAGTGACCCGTCGGGTTCCGACGAGGGCATGTTGTGCCGGCACCATCGGGCCTGTTCCGCGAGGCGACGCGCGGGCGAGCCGTCGGCGGCCCAGTCGATGTACGACGCCCACCAGCCCAGCTCGGCCGCGAGCTTGTCGGTACGGTCGCCACCTCGCACGAGCGTGGCCAAGCCCGCGCCGCGCCAGTCGATCCGGTGCACCGTCGCGAGTGCCGTCAGGAACTGCTCCTGCACCGAGCGCTGCCGTTCGACCGGCGCGTCGACAACCCACGGATCACGCGACGGCGCCGCGCCGACCGCGCGCCCGGCGACGAATGTCATGACGAGAAACGGGGCACCGAGCCAACGCTCGTCGCGCTCGACCGCGATGGGGCGCGGGACGGGCACTCCGCACCGGGCCAGCGCGTGGAGCACGCTCGCCTCGGTCCGCAGGGTGTCGTCGGGGAACGACGGGGTCAAAGGGGGCACGCGCACGACGACCTCGTCGGTGCGGTCGGGCCAGTCGACGCGCGCGAGCAGTGTCTCGTTGGACCACCCCGTCGACGGTCGTCGGAGCCGCACCGTGCGTACGGCCGGCCCTTGCGGATGCAGGGCCGAGGTCCACGACGCGAGCCCGCTGGCGAGCGATGCGTCGTCCCGGTGCGCGATTGCCATGGCGGACCGGATGTTACAAACTCTGGTGGATGTGTAAAGCGGAGCCGGGCCTGGCCTGATGGGAGCGACACCGGTCTCGAAGACGCGGACGCCGCCGCCCACGACGGCCGAGCGCATCCTCGATGCAACGCTCGTGACGCTCGCACGGCGCGGGGCCAGCCGGCTCAGCATGTCCGAGGTCAGCGCGGCAGCCTCGATCTCGCGCCCGACGCTCTACCGGTACTACCCGACGAAGGACGACCTGCTGTTCGCGCTGGCACGCCACGAGCAGCGTCGCTTCGACGAAGCCCTCATGGCCGCGCTGGCCACGCAGACGACCGCGGGCGGCCGGCTCGACGCCGCGATCCGTCATCTCGTCTCGTTCCTCGATGCGTACCCCGGTCCCCAACTCGTGAATGCCGAGCCGGCGTTCGTGCTCGAGCGTCTTCGCGAATCGATGCCCGTGCAGACCGAATCGTTGGAGCGTCTGCTAGGAGACGCATTGTGCTCGATACCGGCCGTCCGCCGCGGCGACGCGACGGCGCGCGACGTCGCGGCGGTCATCGTGCGGCTCGCGATGTCGCATTTCCTGTTGCCCAACGGGAGTCCCGACGCCTTGCTGCGCACGCTGCGCGCACTCGTCGGCGGACCGGAGGCTCGTGATGACCGCACTTGATCTCGACGTCGACCCGGAGAACGCCGGTCTGTTCACGCGGGACGACTACTACGACGTCCTCGCGCGGCTACGACGCGATGCTCCCGTGCACCGGTACGCGCCCAACTCCTGGGCACTCGCCCGTTACGCCGATGTGCGAGAGGTGAGCCGCGATCCCGATCGGTTCTGCTCCGGGCGCGGTGTGCTGATGCACGATCCGTTGCGCAGCGGGGGCAGGATCGACGGTTCGATCCTGCGCATCGACCCTCCGCAGCACGGCACGTGGAGGCGGGCGGTCAGCCGGCGCTTCACACCGCTCGCGATCGCGCAGCTCGAGCAACGGGTGCGCAATCTCGCGCGCGAGGTGCTCGATGCGATACCGCGCGCCGCGCAAAACGACGCGGAGTTCGACTTCGTCGACCAGGTCAGCTCGCCGTTCCCGGTGCTCGTCATCGCGGAACTGCTCGGTATCGGCGACAAGCACCGGGCCGACTTCCGGCGATGGTCGGACGCGATGATCGAGTCGCCCGACAACCCGGGCGCGAACCTCGACGACATCGCCGAGCTCTGGCGCTTCCTCGGACGGCACGTCCGTGAACGGGCCCAGCAGCCGCGCGACGACATCGTCTCGGTGCTCGTGACCGCGGTGATCGACGGCGCGCCCATGAGCATCCAGGACGCAGTCGGCTACTGCCTCGCGTTGCTCGTCGCCGGGAACGAGACGACACGCCACCTTCTTTCGGGAAGCGCACTCACGCTCTTCCAGCATCCCGACCAGCGACGCTTGCTCGCCGACGAGCCGGCACGGCTATCCGCGGCGGTCGAAGAGTGCCTGCGGTGGGTGACACCGATCCAGGCCTTCGGCCGCACGGCCACGCGCGACACCGAGATAGGCGGGCAGGCGATCGCCGAAGGCGACTGGGTGGTCATGTTGCACGCGTCCGCGAACCGTGACGAGACCGTGTTCGGTACGAACGCCGATCGTTTCGACGTCACGCGGCCGGTGGACGTGTCGCACCTCGCGTTCGGATTCGGTGAGCACCTCTGCCTCGGGGCTGCGCTCGCACGGCTCGAGACGCGCGTGATGCTCGAGGAGCTGCTCGCCCGCCACCGGGACTACGAGATCGTCGGCGAGCCCACGTGGACCCGTTCGACGATCGTGCGCGGAATGTCCTCGCTGCCCGCGCGGTTCGCGTGACGCCCACGAGCAAGTCGATGCGCACGAGCATCGCCGAACTGCTCCACGCTCGGGCGTCCGATGAGGGCGTCGGCCTGCGTTTCGAGGACGAGTCGTGGACGTGGGCCGAGGTCGTGCGCGAGTGCGCGGCACGTGCGGCGGTGATGCGGTCGCTGCGGCGCGACGGACCGTTCCATGTCGGCGTCCTCCTCGACAACGTGCCCGAGCACGTGTTCCTGCTCGGCGGCGCCGCGCTGGCGGGGGCCACGATCGTCGGAATCAACCCGACCCGGCGCGGTGCCGAGCTCGCCACCGACATCCGGCACACCGACTGCCAGGTCGTCATCACCGGGGGGTCGTACGCTGCGATGCTCGGCGATCTCGACCTTGGCGTGGGCCCGGAGCGCGTGCTCGTAGCCGAATCCGACCAATACCGCAGCCTGGTCGAGCGTCACCGCGACGCAGTGGTGCAGGCACCGTTGCCCGGACCCGACGCGCTGTGGGTTCTCATCTTCACTTCGGGCTCGACGGGTGCGCCGAAGGCGGTGCGCGCGACGCAGGGTCGTATGGCGATGAACGCGGGCATGGGATTCTCGCGCGACGACGTGTTGTATTGCGCGATGCCGCTGTTCCACGGCAACGCGCTCAGCGCCAACGTGGTTCCCGCCATCGCGTCGGGAGCCACGATCGCGTTGCGCCGGAAGTTCTCGGCATCCGGATTTCTTGAAGACGTTCGCCGCTACGACGTCACGTACTTCAACACGGTGGGGCGCGCATTGTCGTACATCCTGAAGACGCCGCCGACCGACCACGACCGCGACCACCGCGTGAAGTTCGCGCTCGGTCCGGAATCGTCGGCGCCCGACATCAAGGCGTTCCGGGAGCGCTTCGGCATCCCGGTGATCGAGGGTTACGGGTCCAGCGAGGGCGCGATCCGCATGACGCCGGTACGGAGCATCCGGCCGGGCGCGTTGGGACGGCCCGACGCCGACGCCGACGTCGTGGTCATGAACCCGACGACGTTGCGGGAATGTCCGCGGGCACGTTTCGACGAGGACGGCCGGCTGTGTAACGCGCACGAGGCGATCGGGGAGATCGTCCGCCGCGACGGTATGTCGCGATTCGAGGGTTACTACAACAACGACGCCGCCAACGCCGAGCGCACGCGCAACGGTTGGTTCTGGTCGGGCGACCTCGCGTACCGCGACGACGACGGCATCTTCTACTTCGCGGGTCGGAATGCCGACTGGATCCGCGTCGACGGCGAGAACTTCGCGGCCGCACCCGTCGAACGTATCCTCGCCCGTCACCCCGACGTGGTGGGTGTCGCGGTGTACGGGGTCCCCGACCCCGTGACGGGCGATCAGGTGATGGCCGCGCTCGAGCTGCATCCCGGCCGCACGTTCGATCCGGCCGCCTTCGGCGAGTTCCTCGCGGCCCAGCCCGACCTCGGCACGAAGTGGACGCCTCGATTCGTGCGAGTCGTCGACGCCATCCCCGTCACCACCACCGACAAGGTGACCAAGCAGCCGTTGCGCGCCGACGCGTGGCGCACGTCGGATCCCGTGTGGTGGCGACCGGAACGCACCAGCTCCTATGAGCTGCTCACCGACGACGCAGCGACGGCCCTCGACGAGGAGCTCGAGCGCAACGGTCGCGCGGCGCTCGTACGAAGCGGCGGATGACCGCGGCGGGATCGCCGGCGTGGCGGAGGGAGTGGGATTCGAACCCACGGTGGGTTGCCCCACACACGCTTTCCAAGCGTGCCGATTCGGCCGCTCTCGCATCCCTCCGAGAGAGGGCATCGTACAAGTGCCCCCGCTGACCACCGCCGGTCCACTGGTAGCCTGGTTGTGCGGACCGTGCTAGGCGGGGAGCTCGTGGTGCCCTGTACCCCAAACCCACGTGAGGGGGGCTGAATTCCCGTCCGAGGCCACGGTCGACGTGAGGAAGGCGACCCGATCGCCGACGTCGAAGACCGGGTCCTGCGCAACGGAATCCTGTGAACCGAGTCAGGTCCGGAAGGAAGCAGCTCTCAGCGGGTTCTTCCGTGTGCCGCAGGGTTGCCTGGTCCGAGCCGACGGCGGGCTGCGCGCTTCACGGAGCCTGGTCGACGACGGGTGCACGGTCCGCACGACCCCATCCAGCTTGTGTGGATTACAGGCACATAGCGCCGTCATTCCACACAAGCTGCGTTTCGGTCGGCCTCGCTAACCTCGGCTCGTGGCCTTCCAATCCCTGTACCGCAAGTACCGACCGCAGCGCTTCGGTGAGCTCATCGGCCAGGAGCACGTGACCTCGGCCCTGCGCAACGCGGTGCGCGAAGGGCGGGTGGGGCACGCCTACCTGTTCTCGGGCCCGCGTGGCACCGGGAAGACGACCACCGCGCGCATCCTCGCCAAGGCCCTGAACTGCACACACGTCACGGCCGACGGCGAGCCCGACGGCGAGTGCGAGAACTGTGTGGCGATCGCCGAGGGACGCTTCAGCGATCTCGTCGAGCTCGACGCCGCATCGAACCGTGGCGTCGAGGCCGCGCGCGATCTCGTCCAACGGATCAGCCTCGGGCTCGGGGCCACCGCGCGACGCAAGGTGTACATCCTCGACGAGGTGCACATGCTCACCGACGCCGCGTCGAACACCTTGCTGAAGACGCTCGAAGAGGCGCCGGAGCACGTCGTGTTCGTGCTCGCCACCACCGAGCCCGGTGCGGTGCTGCCGACGATCCGTTCGCGCACGCAGCATTTCGAGTTCACGCTGCTCACGACCGAGCAGCTCACGGACCACCTGGCGTGGGTGCTCGAGCAGGAGGGCATCGAGGCCGATCGCCAAGCCATCGAGGTGGTCGCGCGTCGTGGCGCCGGATCTGCCCGCGATGCACTGTCCCTCCTCGATCAGGCACTCGCCCTCGCGACGGGCCGCCTGGACGCGGATGTCGTGGCCCAGGCGTTCAGCGGCGCGCCGTTCGAGCTCCGGGCTCGGGTGCTCGACGCGATCGCAGCCGAGGATGTTGCCGGTGTCCTCGTCGCGGTGGCCGAGGTGCTGGACGCCGGTCAGGACGCGCGCCGGCTCGCGGAGGACCTGTTGCGCGCGCTGCGCGACGCGTTCGTGGCGAACGCGGCGGCCGGCCGCGTTCGTGTCGACGCGAGCGACGAGCAGCTGGCGCGTCTGCGCGATATCGGCGGCACGATCGGGAACGTGACCTTGGTCCGCGGGATCGAGACACTCGGCCAGGCGGTGGTCGACATGCGAGGTGTCGACGCGGCCGACCCGCGGCTCGTGCTCGAGGTCGCGCTCGTGCGACTCGCCCGCCGTGAGGCGGGAACGCCGATCCAGGTGCTCACCGACCGCCTCGAACGACTGGAGCGCGCGATCAGCGGTGGCGCGGCACTACCGCCGGCTGGCGCAGCAACGGCGCCTCGGGCCGAAGCAGCGCGGAGCGCAGCGGCGGCGACGGCGGCGACGGCCGCACCGGCCGAACCGGCAGCGGAGGGGACGCCGGAGCCGACGGCGACGCCGGCCGGGCCCTCACGTGCGTCGAAGCCAACGTTGGGCGCGCTGCGCGCCCAGCGGCCGCAGCCGCCGCCCCAACCGGTTTCGGAGGGGAACGCCGAACCGCTCGCCGAATCGCCCGGCGAGCCGCCCGCCGACACGCCGACCCCGTCGGTCACCGGCGAGGCGCTCCACCTCGACGACGTGATCCTCGCGTGGGGTGCCGTGCTCCCCGCACTTCCACCGTCGTCGCGTCGCGCGATCCAGGACTTCCAGCCGGTGGCGGTCGAAGGTGATGTGGTCGTGTTCGGCATCGCGCCGCACCTGCTGGATCTCGCCAAGCCCCGTTTCCACCAGGAGGCCCACACGATCCGGGCCGAACTCACCTCGCGCCTCGGGAGCGGGATTCGCTTCAAGCTCGCCGCACACGAGGCGTTCACGTCGGTGAACAACGCAGCGCCGCCGGCGGCCGAGGGGGCGCCCACCACCACAGGCGCGCCCGCGCCCGCGAAGACCACGGCGCCACGCAAGGCCCCCGCGCGCCGGCCGCGTGTCGCGCCGGCCGAATCCGACGACGCACCGCCGGCGGGGGAGTCGCCGGCCGCCCTCGACGACGAGGACATCGACATCACGGAGCTGCGCGATGCCCCGGCGGTCCCGGCGGTAGATTCGATCACCCGCCTGCAGGAACGTTTCGGCGCGAGCGTCGTGGAAGAGCTCCCGAGGGAGTGACGCCGGAGCCGGACGATCGAGGAGCGAGCCGTGCCCAACCAGAAGCAGCTCAATCAGATGATGCGCCAGATGCAGAAGATGCAGGCCGATATGGCCGCGGCGCAGGAGGCGCTCGCCAACGAGACGGTCGAGGGCAGCGCGGGCGGTGGCGCGGTCAAGGCCGAGGTGACCGGTACCGGTGAACTCCACGCGGTGCACATCTCGGTCGACGTGGTCGATCCCGACGACGTCGAGATGCTCGAGGATCTGGTGGTCGCCGCGGTGAGCGACGGTCTTCGCAAGGCACAGGCCCTGCAAGGTGAGCGTCTCGGCGGGGTCACCGGCGGTCTCGACCTCGGTGGCCTCGGCGGCCTGCTCGGCTGACGCGTGGCGTCGGTCTACGAAGGTCCGGTCCAGACCCTCATCGACGAGCTCGGGCGCCTACCGGGGGTCGGCCCGAAGTCGGCGCAGCGCATCGCGTTCTACTTGTTGAAGGTTGCACCCGAGGATGCCCGGCGCCTCGCGTCCGCCATCGTCGACGCGAAGGACCGGGTGAGCTGGTGCCGCCGCTGCTTCAACATCGCCGAGGGGGACCTCTGCGGGTTCTGTCGCGATGACCGTCGCGACGCACGGGTGCTGTGCGTCGTGGAGGAGCCGCGTGACATCGTCGCGGTGGAGCGCACACAGGAATATCAGGGCCGCTATCACGTCCTCCAGGGCGCGATCTCGCCCATCGAAGGCGTCGGACCGGAGCAGCTGCGCATCCGGGAGCTGCTCGACCGCATCGGCGCCGACGGCGTCGAAGAGGTCATCCTCGCGACCAACCCGAATATCGAGGGTGAGGCGACGGCCATGTACCTGGCCCGCCTCCTGAAGCCGCTGGGGATCCGGGTGACGAGGATCGCGAGTGGGCTCCCGGTCGGTGGAGACCTCGAGTACGCCGACGAGGTGACGCTCGGGCGGGCCCTCGAGGGCCGGCGCGAGATCGACGCCTGATTCGGGCCGAGCCGACACCTGACCCCAATCTGTCGAATTCGTGTCGGTCGGGGTCAAGAGCGGCGCGCGTCTGCCGATGCCTAGAGCGGTAGCCAGACAATCAAGGTGCAGGGCGCGCTGAGCGACTTCTGGCGCTCGCACGGCGCGTCGTAGGCAGGCCCGCACCCACAGTTCGCGGGTGGAGCATGCGAGGGAACGGGCGGCCGGTGGGGGCCGCCCGTTCCGCGTGGTCACAAGGGCCGGCCGGTGGCGTACTTGAACAGCTGGTATGCCCACATCGTGCCGAGCACGACCGGGACGAGCCACGTCGCGTACGTGATCCGGCGGACGCGCCAGCCGAGCAGCAGCGCGATCGCCAGGATGACGGCGACGATGCCGAACGGATTCAACACGAGCGAGTGCGCGAGGTCGAGGTGGACCGCCGCGGTGACGCTGCGGGTCATGCCGCAGAGCGGGCAGGGCACACCGGTGAGCGTGCGTAGCGGACACGGGACACCGACCTGCACCGGGAGCACCGGGCGTACGGCCGCGATACCGAGCATCGCGCCGCCCATGGCGCGCAGCCGGGTGGCGTCGACGGTCTGGACGGCGGTCACCGCGCGAAAGCGTACCGGCGACGGCACCGGGCCGGCGCGCGATCAAACGTTGCGCGCATCCTTCGCCGCGACGATCGCCTCGAGGAACGGCTCCGGCGGCCACGCGTCGTGCGGACCGGTCACCTTCACGCGCAGGCGTGCCGACAGATCCCAGGCGAGCTGGTAGCGCGCCGCGGCGGTCAGCGAGTACCGCCGCTCCAAGAAGCGGCGAACGGTCGACACCTCATCAGCCGACACACCGCTCACGTCCCAGGTGAGGTACGACTGGTCGGGCAACGCCGCCGGAGCGGTGAAGGGCGCGGCAGGCGCAGATGCGCGTCGTTCACGTACCACGATCGTGCCCGCCGCGATGTCTCCGAGACGTTGATGCTGGCGCGTGACGACGATCATCACCGCACCCGTCACGTAGAACAACGGCAGGAAGTCCACGAGCCGGAGGATGTTGCGTACCGCGCTCGAGAGGAAGTCGACCGGACGCCCATCGCCGCGCAGCACGCGCAGGCCGGTAGCCATCTTGCCGGGTGTGCGGCCGGCGTTGGCGACCTCGAAGGCGACGTCGTAACCCAACAGCACGACGAACGCGAGAATCGAGAACGCCGCCTGGGCGAACCCGTTGGCGTTCGTCGTCAGGAGCAGCAACGACAACGCGATCAACAGCGCGCCCTGGATCGCCCCGTCGACGACCGCGGCGATGAAGCGCGAACCGAGCCCTGCCAACACGAGGTCGAGCGGCACACCCTCGGGCGTCGAGATCGTGACCCGGTCGTCGAACGTCATCAGCCGCTCCCGCACCTGTCGCCGCGAGGGTGCGCACAGCACGGTAACAATGGGACGTGAACCTGGAGCGCTTCGTCGCCGAGCGCGGGGCCCGCTGGGCCGAGCTCGACCAGCTCGTGCAGCGCGCGGGCCGTCGTGCCGCGAAGCTCGGCCCCGACGGTGTGCGGCGCCTGGGTGTCCTGTACCGAGCCACGTCGGCCGACCTCGCGTTCGCGCGGCGCCGGTTCCCGGGCGAGCCGGTGATCGGCCGTCTCGAGCAGCTCGTCGTACGGGCGCGAGCCCTCGTGTACGAGAGCAGCCAACGCGCGAACTCGTTCGTGCATTTCGTGGGGACCGGCTACTGGCGTCGCGTCCGGGAACGGCCGTGGCTGCTGCTCGCGTCGGTAGTGCTCATGATGGGGCCGTGGGTGCTGTCGAGCACCTGGGCGGTCCGGGATCCGGGAGCTGCGCAGGGCTTGGTTCCCTCCGCGTTCAAGTCGGTGGTCGCGCGGGATCGCGCGAACTTCGGGCTCACGGCGGACGAGAAGGCCGCGGCGTCGAGCGCGATCTTCACCAACAACATCCGCGTCGCCTTCCTCGCGTTCGCGTTCGGTATCGCCGCGGCGATCGGGAGCGCGGTCGTGCTCGTGTATCAGGGTGTGATGCTCGGCACCGTGTTCGGTCTGACGATCGACGCGGGCAACGGCCGCCCGTTGTTCGAGTTCGTGTTCCCACACGGCGTGCTCGAGCTCACGTGCATCGTCGTCGCGGGGGCGGCCGGAATGCGGATGGGCTGGGCCCTCGTCGCGCCCGGTCGCCGGCGGCGGCGCGACGCTCTCGTCGCAGAGGCGCGTCCGGCCGCGGAGCTCGCGCTCGGAACCGCGATGTGTCTCGTCATCGCGGGGATCGTCGAAGGCTCGCTCAGCACGTCGGGGATCGGACTCGGCCCCGCGATCGCGTTCGGGCTCACGCTCGGCGGTGCGTTCTGGGCGCTGGTGCTGTGGCGCGGTCGACCGGAGCGTCGTGTCACCGAAGCGCCGCCGCACGTGGTCAGAGACGAGCTCGCGCCTTCGCCCTGAGGTAGGCCGACACACACGCCGCGGAGAACATCGCCGGTGGAGCTTCCACGACGACCGCGCCGGCGTGTCGCAACAGCGCGGTGACGCGGCGCCGTGCCTCGAGAACATCGAGCGCGACCGTTGCGGCATACACGTCGGCCGGTGATCTCGGGGCATCGCCGATGATTCGGTCGAGGTCGGGATCGGTGGTGCCCGCGACCACGACGACGTGGCGTCGCGCGAGCACGGGCACCGCGTCCACCAGTGGTTGCGCGGCCGCTTCTTCGAGCAGATCCGTCACCACGAGCACGAACGAGCGCTTGGAGCCCACGAGACGGAAGGCGCGCTCGTAGTCGGCATCGACGCTGCTCGGCTCGAGGTCGTAGACCACCCGCACGCTCGCGTCGCCGCCGCTGCGCCGCGGCGGGAGATGGCGGCGCACCTCGTCGTCGAACGCGACCACACCGACGCGATCACCGACTTCGTCGGCAACCAACGCGACGGCTGTCACCGCGTCCAGTCCGGCGTCGAGACGCGTCCGGTCGCCGAGCGGCGCGGCCATGAGGCGCCCGCAGTCGATCACGCACATCACGTCGCGGTCGGTCTCGACGCGGTACTGGTTCGTCATCGGACGTCCGCTGCGCTGACTCGCGAGCCAGTTGACGCGACGTACGTCGTCGTCGGGCACGTAGTCGCGTATCGACTCGAAGTCGGTCCCGAGACCCAGTGGTCCGCGTGTCCGGCGTGCCTCGTCGCCGAAGCGGCCGCGGCGTACGGCCAGCGCGATGCGCCGAGCCGCGGGGACGTCGGGATACACGCTCACCTCCACCGGGGCGCGTCCCTCGCGGTACCACGATGCAAGACCGAGCGGACCGTCGACACGCGCCGCTACCGCCGGGAGGACGTGCCGGCCTCGCCGCGACGCGATGAGGCGCGCGTCGAGCCCGTCGTCGCCTTCCGGAGGATCCACCGCGATGTCGGGAACCTGCGGCTGGCGCACCCGCAGGCGACCCGGTCCCCGCGTCGAGCCGGTGACCAACAGCGGAGCGGCGACGCCACGGGCCACGACCGCGGGCACGGTTCGCCGAACGATCGGGGTGCGGCGCGCGAGCGTGGCATCGACGGCGAACGCAGCGAGCACGCCGGACGCGACGAGCAACGCGACCGCGCCGCCCGCCGGAAGCGCGAGCAACCCGGCGGCGACGAGCAACAGGCCGGTGCGCCGCGTCACGGTGAGCGGTGCGGCGCCGAGCGCGAGCACGAGCACGGCGCCGAGTGCGAGCGCAATGACGAGCGGCGCGCTCACCGGACCGCTACCGCGGAACCGTCACCGACGCGAGCGTGGCCTGGATCGCGTCGTCGGGCCGGTACCGCTCGAGCTCCGCCTCCGGGCGCAGCAACAGACGGTGACGCAGGACTGGCCGGGCCATCCAGGCGACGTCGTCGGGTGTCACGAAGTCGCGACCGCTCAGACGCGCCGACGCCTTCGACGCGGCGAGAAGGTGTACCGCCGCACGTGGACTCGCACCGAGCGCCACGCTGGGAAGCTCACGCGTGCGTCTGACGATCGCCGCCACGTACGTGAGCACCTCGTCGGTGATCGTCGTGGCGTCGACCTCGTCGCGCGCGGCCTGGAGCTCGTCGTGGTCGGTGACGGCGACGACGTCGTCGAGCGTCGCCGGACTGACCCCCCGATGGCCGAGCCGCAACAGTGCGAGCTCCGACCGCTCGTCGGGGTAGCCGACATCGATCTTGACGAGGAAACGATCGAGCTGTGCCTCGGGCAGCGGGTACGTCCCTTCGTACTCGATCGGGTTCTGGGTCGCGATGACGACGAACGGCTCGGGGAGCGGTTGTGCCTCACCGTCGACAGAGACCTGCGCCTCCTGCATCGCCTCGAGCAGGGCGGCCTGTGTCTTCGGTGGCGTGCGGTTGATCTCGTCGGCGAGGAGAACGTTCGTGAACACCGGGCCGGGGCGGAACCCCAGCTCCTGCACGCGTGAGTCGGGCGACCAACGCAGCGTCATCGTGCCGGTGAGATCGGACGGCAGCATGTCGGGTGTGAACTGCACGCGGCGGAACGACATGCCGAGCGCGCGTGCGAGGGCGTTCGCGAGCAACGTCTTCGCGACTCCCGGAACACCTTCGAGGAGCACGTGCCCGTTCACGGCGAGCGCGGCCAGGATCAGATCGACGACGTCGTCCTGACCGACGACGACCTTGCGCACCTCCGCGCCGATTCGTTCCCGAAGATCCCTCACCGGTTCACCATCCGTTCGTCCCGGTCGCGGGCGCGTGGGCGGCCGCCGCGACCGCGCTCTCGACCTCGTGCGCGCGATGGAGTGCCCGTCCGGCAGCCAGGATCCTTTCGTCGCGGTCGAGTGGCACGAACATCGCCTCGACCTCGTCGTCGGGCCAACCCTGAGCCCCTGCGGCGGTCCTGAGCGCCGCGGCGGACGCATCGGGTTGGAGGCCCGCACGCCGCGCGACCGCGGCGCGCAACGCCCCTTGCACCGGCGCGAGCGCTTCCACGGGCCGCCGTGTTCGCGCGAGGTTCGAGGCGACGGCGTCGACGTAGACCCGTCGTGGCGGCGCCAGTTCGCGTGCCTCGTCTTCCGGCGGCCCGAGCCGGCGGCCCGCTGCGACCATCGAGAGCAGCGCGGCGAGCGCGACCGCGATCAGCGCGACCTTCCAGCGGAACGGGATCGCTGCGATACCGGTCGTCGTGCCGTACCCGTGCACGCCTTCAGCGAACACCACACGGCGTCGTGTCTCACCCGCGAGCGAAACGCCGAAGGCCGCGTTGTCGGCCTGTCCGAGCCGCTCGTTGTGAAGCGGTGACGCGTCGGCGAGGAAGACCGCCTGCCCGCCCTCACGCGCCGGCTCGAACGTCAGCGAGCGACGGCCACCGAGCAGCACCCAGCTCCCCGTTCCGCTCGTCTCGACCGTGAACTGCGCACGGCCGTCGGGGTCGCGCACCGTCACGACGCGGTCGCCCGCGGGCGTCCAGCCCGGGATGTCCGCGGGCGCGAGCTCGAGCAGCCACTCGGGACGGTCGCCGCCGGCCACGAGACGTCCGCCGTCGAGGAGGAAGCGCCGAATGTTGGCAAGGTCGGCGCGGTCGATGTTGCCGGGGTCGAGCACGACGAGCGTCGTCGACGGGTCCAGACGCGCGTCGGCGAGCGCGCCGCGCTGGTGGCCGATCGGGTGGCCGTACCGAGCGAGCAGCTCCTCGTACGCCGCGAGGCCGGAACGTGCTGTCGACAACGACGACGACGGCGCGCCGCTCGGCTCGGCACCGCGCGTCGCGGCGTCGAGCAGCGCGAGCCCCACCTCGATCACGACGATCGCAAGCACGACGACGATCGCAGTCCGGGCCCCGGGATGCAGCGAACGCCACCGGTCGCGTACGGGACGGTTCCGCGCCGCCGTCGTCAATGGGAGCCCACTTCGTCGAGCACGCGCGTCCACCGTTCGCGTGCGGCGCGCGCGACCACGGTGTCTGCCGGTCGGTCGCCGTACGCCACCAGCTCGAAGTCGCGCGCCAGGTCGTCGAAGTCGCGCAGACGCAAATGGCGGCCGACGTTTCCCGACGTCGAGGAAGGGCCGAGGCGGATGGCGCCGACGGCATCGAGGCGCAGCAGGCCGGCGCGGAACCGTAGGCGTACCGCGCCCGCGTAGTCGCCGTTGCGCTCCGCCTCGTCGGCGGCCCGCTCGAGCTGCGCGGGATCGTCGGGACGCTGCGGCCCGCGACGGCGGACGACCGCAGGAGCGGCCCGTGCGCCCCGCCGGCTCCCGATGACGTAGGCGACGACGACACCGGCGCAGACCACGAGGACACCGAGCACGACGAGGCCTTCGACGGTCTGGAAGAACCGGCCCACCGGGCGCAATGCGCCTCCGATCGGTTCGAGCTGGCGTCCGAGCCATCGCAACGCGCCGGCGAACGGGCGGGGGATCCGTGCAGGGCGGAAGCGGCGTTCACCGAGGATGGAACGGGCATCGCGGCGGGCCGCATCGGGTGAAACCGGCCCCGTCATCGCGACCGCGGCACCGATCACGCCTCGTCCTCGCCGGGTGGTTCGGCGGGTGGTGGTGGGCCGGTCTGGCTCGGCTCCGCGCGTTCCCACCCGGGAGGCGGCGGAGGTGTTGCTTGCGGTGGGACCTGGCGTGCCTGCGTCTCGCCCGGAGGCGGTGACGGGGCTGGCGGCGGTGGCGGGGGAGCGGGCTGCTGCTGGCCGCCCCACTGGCCCCATTGGTTCGGGGGTGGCGGTTGGTACTGCCCCCATTGCGAAGGCTGTCCCCATTGAGGCGGAGTCCACGCGGCCTGCGGACTCCACGGCATCACGCCGGAGAAGCCCGGCTGCGGCGCGGGCACACCCATCCGCCAGGCCATGAGCTGCAGGTCAAAGCCTTCCTTACGGACGCGCAGGTCGAAGTAGACGACGGTCACCACTGCCGCGATGAACGGCGTCGTGATCAGCGCGCCGATCGCACCCGTGATGCCGGTCAGGACGGCCGTCGCGGTCTCGTTGCCCCCGGACACCGCAACGGGCACGAGCACGAGGCTGAACACGCCCGAGACGAGCGCCGAGAGGAGGTTCGCGACGAGCAGCGTGCCGGCCACGGGCCACCATCGTCCCTTCACGAGCTCGAAGGAGCGACTCAGCGCCTTGAAGCCGCCGGTGCCCTCGATGAGCAGCACCGGCACGGCGACCGACCATGCGGCGTACAGCCAGATGCCCGGCACGATGCACGCGAGGAACGCGAGGAGCAGCAGCACCCCGTGCAGCAACACGAGCCCGAGGAGTCGCCAGAAGTTCGAGAACCCGAAGCGCAACGAGGTGCGCCAGTCCGACTCCGTCCCGAGGTACGTGTCGCCGACGGTCTTGAAGCACGCGGCCTGCGCCAGCGTGCTCGACACGACGGTTGCGACCACCAGCACGAGCATGCCGGCGAGCGTCGTCGCGAAGGCGGAGCCGTTGAATCGGACCGTGCCCGTCGTGGAATCCGTCGTGGTGGTGGACGACGGCAACGACAGGCGCACGAGCACGTTGAGAACCTGGACGGGGATGACGACGAGTGCCACCGCCTTCACCAGCGTTGCGAACTTCTGGCGGTAGATGCGGATGGCGACGTCGAGGATCTCGCCGACACGCAGCGGTCGAAGCTGTGCCGCGTCCACGGGCCGAACGCTAACCCGCGCCGAGCGCGCCGATGTTCATGGAGCTGAGGACGGCCCGGGGGACGGACCGCGCGCCCGCAGGCGTCAGAGCGTGCGGATGATCGCGGCGTCTCCCTGACCGCCGCCGCCGCAGAGCGCCGCCGCGCCCGTACCGCCGCCGCGCCGTCGCAGCTCGTTGACGAGGGTGAGCACGACCCGCGCGCCCGACATTCCGATCGGGTGACCGAGCGAGATGGCGCCGCCGTTCACGTTGACGACGTCGTCGGTGATGCCCAGATCCTTCATGGAAGCGATCCCGACCGCGGCGAACGCCTCGTTGAGCTCGAACAGGTCGATGTCGCCGACCGACATGTCCGCACGCTGCAGCGCCTGCTTGATCGCGCCCGAGGGCTGGTGCAGCAGCGAGGGGTCGGGACCGGCAACCATGCCGAAGGAGATCAGCTCGGCGAGCGGCGCGATGCCGAGCTCCTCTGCCTTCCGCCGGCTCGTCACGATGACGGCCGCGGCACCGTCGGAGATCTGCGACGCGTTGCCCGCCGTGATCGTCCCGTCCTTCGAGAATGCCGGGCGCAGGCCGCCGAGAGACTCTGCGGTAGTGCCCGGGCGGATGCCCTCGTCGCTCTCGACGAGCACGGGGTCGCCCTTGCGCTGCGGGACGGGTACCGCCACGATCTCCTCCGCGAAGCGCCCTTCCTTCGTCGCGGCGGCCGCGCGCTCGTGGCTCTTCGCCGCAAGCTCGTCTTGCGCCTCGCGACTGATGCCGCCGATCTGTCCGCAGTACTGCTCCGTGCCCGCGCCCATGTGGACGGCGTCGAACGCGCACCACAGACCGTCGTTGATCATCGCGTCGACCAGCTCGCCGTTGCCCATGCGGTAGCCGGCACGTGCGTTCGGCAGCAGGTACGGCGCGTTCGTCATCGACTCCATGCCACCCGCGACGACGACCTCGGCGTCGCCGGCCTGGATCATCTGGTCGGCGAGGTAGATCGTGTTGATGCCCGACAGACAGACCTTGTTGATCGTGATCGCCGGGACGTTCATGGGGATGCCGGCCTTCCCCGCGGCCTGGCGCGCGGTGATCTGACCCTGGCCGGCCTGGAGCACCTGTCCCATGACCACGTAATCGACCTTGTCGGGGCGGACACCCGCGCGCTCGAGGGCAGCCTTGATCGCCAGCCCGCCGAGGTCCATCGCGCTGAACGACCCGAGCGCGCCGGACAGCTTGCCGATCGGCGTCCTGGCGGACGAAGCGATGACGGAACCGGGCATCGTGAACCTCCCGTGACGGCTGCCGGTCCCCGGATGGTAGCCGTGGAGGCCGGCGGTGGTTCCGGGCCGGGGCAGCACTTCTGCGGGGTTTCCGCGGCGCGGGCGGCCGCGACGGCGTTCGTTCTCCCTACCCGAACGGCACCGGGGACGCCCGGGAGCAGGATTCCGGCGGCTCGCAGGGCGCTTCGCGCGCGGGTACGCGTGTCGCGCCCGACATGGAGGTGGGCCGCCGCTCGCCGCTACCGTCGCGGGCCATGACGGAGATGGACGCCATCCGCGACGCAATTCTCACCAACGCCTCCGGCGACGACATCGCGGGGCTACCCCTGCCGCAGTCGTTCCGCGGGGCCGTCGTACGCGAAGACGAGCAGGAAATGTTCGCCGGCATGCCGTCGGAGGAGAAGGACCCGCGTAAGTCGACGCACATCGACGACGTGCCGCTGCCCGAGCTCGCCCCCGACGAGGCGTACGTCGCGGTGATGGCGAGCTCGATCAACTTCAACACCGTGTGGACGTCGATCTTCGAGCCGCTGCCGACCTTCCAGTTCCTGAAGCGTCTCGGCAAGGAGAGCGTCTGGGGCAAGCGCCACGACCAGCCGTACCACGTGATGGGCAGTGACGCCTCGGGCGTCGTCCTGCGGGTCGGTTCGGCCGTGCGCAACTGGAAGCCCGGTGACCGCGTGACCGTGCATTGCAACTACGTCGACGACCAGGACCCGTCGGCCCACGACGACTCGATGCTCGCCGCGAACCAACGGATCTGGGGCTTCGAATCGAACTTCGGCGGCCTCGCGGAGATCGCGTTGGTCAAGGCGAACCAGCTGATGCCGAAGCCCGCCCACCTCACCTGGGAGGAGGCGGCCGTCAACGCGCTCACGAACTCGACGAGCTACCGGATGATCGTCAGCCCCAACGGCGCGCAGATGACCCAGGGACAGACCGTGCTCGTGTGGGGCGCGAGCGGCGGCATCGGCGCGTACGCATGTCAGTACGTCCTCAACGGCGGCGGCACACCGGTGGGTGTCGTGTCGTCACCGGAGCGGGCGGCGCTGTTGCGGGAGATGGGCGTCGAGCACGTCATCGACCGCAAGGCCGAGGGCTACCGCTTCTGGAAGGACGAGCGCACCCAGGACCCGTCGGAATGGCGCCGGTTCGGCAAGAAGATCCGTGAGCTCGTCGGTACCGACCCCGACATCGTCTTCGAGCATCCGGGCCGGCAGACCATGGGCGCGTCGGTGTTCGTGGCCAAGCGTGGCGGCCTCGTCATCACCTGCGCGGCCACGTCCGGGTACACGATCGAATACGACAACCGCTACCTCTGGATGAACCTCAAGACCATCAAGGGTTGTCACTTCGCCAACTATCGCGAGGCCTGGGAGGCGAACCGCCTGATCGGCGAGGGCCGGATCCAACCGACGCTCTCGCGCACCTTCACGCTGGAACAGACGGGTGATGCCGCCTACGAGGTGCACCACAATCTGCACGAGGGAAAGTTGGGCATCCTGACCTTGGCGCCCGAGGAGGGCCTCGGCGTCACGAACCCGGAGCGACGCGAGGCGTTGCTCCCGAAGATCACGCTCTTCCGCCGTCATCAGGGCTGAGGCCATGGACATGCTGCTGACCGAGATCGACCACGTCGCAATCGCGGTGAACGACCTGGAAGCTGCGATCGCGTACTACCGCGACACGTACGGGTGCGAGGTGGAGCATCGCGAGGTCGTCGAGAAGGACGGTGTCGAGGAGGCCCTCCTACGCGTGGCGGACTCCTACATCCAGCTGCTCACGCCGTCGCGCGACGACTCCACGGTGGCGAAGTTCCTCGCGAACAAGGGCGAGGGTCTGCACCACATCGGCTACCGGGTCGATTCCTGCGCCGCGGCCCTCGAGTCGGTGAAGGCCCATGGCGGTCGCGTGCTCGACGAGGTGCCGCGGCCGGGCAGTCGCGGCACGACGGTCGCGTTCGTCCACCCGAAGGGCGCGTTCGGGACGCTCGTCGAGCTCGTGCAAGAGAACCCGGCGTAGGCGTGCCGGCCGTCGCGCTGAACGACGGCCGGGCCCTCGCGTACGAGGAGCACGGTGACCCCGACCGACCGGCGGTCGTGCTGTTCCACGGCGCTCCCGGGTCGCGCCGATTTCTTCCCGGCCCGGATGCCGCCGGCGCGGCGGGTGTGCGGCTCGTGACCTTCGACCGGCCGGGCTTCGGACGCTCGACACGTCGGCCCGGTCGTGATCTGCTCGACACCGCGGCCGACGTCGCGGCGTTGCTCGACGCGCTCGGCCTCGAGCGGGTGACGCTGCTCGGCGTCTCGGCCGGCGGTCCGCACGCCCTGGCGTGCTCCGTCTCGACCGAGCTGCGCGGACGGATGGCGGGCGTCGCCCTGGTCAGCGCCCCCGGCCCGCTCGACGAGGTACCCGGCGCGTGGGAGGCGCTCGGCGACCACATGCGACCGACGGCGGAGATGGCCAGACGGGCGCCCTCCCGTTCGATCCGGGCGGTCGAGCGCTACATGGCCCCCGCAGCCGGCGATCCGGATACGTACCTGCAGGGCGGCCCTCCGGCTGACCGGGCCCTGCAGACCGACCCGGCGATCCGCCCGATGCTGCTCGCCGATCTGGAGGAGGCGTTCCGCCAGGGACCGGGAGGTCTGGCCGACGACCTGGTGGCGTTCTGGCGCCCGTGGGGCTTTCGGGTGGCCGACGTGCCGCCCGGTGCCCGCCTCTGGCACGGGGCGCAGGACACCCGGGGCGCAGCCGACGCCGCGTATCTCGCGGCGACGCTCCCGGGGTGCCGGGCGACCATCTGGCCGGACGCCGGGCACTACGCGGTCGTGGACCACCTGCGCGAAGTCCTCTTCACACTGACGACCGAACAACAGGAAATCTGTTGACAGAGCGCTCAACTTTTCGCATATTCTGTCGTACAGGTTCGAAGAGGAGGTACGACGATGCTGATGCGCTACGACCCCTTCCGTGAGCTCGACCGCTTCACCGACC